>JACQWK010000634.1 GCA_016209525.1 Verrucomicrobiota bacterium
CCTTGCAGCTGCTCGCCCGGTTCGCGTGGGGTTTCTCCGGAGAGTTCGATAGTGAATATGGGATCGCCCGTGGCGATCACATGTTCGACCAGCGGCACGACTTCCGGCGCCAGATGGGGAACGATCTCCGAAACGGTTTTTCCAATGTGCTCGTCGGCGGGCACTCCATTTATCTCAGCCAGAGCGCCATTGATCTGAACGAAACAGAGATTCGCGTCCAGAATCGCCAATCCGGCGGCGGCCCCGCTGAAGAAGGAGCTGATCTGGCGCTCCCGGAATTCCACCTCACCTTCCAGTTTCTTGCGCTCGGTCACGTCCTGCTTGACCGCAATGAAATGCGTGATCCCTGCATCGGCTGCGCGCACGGGCGTAATGGTCATGCGTTCCGGATACAGCGTGCCGTCCTTGCGGCGATTGATGATTTCGCCTTCCCACACTCGGCCCGCGAGGATGGTTTCCCAGAGGTCGCGATAGAAGGCCTCGTCGTGCCGGCCCGACTTCAAGAAACGCAAGCATTGGCCGGCTACCTCCGCCGGCGCGTAACAGGTCATCGTGTGGAAGGCCGGGTTCGCCCAGAGCAACTCGCCACGCGTGTTGGTAATGACGATGGCGTTGGCGGCCGATTCCAGTGCGCTCTGTTGCAGGCGCAGTTGCTCTTCCGCCAGCTTTCTCTTCTCGCGGAGTTGTCGGGTCTCGAGCGCGTGCGCGACCGCGGCGCCGAGGCGCGCCAGCCGGTCCTTCAACAGGTAATCGACCGCGCCTTCTTTCATCGCCATGACCGCGGCGTCCTCGCCGATGGTGCCGGACACAAAGATGAGCGGGATGTCCAGGCGTTGCTCCTTGATGAGCCGGAGCGCGGCCAATCCACTGAAGTGCGGCATGCTGTAATCGCTCAGGATCACGTCCCACGCCGCGGTTTGGAGAGCCGTGAGCATGTCCGCCTCGGTTTCGATGCGGCGGGAAGTCACTTCATAGCCGGACCGCCGCAATTCGCGCACAAGCAGCCCGGCCTCGCTTTCGGAATCTTCGATGATGAGGATGTTCAGATTTGGCATATCAACCTCCAATCACTCATGAAGCTGGGAGGTGGGGCGGGGCACAAACCCGCTTTTGAGCCCAGGCAGTCAGGCGCTGCGGAGCAGCAATAGACTGTAGCCCACAGCTCAAGCTGGGTATGGAGTTAGCGCGGAGCGCGGCCATCTTGGCCGCGGCGGGTTCGCACTTCGCGGGCCGGGAGGGCGATTCGACGCGGGCAGCAATATTGCGGCGGCTGCGGCCTGGAACGCCGCGCTCCGTTAGACCCATACCGGCGAGGGCGCCGGTGGGAACACGCGAGGGCGCGTGTGCTCCCCGCGAAGCGTGCGATCGGCAAGTTCGGGTCATAATTTCACCGGCGGCGCCTCATTGAGCACCAGCCAATAGAGGCCTAACTGGCCGACCGCTTCGGCGAATTGGTTAAAATCAATTGGCTTGCGGATGTAACTGTTGCAGCCCAGCCGGTAACCCTTGATCAAGTCCTCGTCCTCCTTCGAGGTCGTCAAAACCACCACAGGCACGAGCTGAGTGCGCGCATCGGCACGGATGCGTTGCAGAACCGTCAGCCCATCCACGCGCGGCAATTTGAGATCGAGCAACACCACCGCGGGACATTGGCGAACGTCACGGCCCGCATGCTGGCCGGTGCCGAAGAGATAATCGAGCGCCTCCTGGCCGTCTTCGGCGACGACCAGTTGGTTGGCAATGCGTTTCTTCTCCAACGCGCGGCGCGCCAGGCCAATGTCGCTCGGGTTGTCCTCGACCAGCAGGATGACTTTCTCGCTCATACATGATTGCAGATTTTAGATTTTGGATTTGCGATTGAGCGGAAGGCTTTGGGTCTGCAAACCGGTCGCGGGCCAGGAATCCAAACCGACCGGGGCACAGACAGCCCGGTCCGCGAGTTCCAAGACGCCCGAAGCGGCTCGCACGGACAAACTGTCCGCGCTCCGGGCAGGTGAGGTGGATGCGCTTGCTTTGGGAGTGTGTCTGTATAGGGTAGAGTCATGAGCTATCGAACATTGGAAGTTGAGTTGGACGGAGGCCGCATCCGCCCGTGCGGTTCGGAAACGCTGCCGGAGAAAGCTCGCGCGTTGCTCACTATTCTCACTTCCGGAACGGCAACGTCTGCAGGCGCAGATCCCACCAGTTCGTTGGCCGAGTTGGTCCAGGATTTGGCGGGAATTGGAAGCGGAGAGCATACTGACCTCTCCACGAACAAAGCGCATCTCGCCGACTTTGGCCGATGAAATCCCGGTTCATCCTGGATACCGGTCCTTTGGTGGCGTGGCTTTGCCCTCGTGATGAGCACCATGGTTGGGTGCGAAAGGCCTTCGCTCAAATGCCCGCGCAGGGCATGGTCTGCGAAGCCGTGCTCGCCGAGGTCTGTCACCTTGCGGCCAAGGACGGGATCGCCTGTGGCAAGGTTATGGAGTTCGTAGAACGGGGCCGCTTGACACCGGTTTCTTTGGCGGGCGAGCTGTCCTTTGTCCGCAGATTGCTGGAACAATACGCCGATGCCCCGATGGATTTTGCGGATGCTTGTGTAGTGCGCCTGGCTGAAATCCATGCTGATGCGTTGGTCTGCACCACCGATCGAGACTTCCAGTTTTACCGACGCAACGGTCGGGATCCGATTTCCTTGATTGCTCCTTTTGCCGGTTGACGACCGGGTGACAATCCTCCTCGGGCATTTTGTGGCGCCAGCCTCTTGGTTCACATTCACACGCTTCCCTTCCTTCCGCTCAAGGTGAAATAAAACGTCGCGCCCTCATCGACCTTCGCTGCGGCCCAAACTTTGCCCCCATGCCGGCGAATGATGCGCTGCACCGTGGCCAGACCCACGCCCGTGCCGGGAAACTCGCTGGCTTTGTGCATGCGTTGAAAGGGCGCGAACAACTTCGTCGCGTAGGCCATGTCGAAGCCCGCGCCGTTGTCGCGGAGGAAGAAGACAGGAGTGTCGGAGCGGATCGACGGATCGGCGGATTGGTGGATTAGTGGATTAGTGGATTGGTGGATGACTGAATCAATGGGGAGGCTGCGCCCCGCTAATCCATCAATCCATTGATCCACTAATCCAAATTCGATCTTTGCCTGCTTCCGTTGGCCGGTGAACTTCCAGGCGTTGCCGATCAGGTTTTGCAGGGCGATCCGCAGCAACCGACCGTCGCCTTCGACGGTGAGACCGGGCGTCACGACGAACTCCAAGCGCCGTTCGGGCTCGCGGCTCCGCAGTTCGTCGGCCACGGATTGCGCAAGCGCGCTCAAGTCCACGTTTTCATGCCGCATCTCGCTCCGGCCCACGCGCGACAGGTCGAGCAGATCATCGATGAGCTGGCCCATGCGCTGCGTCTCGGATCGCACCAAGGCGATATGATTCCGGCCTTGGGCGTCGAGTCGCTCGCCACAATCCTCGAGCAACGCCAGACTCCAGCCATCGATTCCGCGCAAGGGCGCGCGCAGATCGTGCGAGACGGAATGGCTGAAGGTTTCCAGCTCCTGGTTGGCCGCCTCCAACTCGGCGGTGCGTTCGCGCACGCGCTGTTCGAGCTGTTCGTTCAAGCGGCGAACCTCGGCTTCGGCCCGTTGGCGCTCGGCTACTTCCCTCTGCAACGCTTCGGCGTGATGCTGCAAGTCGTCAAAGAGCTTGATGCCTTCGTAGGCTGTCGCGGCCTGGGCCGCGAGGGTGAGCGCGAGCCGCTCGTCTTCGTCGCTAAATTCGTCCGAGCCGAGTTTGTCCGCGAAATAAATCCAGCCGTACACCTGCCGGGCGGTGGCGATCCGAACGCCCAGGAAATTGTGGATCGGCGGATGTGTGGCGGGCAATCCGGCTTTCTGCGGGTCGCCGCCGAGATCGCGCAGGCGCACGGATTGGCTTTGTTTCAGCAAGCGGCGGAACACGTCTGTCTGTGCGGGGTGGCGGAGTTCGGTTTGTTGGTCAGCGCTCAGACCTTTGTTGACGAAGTAACGCAAGGTTTGGCCTTCGGTGTTCAGAATGCCGACCGCCGCGTGACGCGCGCTCATGATATTGTGCGCGCCGCGGCAAAAGACATCGAGCAGCCGCGTCACGCCGCGTTCCGAAGCCAGATCGAGTCCGAGTTCGAGCAGCGCGGCCACGCGCAAGCTGAGCGCCTGGAGCCGGGGGGAAGATTCGGCCAACCGGTTGCATATCTCCGTCAGACGGTCGCGTTCGGCTGCCAAGATCGTGCCGTGGTGCAGGACGGTGGCCATCTGTTCGTTCAGCCGCTGCAGGTCCGTGAGGTGGTCGTTCAGCCGGTTGCCCAATGCGCCCAACCCTTGAACGTCCGCGTTGGCCGACAAGAAGCCTGAGGGTGGGGAGGGCAACCGCGGCGCCGGGGTTGCTGCCTGTGTGGCCGCGCCCATCATTTCATTGACCGTTTTGAGAATCATTTCAGGCTCGGAAGGTTTCGCGAGCACGTGCGTCACGCCGCAGGAGTCAGCCAGCTTGCGCGCTTCCTGCACGCGATATGTGGCGGTGTAGAAAATCACCGGTGTGGCCGAACGCGTCGATTCGGTGCGCAGACGCTTGACGAATTCGACGCCGTCCATGGTCGGCATCAGGATGTCTGAAATCACCAGGTCGGGAGCTTCGGCCCGCACGACCTCCAGAGCCTGGGCGCCGTCCACGGCCTCCAACACCTGGTGGCCGCCGTAGGGCAGCAGCGCCATGAGGAATTCGCGGTTGATCGGACGATCGTCCACCACAAGAATCTTGGCCATGGCTACTCCTTCCTCCGGTTTTCCAGACACGCGTTGATTTCGTCAATCAACCTCTGCGGCTCGATGGGTCGCGACAGGAAGCGCGTGGGCCCCACCGTCAACGCCCGCGCGCGTTCCTCCTCGGTCCAGTCCGACGAACTGATGAACACAAAAGGAATGGCGCTTAATTGCGGATCGGCCGTGACCATGCGCAGAAAATCCAACCCGTCGTCTTCCGGCATGTGCATATCGGAGAGAATCAAGTCGGGCGGAGACCGGCGCAGCACGGTCAGCGCTTCCTCGACGCTGCTGGCGAGCACGACTTCAATGCCGAACGGTTCGAGCGTGCTGCGAATCAGTTCCCGGTTGGTCAACGCATCGTCCACAACCACGATGGTGGCACGCTTGGCGGGCGACGGGACCGAAGGAGCGGGCGTCGAAACCGCCGCCGGTCGCGGTGGCGGGCGCCAGCCTGCGGGCAGAAAGGCTTCGATTTGTTGCACGAACGTTTCAGGCGCGATCGGTTTGGAGATGTAGCCGTTGAATCCGGCCGCCAGCACCTTGTCGCGGTCGCCGACCATGGCCAGCGCCGTCACCGCCACCAGCGGGATGTCGCGCAGCGCGGGCTCGCTCTTGATCCGGCGGGCCACTTCATAGCCGGAGAGTCCGGGCAGGTGAATGTCGCAGACGATCAGGGCGGGGCGCTGTTGGCGGGCGGCCTTCAGGCCCTCCTCGCCGGTGATGGCGGACGCGGTTTCGTAACCGAACGCTCCGAGGAGATAAACCATCAACTCCAGATTCTCCTGATTGTCTTCGATGATGAGAAGGCGTGTGTTCATTTAATTCAGCCCAGACAATTCACGGTTGAATTTGGGGAGCGCACGCGCCTCGCGTGCCGTGGCCGGCGCCCGCGCCGGCCACACGGGTGCGCCGACGGTCGCTAGCGCAGAGTTGCACTCTGCCGTATCGCCTGAATTCCTCGCAGGCTGCGACGATTCGTCCGGCGCGCGGCCTTCCAGGCCGCAGCGGCTCCAAACGCCCGCGACGCTCGAAGCTCTCCCAGAGTCCTCTACGGAAACCACCGGCTGCGGCCTAGAAGGCCGCGCGCCGTTTCGGTTGCGGAGCCACCGCACGC
>JACQWK010000635.1 GCA_016209525.1 Verrucomicrobiota bacterium
CTGCAATTCTCACCCTCTCCCTTGAGGGAGAGGGTCAGGGTGAGGGTGGACGGCTTGGACAAACCGTAGTCGTCGGGAGTTGGCTGCATCTCTCCCTCACCCCGGCCCCGCTGTTGTTGAACTAAGAATGAATTCAATTTTATCCCGATCAGGCCTTGCTCTTACTCTTACTCCTAATATTGATCTCTCCAAGGTGTTCCGGAGTATGAGTAAGAGCGCGATTAAGAGCAAGAAACGGCCGGTTGATCTTAATTCAACAGCAGTGCATCCCGGCAATCTCCCGCTGGGAGAGGGGGAAATCGACATTCTTCCCCCTCGGAGAGGGGTGATCGCCCCAAGATTCGTCCGACGGCTGCGGGTTCGGACGCTGGGCTTCAGGTCTTCGCCCCACTATCCCAGCCGCGGCTTGGACAGTAAACCTTCGTGCGACATGGAACTGGCGGAGACCAACGCATGAGACTGACACGATTCAGAATCCAAGATTACAGGTGCTTCCTCGATTCGGACTGGGTCAATGTCTCCAATCCAACGGTTCTCGTCGGCAAAAATGAGGCGGGCAAGACCTCGCTGTTGAAAGCCCTCCATCAGTTCAACCCCTTCAAGCCTGAATCCTACTCGATGGCTCGCGATTGGCCCCGAGGCCTGCGCCGAGAAGGCGCCGATGCTGATTGACTTGCAGCAGCCCGAGCGCATTCGCGTCATCAGCGAAACCGCGAAGGGATCGGTCGTCTCGGACGATCTGACAACATGCCAGCCCGCCGGGAAGTTTGTGGTGCAGGCGGCGTTGGGGATTCAAGGGCGAAGGAACTGGCCGGTGGCCGAACAAAATCTCGTCATCCTAGGCGCCGAGGAATACTGGATTCTCACCGAACTTTCCCACATGTTCCGCAAAGCCGGAAGGGACGGGCTGCCACCGGACGTGTTAGTGACTCCGGCCGGCGGCGCCGCTGAGCTGACTTACCTGGCCGCCTTCATGGCCGGCCAAGGCCAAGAGGTTTTGGCGCTCTACGAAAACGATCCTGCCAGCCGGGCCGCGCGCGAAGCGTTGGTCAACCGCTGGCTGCCCAAGTACCCCGGCCAGAAGGTGGCCACGCTCGACATGGCCGAAGCGATTGGCAACCCGGCGCAGGACTGTTCCATCGAAGACCTCTTCCCCGAGGCCTTTTATCTGGCGCGCGTCCAGAAGACCTATGAGAATCACCTCCCCGCCGCTGCCTTGTCACTATCTGCGCTGCCCCCGGGACCCCCATTAGCCAAGCGCGTTGAGATCGCCCTCCGCTCCGCCAATGTGACGTTCGATAAGCGTGCGGTCGGCAAACGTGTCGCCGCGGACATTCGGCAGATGCGAAACATGATCGATCTCCCGGAACAAACCCGGCTCTTGGGCGAAAAGCTTTTTGCGTCGATCAAAAAGGCTTTCGCGAAGCAATGTTGAACAGTTTATTCGTAGCCGCCGAGGTAACGGGGCGGACCCTGTCTGACGCGTGAAGCGTAAGGCGTAAGGCGTCACGCGTAACTTATTGACGAGACCGTTGGATGAACGACAGATCGGCGTTTGTCGTCCCGGCTTTAGCCGGTTCGGGCCGCCTAAAGGCAGGACTACAAACCTTCCGCGTGTAGTCCATCCCACGGTCTCCTCTGTAATTCCACCGACGCAGCGGCTACGGTGCCTGCTCCCATTGTCTCCAGTCGCTTTGAATGGAATCGGCTGCCGCAGCATCCAAGAGATACCATGAAACGGATTGCGCTATGAAACGTCGATTGCGTGCCCTTGCCCTAGTCTGCAAAATTCACACGTCAAGAAAGGCAGGGACGCAGCGCCGCGGCGTCCCCGCGCCGTGCGGGCGCGGAACTCTTCCGGCCGGGAGAAAGGACTCCTTGACCGGCCGTTCACACGGTTCCGCCGCTGCACGCTGCGGGGACAGCGCATGCGCGCCGTCCCTGCCTTCAAAATGCGCGTCTAACAAACGAACATGTGAAATCTTTAGGCGAGAACTTGGCTGGCCCGCGCTCGCTGTTGTCACGCTGCGGCTTGGCCTGCCAGCGTTGTCCGGCGGGCTGCTGGCCGGCGAGCCGTGCCGCATCGAGGTCGTCGAGAAGGAATCGGGCTGGCCTGTCCCGCTGATTGAATTGCGCACGACACATCAGGCGCGGTTCGTCACGGATAATGCCGGCGTGATTGCCTTCGATCTCCCTGAATTGATGGGGCGCGACACATGGTTTGAGGTCGTTGGACATGGCTACGAGGCTCCCAAGGATGGATTTGGCATTCGTGGAGTGCGGTTAAAGCCCGAACCCGGCAAAGCCCTGAAGGTGGAAGTGATCCGCACGGTGGTTGCGCGACGGCTCGGCCGAATCACGGGAGGGGGAATCTTCGCGGAAAGCCAGAAGCTCGGCCGGGCGCTGGATTGGCGTGAATCGGGGATCCTCGGCTGCGACAGCGTCCAAAATGCGGTCCATCGCGGACGGCTCTTTTGGCTGTGGGGCGACACCACGGTCGCGCACTATCCACTGGGCATTTTCCATGGCACAAGCGCGACCACCGCTCTTCGGCCATTGACCGATTTCGCGCCGCCCTTGCGGCTCGATCTTGACTACTTTACGGACGAAAAGGGGAGACCCCGCGCCATCGCGCATCTGTCCGGCGAAGGTCCGACGTGGGTTACCGGCTACGTCAGTCTCCCGGACAAAACGGGGACGCCGCGGCTCGTTGGATCCTACGTTAAGGTGAAACCACCCATGGATGCTTACCTGTGCGGTCTCTGCGTGTGGAACGATGCGACGGCGAGCTTCGAGCTGTTGCGAGTGCTTTGGAACAAATCCGAAACACAGCCGAAGCCGCCGCCTTATCCGGAAGGCCATCCGGTTCTGTGGAAGGATGATCTCGGCAAGGAATGGGTGCTCTTCGGCAATCCTCTCCCGACACTGCGCTGTCCGGCGACATTCGAGGGTTGGCAGGACTCAAGGGCTTGGGAAGTTCTCAAGCCGCAGGAGAATCTCGTCTCCGCCACGGACGGAAAGCCCGTCAAACCGCACAGCGGATCGATCGCCTGGAATCCTTGGCGCAAACGTTGGGTCACGATCTTTATGCAGGCTTTCGGACAGCCTTCGGTCTTCGGCGAATTGTGGTATGCCGAAGCGGATGCGCCCACCGGCCCGTGGGGAGCGGCGGTGAAAATCTTGAGCCACGAGAACTACACGTTTTACAATCCGCGCCTGCATCCCGAGTTCACGCCGGCCGATTCGCCAATCCTCATTTTTGAAGGCACCTACACGATGCAATTTGCCGACAAGCCCGCGCCAACTCCTCGATACGATTACAACCAAGTGCTCTACCGCCTCGACCTCGACAACCCGGCGCTGCGGCCCGCGCAAGAAGCCGGCCCTTTGTCGCCCTGAAAAGGCGTTTTATTGAGATGAAAATGACGAAGGACTACGACGAATGACCAAAGAATGACGAATGGCGAAGGACGAGCAACTGAGATCGGGCTCAGAGGTTCGGAACGATCTGGGACCGCAGATTTCACCGGTCGGCAAGCCAATCGTGGTTGTCGTTTGATTCGGGCTTTGGCCGTCTGAGGACATAAAATAACGGCCTGCGGCTGGGCGCGTCGGAACTGCTGGGATAATTGGGCATTCGATCATTCGTCATTCTTTCGTCATTTGGGCTTCGTCAATTCGTCATTGAACCGCCTTTCGGTTGCGGCTGTGATGCACTGTAACAGCATCGGTCAGAATCGCCGCCGGTCGCAATGAATCGAAAGGAACCTCGAACATCCAACATTGAACTTCGAAGTAATCGAAACTCCGTCCATTTGGCGTTGGATGTTCGATGTTGGATGTTCGAGGTTTTGCTGCGACTTCGCCGGGCCGCCCAGGAGGTTTGATTCCTAGAAGACGCGGAGCCCCACCCTCTCCCCGGCGGAGGGGGAGAGGAGGGGCTGCAGTTCGGGTCAGAGGCTAAGTCCAACGCCGATTCGAGTCGGCCACCCGAGTTAAGCTGGCTGTTGAACCACCAACTGCTCGGAGTCAAGGTTGGAAACCGACTCTTCGTCGAAGACAGGATCCAGCTCCGGTTCCGGCAGAATGGACTGATCTTCCACGATTTGAATCGCCTCTCGAATCATCTCCAATTCCATTTTGGTCTTTTCCGCATCCGGAGCGCACTCCTCCTGGAGTCTGGCCAGCATTTCGATCGCCCCCGGGCGGTCGATCAGTTTGGCTCTGAGCACTTCGATCTGATCAAGCGCCTCGAGTTCAGGCTCGTTTCTGCGAAGGGAGGCTTCCATCTCCCTGAGACCATGCAACACGGTTTTCATGCTTATTCCTTTCTAGTGTTAGGTTTGAGTTCACTGGTTGCTTTGGCTTGCCGGAATTTCATCCGGTAATACGCACAACTGAGGACATCAATCGCGCACAGGAATGAGCGATTGGAAGGATGCTCCCGCTATCTCGCGGCCCTCGGTCCCCTCGAGCGCGGGTGGGTGATGGAACCAACTTGTGCAGTCCTCTCAGTTCCACGATACCGACCGACTCACCATGACGAAATTCTGTCCGTCCAGGGGTGCGAATCCTATGGGGAGCTAACCTCCGGCAGGATGGGGTCTATAACTGAGGGCAAATGGGGTTGTCCCCGATGCGCGCGCTATACCTCGCGCTTGAACTCGGGCTTCAGCTCGCGCTTCGGCACCGCCACAAAGTGAAACGGCGCGGTGAAGGCTTGCGTCACGAGCGCGCCGGGTCCCGGAGTTCGGTGAACTACGAAAATCGTGAGTGTTTTAGATGCCGGTGCGACGCGTTGAATCTTGATGGCAAACCCTCCGGTCGTCTTCTGTCCCATCGTAACGGCCACCACCATTGCCTTGCTGAAATCGACGGCGGGAATTGCTGGGTTTCGGAGGGCGACGCTAGCAAGTTTGACCGGGGCTTGGGGGTTTTACCCCATAGATTCAGGACCTTGACCCGCTAGTCTTCTACTGATGTGGGGTATAAATGAGATCGGTTTTGGTCAAAATCACCCAGTCGAACTTGGCCTCCAGGTTCGTTAACGGAGAAATTCTATGAGCCGCTTTGAACAAGGTGAGTTTAGTCTGAGCCTTTTCCTGATGTTGTTGTCGATCGGAATGATTCTCGCCACGAGCATTTGGGTCGCGTATGACGCCAAAGTCAACCGCATTACCACCACCAAAAAGCCTTATTCCATCCATAACGGAGCACTGACGTGGTTGATTTCTTCGCTGGCGCTTTGGATCGCCACGTTTCCGTACTACTTAGTTCGGCGCCGGCGTGTGCTGAGTGAGCGCCGACAGGCCGCCGCGGCCGCCGCCGCTGCGGCGGCGGCCGCGACCCCTGCCCCGCTGACCATCGCTTTTAGTGTGACGCGAAACACGCGAGGAGAGAAGCGGCAACGCAAGACCGACCTTGCAGGGAATTACGACGCGGCGCTGATTTGCCGGAACGGCCACGTCATCACCAGCCACTACAACACCTGTCCCGATCATCGGCAGGAGTTTTGCGACCAGTGCGGAGAGTCCACGCTCACCCAGTGTGAACGCTGCGGAGCCGAGATTCACGGAAGCTATGATGTCCCAGGAGTTGTGTCCGACGGGTGTTACGTGGCGCCGGGATACTGTCACGCGTGCGGCGCCCCCTACCCATGGACACTCCAGCAACTGCAAGTGGCCAAGGCATTGGTCGATGAATTGGAAGCGCTCGATGATCGAGAAAAGGAAACCCTCAAGCAAAGTCTGGACGACCTGATCCGAGACACCCCCAAGACCGAGCCCGCCCTCTTTCGATTCAAGAAGCTGATGAGAAAGGTGGACAAGGAATCCTACGAGGCCGTGAAGGCCGTGGTGAGCGAGCTGGCGAGCGAAGCGGTGAGGAAGGCGCTCGATTCAATCGATTTCAGCACGCCTCCAGGCTCGACCGAATTTTTCATGAAGGGCTCAGGCGGGGCCGGGTCTGCCAAGCCAGGCGGCGAAGCCAGCCCCGGGCCCGCCGATAGAAATCACGGTTCAATGCTGGAATCGATCGAGGTGACGCCGGACGAGGACGGATGGGTCATCAAGGACGCCGGCTTCGGGAAAGCGGACCGGGGAAAACGCGCCGCGAAGGGTCGAAACGCGGGATGAACCGGCCTACGAAGTCTGCGCGACTCCGAACAGCGCGGCGACTTTCGTAAACGAAGTGACCGATTCATTGACCAACCACGGAAAACTTTCCATGGAGAAACCGAGCCGTTCGGCGGAATCCCGAAGCACCTCGGCTCGCGCCCGTTTGTTCGCCAGCTTGGCCTGGACGTGTTTGGCCGCGGTATTGGCGAGGTGAACAACATCACAAACGAGGTCCATTCCCTGCTCCGGGTTGTGATGGTAGGTGATGCCTTTGACGATGCTCTCCGGCAAATCCCAGTGCCGGGCGATCAGTCCTCCGAGTTCCCCGTGATGAATCTGGAGGATCTGCACTTCGGCCTGCATGGAGCTTAGGCCGCCTTCGTTTTGGGCCCGGCCCAAAAGTTCCAGGATTTCCAAATCCAGAAAGTGCGCCATCACCAGCTTCCCAATATCGTGGAGCAGGGCGGCGGTGGACGAGGCCGGCGGCACGTGAACTTTGCAGACTCGCGCGGCCAGCTCCGCCACCAGCATCGAAATCACCGAATGGCGCCACAGTTCGCCTTCCTGGTAACCATACGCTTTGACTTGCGTCCTCATCAGCCCTCGAGTATGCGAGGCGACCGCCAGGGAGAGCACTCGAGTCGTGCCCATGCGGCCCACCGCCTCCTGCACCGTCGTGATCGCCACGGAAGCTCCGCTGAAAGCGGAATTGGCCATGCGCAATAGCCGGACGGTCAGCGCCGGGTCAAAACGGATGACGCGAGTGATCTCGTCCACATCGCTTTCCCCGCTGCTCAACAGCGTGATCAGCTTGACCACGCTGGCAGGCAGCGGGGGCAGTTCGTCCGCCTTCTTGATCAAGGCATTGATGTCGATCAAATTCATACGTTCACCTTCGCTTCAGACTCTTGTTCCAGCCCGAAATGCAGCGGTGCGACGATGGGCTGCGGGCAGCGCGGATCCTGTTGATTCGAAGACGCTGTTAACCTGAGACGGATGCCCCTCACCCCTTCGCCCTCCGCATCGGATGGGCAGCGGGTGTCCGTAGGACGGGTGAGGGGAATTCCCAAAGGCACTTTCACAAGGGTTAGCGTTCTCTGGCTCGTTCAAGGCGATACACTTCATGTCGTGTCAGGGACCTGTCTGACTGCGCAAAAGCCGGAAATAGACGGTTTTCTCCGTGGGAACCATTTCGTAGGATTCGTCAATCTCGGCGGCGGACTCGCGGGCGCCGAGGAACAAATAGCCGTCCGGCTTTAAGACGTTTTTCAATCCGGAAAGGATTTTCTTTCTCGTGTCCGGGGCCATGTAACACAGCACATTCCGCAGCAAAACCAGGTCGGCGGCCGGCAGCTCCGGCCAATTGTCGATGAGGTTAAACTCGGCAAATTGAACCAGCCGGATGAGATCTTCTTTGATAAAATAATGGGGACCGTCTTTGCGGAAGAATTCCCGGATCAACAGCGGCTGGACCCCGCGGTGTACTTCGATTTCGTCGTATTGGCCCTGTTGAGCCTTCGCGAGGGCCTGCTGCGAAATATCGGTGGCGAGAATTTCGATCTGCCAGCTCAGCAAATGGGAAAAATACCGGTGCAACACCATCGCCACCGAATATGCCTCCTGGCCGGCGCCGCATCCGGCGCACCAGATTCTCAGCCGGCACTCGCGAAACCGGCTTCCTTCCAGCGCCCGAAAGACTTGATTGCGCAGGAGCTCGAACGGGTGGTTATCCCTGAAGAAGTGGGTCTCCTTGGGCAGAAGAGCCTCCAACACCAGGTTCGGAAGGCCATTCGCGCTTCCTTTTTGCACGGTGTCGATGAGTTCCTCCACGGAGTTCATCTTTTGCTGGCGAGCGACCGGCAACAGGCGAGCTTCGACCAAATACTTCTCCCGTTCCGACAGTACGACGCCCGACCACGATCCCATCATCTTTTGAATGTGCTGAAATGCTTGGTTGCTGATCGCCATACATTCCCGGCCTTCGACTCGGCTGGCAAAGGAGGTCGTTAATCGGGCTGCCGCACAGGGTAATATTCCGCGAGTTTCGGACTCAAGGAAAAAGACGATGATTGCGCGTGCGCCCGTGAAACGTGAACGCGGGCGAGCGATCCTTTCGGTGGGGCGAGACTCCGGTCGAACCCTGACATTCCCTAGCGACGGATGACAACGCGCGACGACCAAAGGGAAGCCTTGCGCAATCGACCGACCCGGGTTTGCCCTGCGTCATTCTTGGTTGGTCGAGCGCCTCCAAGGGAAGTCAGGGTTCGACAGAGTCTCACCCCACCAGGCAACGCCCTCCGCCGGTGTGATGAGACTCCCGATCTATCGTTTACCATTTGCGGGAAGTATGGCAAACGAAGCGCATGCACACTTTAGGCGTCGTTAAACTGGGTCTCGTCTTGCTCGGCCTGTCGTTTTCATCTCATTCCCAGGCCAGTGGCGCTGCGCCTGAGCCGCAACGATCAGAATCAGCTCATCGCTCTTGGCCGAGGCATACGATCGACGCGACCTCGCGAGGCGCCGACGGGGTACGAGTTCAGGATGTGAATCATGATGGTTTGCTCGATGTCGTCACGGGCTGGGAGGAAGGTGGTGTCGTGCGGGTCTATCTTCATCCCGGTCCGGCCATGGTTCGCCATCCTTGGCCTGCCGTTACCGTCGGCTCCGTCGCTTCGCCCGAAGACGCCGTCTTCGCCGACCTGGACGGCGACGGGGCCGCGGACGTGGTGAGCAGTTGCGAGGGCGCCAATCGAAGTGTCTTCGTGCATTGGGCTCCACGCCACCCGGCGGCATATATGGATCCGCATCTGTGGACGACCGAGGCATTCCCCTCCGTCCGCGGACGGGCCATGTGGATGTTTGCCGTGCCGATCCGCGCGGAGAATCGGGATCGCCTGGATCTGGCCATTGGCGGAAAGGGCCAAGGGGCCGTAATCGGTTTGCTGCGAGCCCCGGCCAAACCTCGTGAGGTGTCCGATTGGACCTTCCAGCCACTTCACGAAGTGGGCTGGGTCATGTCGCTGCGCTGCGACGATATCGATCGGGATGGTGATCCGGATATTTTGGCGTCGGATCGGAAAGGTGATGGCCGGGGCGTTTTTTGGCTGGAGAATCCCCGCCGAGCGGCCGCCCTTGCGGCAGCCCAATGGCCGGTTCATCCCATCGGCGCCACTGGGAAGGAAGTCATGTTTCTCGATCTGGGCGATCTGGACGGCGATCAGCGTTTGGATGTCGTGGTGGCGGTCAAGCCCCGCAGAGTCGTTCTCCTGCGGCAACCTTCTGACCCTCGGAATGCGTGGACGGAAAACACGGTTGAATTGCCTGAAATCGTCGGCACGGCAAAGGCGGTGGGGCTGGGTGACCTCGATCTCGATGGCAAACTGGACGTCGTTTTCTCTTGCGAAGAAGCGAAAGGGGGAAAACTGGGTGTGGTTTGGTTTCCTTCCGAAGTCCTGCTGACCGGAAAAACTCCGCCGGTTCACGATATCAGCGGCCCTGACGGCGCCAAATTCGACCGGTTAGAATTGATCGATTTGGATGGCGACGGCGATCTGGATGTTCTGACGACCGAGGAAGCCGAAGCGCTGGGAGTGATTTGGTACGAGAACGCGAAGCGGCCCTGAGGATCATTTCAAAGCGCCTCCCGGTGGGGCGAGACTCCCGCCGAGCCCTGATTAAACCTGACGATGGACGATCACCCGAGACGATGAGAGGGAAGCCTGCGAGGTCCGGTTATCCCAGGTTTCCCTTTGGTCGCTCCTCCTCAGTTGCGCGTCGCGAGGTGAAGTCAGGGCTCCACAGAGTGTCGCCCCACCGACATGGTGCTACTTCTGGAACGCCGGATCGTTTTCGCTCCCGTCGGAAATCAGATACGCCAACAGGTCCAGAATTTGATTCTTCTCGAGCACGTTGATAATGCCCGTCGGCATGTTGGAGGTGGACGAGAGACGACGGCGTTTGATGTCCCGTTTCCGGATCGTCAGGCTGTCCGGAGCGAGTGGATTCGCGCGGATCGAAATTGTCCGGTCATCCTCGCGCTCAACGCGGCCCGCCACGATCTCCCCGTCCTCGGTCTCAATCTCGGTGGCCGCGTACTGCTCGGAGATGGTTTTGGAAGGCAGGATGATCGATTCGAGGATCTCGCGCACGCCGAGGCGCCGATGGACGCTGGTGAGATCAGGCCCCACGCTGCCGCCTTCGGCCGCGAACCGGTGACATTGGACGCAACCAACGTCACGAAAAGCGGCTTTTCCTGATTCGAAGGACCGGCCGGCTTTCGCCTGTTCGAGCGACGCGAGCAAATCTTCCATCGTCCAATCCCACACGAACGCCCTGTCCGGTTTCATTTGCGCGATCCAATCGCGGAAGAGCCGCACCGCTTCATGGTCGATGGCCGTGGTGACGAGCGGCGGCATCTGGCCAGGGCCGCGGCGAGAGAGACGCTGGAGCAAGACGGATCGGGCGGGATCGCCTGGGGCCACGAGCATGGCGTTGTCGATCCCGAACGTGTCGTGTTGCGGGCGGGCGCCAAAGAGTTCCATCTTTTCCCGCCGGGTCGTGAATTCGAGTTCCATCTTCGCGTTGCCGCCGCCGGCCCCGACGTGGCAGACGGAACAATTCACGTGGAGGTACGACCGGGCGCGGGCGTCGAGCTCTGCGCTCGGATCGTAGGGATTGGCTAGTTTGGAACGCTGCTCGGCTGGCTTTTTCAGCGAAGGCGTGAAGAGGGCGATGTGGTCGAGCGCGCGCAATTGGTTATCCGAAATGCCGCCGTAATCGCGCTCCTTGCTCATTTGCAGCTCTGTGAGACCCAAAACGAAATTGGCGGCGCGGCTGTGGCAAACCATGCATTCAGCGCGGCTCGGAAATCGCCACACCTGCTTACGGAACCCGCCTGGCGCGGACGAATCCTTGAGGCTCAAAGTGCCTTCCTCGCCTCTGGCCTCGACCAGCGTGGCGTCCGATTGCTCGTCGTTCCACCGGTACGAGTAGCCGGTCCATTCGCCTTGCTGCCGCACAAGCAAGCGCGTTTCGACACGGCGCGCGGATCCCGCGTGGCCAGCTTCGAGGTCGAGGCAAAGAGTCTGCACGACCACGGTGCTGTCCGGCAATTCCCAAGATCGAGAGCCCTTGACGGCGATTTTTAAGTCCCCTGGAATTCCGAGATAGCGTTCACTGCGCGCGCCGTCCGCCCAACCCGGCGCGATGACCGAGTAAGGAATCAGACCGGGATCGACGCGGTGCTCCTTGACCGATGTGAAAATGCCCGTCTCACTGAGTCGCGCGGGGAATTTCGGGGGAGGGACGTCTTTCGGTCCTCGAACGAGTCTGTAGATTCCCCCCGTGATGTCAGCGATCAGCAGATCTTCCCGCTGGTCCACGCCGAACCCGGCGATTTGCAGTGAGGTGTCGGCCAGTTCGCCTTGCCAAGTGAGGCGTTGGCCGTCGTGGCGCGCGCCCCAGATTTTGCCGGTTGAGTAATCGCCGTAAACGTAAACGCCGTTCAAGTCTGGAAATCGCTCGCCGTAATAGACGACCCCGCCTGTCAGCGACCGAAACTCAGAATGGTGATGCTCGATGGTCGGCTTCACAATCGGCGTCGGACCGCGCGCCCGATTCAAATAAAAGGGGTGGCTTCCCTCATAGACGCTCCAGCCATAGTTTTCGCCCCGGCGGACAAAGTAGGCCGTCTCCCATAAGTCTTGGCCGTTGTTCCCGACCCAGACGTGTCCCTTTTTTCGATCCACCGTCATCCTCCACGGATTTCGGAATCCATAGGCCCAAATCTCAGGCCGCGCCGCGGGCAAGCGCACGAACGGATTGTCCTGCGGCACGGCATAATTTCTTCCGTCCTCCGGATGATCGACATCGATGCGCAGCAGGGCCGCGAGGAGGTTGCTCACGTCCTGTCCGCTCACCCAGCCATCGGAATCGCTCGTGCCATCGCCGGACGCGATGTAAAGCATGCCATCGAGCCCGAAGGCCAGATCGCCGCCATCGTGGCCGGCAGATTTCCATTCCAAGATGATCCGTTCCGACGCGGCATCGCATCGGTAGGGGGCCTGTCTCGAAACGGTGAAGCGCGAGACACGATTGGTTCGATCGTCCTTTCCCCAGGGTCCGTTGCTAAAGACGAACAAGAAGCCGTTGGTGTTGTAGCCGGGATGGAACGTCAATCCGTAGATCAGCCGGCCGGTGACTTCGTAGATCGTTTCCGTGAGTGTGGTGTCGGGATCATCCCGGACCCACAGAATCTCGGATGGCTCATCCTTGTCGCCGCCTTGTTGGATGACAAAAAGCCGATCCGATCCCGGCTCCGGAGCGATGTAAAGAGGCGCCTTCCAGACGATGTTGGTGAAGGTTCGCTCCACTGTGTAAGGCGGTGGCGGTTCAGGCGAGCCGACGACGCGCGAGGTCGTCCATGGAATGCGTTGATCGAGTCCGAACGGCTTGTCCTCGTCGGCTCGGGCGGCGACTATCGCCGCCGCCAGCCAAATCACCAGCAACGATTTCTTAATCAGGAATACCTGCGAGGACATGACGGGCACAAATCACAGACAGTCGGACTATGGCGGTGCATTGGATGCTCTGGTTCAGGAGGCCAAGCTCTGAAATCGGAAGTGGGTTGTCAATTGTCAATAGTCCGTGGCGCGAAACGTGTGGCTTTGCCAGCGGTGGATCAAGCTCCTCGAATCCTCCCTGTCCTCCATCGGATGGAGGAGAGGGTTGGGGAGAGGAGGCAGGTTTTCATTGGTTCCCCTCTCCTCGATCCTCTCCCCACTCGTTCCTCGCCGGGAGAGGATGAAGAGCTCGATGCGAGTTTGTGATTTTGCGATTAGAGGCTGAGAGCGCTTGACTTCTCAAACGTGAGTGTTGTCCGCGCAGAGGCAACGACTCTCCCTCTCCCAGCGGGAGAGGGCCGGGGTGAGGGAGAATGCCGATACTTCACGGAGAACCCGACTTCACCTGTGACGGAGTTCAGAAATCCCACTAACGTCCTCGCGCGGTCCAGGTGCAGCAGACATGCAATCGCTTGCATGTTCTGGTTCATGGAGAGCCTCCAAGCCCAAAGGGCGCGCATAGGGACCATGAACCGTAGCCGCCGACGTGAGGAGGCGGATATTGGTTTTAACCACGGTCTCCGCCTCGTTACCTCGGCGGCTACGAAGCGACGGTTCATGGAGAGTCTCCAAACCTAGAGGGTGCGCATTGGAACGATGAACCGGTTCCGTGGTAGGGCGAGACTCCCTTCGAGCCCTGTTCAAACCTGACGACGGACCACCATCCGAGACGACCACAGGGAAGCCTGCGGCGTCTGCTTATCGCAGGTTTCCTATTGGTCGCTCTCGGCGAATTGCACGTCGCGAGGGAAAGTCAGGGCTCCACAGAGTGTCGCCCTACCGGGAGGTGCATGGAGCGCACGCAATTGCTCCGCGTGCGGAATCCGCTGACCATGCCGGCCGGTCATTCAACTTTCTCCACGGAGAAATGCGGATTCTCAATCACTCCGAATGTATTTCCGAACGGGTCGGCGACGGCAGCAACTCGGATGTCTCCTCCGACGTCCTGCAGCGGTTCCCGGATTGTAGCACCCAAAGCCTGCAACCGTTGGACGGCAGCCGCCGCATCCGGCACTCCCCAGTATGCGACCGTGCCTCCCGGTCCGGGCGTGCCGTCCGGGATCAGGCCCAGCTCAAAGCCTCCGACCGAGTAGCCCACGTAAAATGGTTGGTCGAAGTAGGGTTCTTTTTCCAATACTTGAGAGTACCACGCCTTGGCTTTCGCCAAGTCGGTGACGTGATAAATCACTGTTCGCAATCCTCGGATCATAAGCTAAGCACCATTGAGTTCAAAAGTAGTCAGACACCCCTCACCCGGCCTTCGGCCACCCTTTCCCCATCTGCATGTGTTTAGCCATGGGTAGCGCAGCCGTCGCGGCTGCGGGTTTTGGCGGCGTCTCGCTGCCAGTCGTGGCGATGGTGGCGCCGAGACGGCGCCAGAACTCGCAGGCGTGGACGCCCGCGCCACGTTCGCCAAACACATACCCCCATCTGATGGGGAGAGGGCTGGGGTGAGAGGCATGTCTCATGTCGAGTTATTCATGAGCCGATTAATATCTCCTTAATCACCCGGCCATGCACGTCGGTGAGCCGGCGGTCCGTCCCGTTATGACGGAAAGTCAGCTTCTCGTGATCGATCCCTAGCAGGTGCAGGATCGTCGCGTGCAGGTCGTAGCAATAGGTGCGGTTCGCTGCAGCTTTGAACGAAACCGCGTCGCTCTCACCGTAAGTCACTCCAGGTTTGATGCCCGCGCCGGCGAGCCACGTCACGAAAGTGCCTCCGTTGTGATCGCGGCCTTTGCTTCCCTGGCTGAAGGGCATGCGGCCAAATTCTGTCGTCCAAATCACGAGCGTGTCTTTCAGCAATCCGCGCGCCTTCAGGTCTTTCACCAGCCCGGCAGCCGGTTTGTCAGTCCGGCGGGCGATGAACTCAAGCTCTTTCCCAACGTCCGAATGATTATCCCAATTGCCAGTCGCTCCCGCCGTGCCGCTCCAGACTTGAACAAAGCGTACGCCTCGCTCCAACAGGCGCCGCGCGACCAGGCAATTCCGCCCAAAATCCTCCGTGACTTTCTCGTCCAAGCCGTAGAGTTCGCGCGTCGTTTCGGTTTCGCCGGAGAGATCGAGCGCTTCCGGCGCGCTGAGCTGCATTCTGGCGGCGAGTTCATAAGAGGCAATGCGGGCTTCGAGCCGTGAATCACCCGGCCACTGCGCCGCGTGTTCGAGATTCATCTTGGTGAGAAGCGCCAAACCTTCTTCCTCGCTCGCCTTGGTCACGAATTTCGCCGTCTCCGGAGGATGCAGATCGGCAATCGGATTTGGCGCGGACGGCTTGATCACCAAGCCTTGATGGAGCACAGGGAGAAAGCTGGACGCAAAGCTTCCGGTCGAATTATAGGGCAAGCCGCGCGAATCGGGAATCACGACGAAGGCCGGCAAGTTCTCGCTCAGGCTGCCGAGCGCGTAGGAAATCCAAGCGCCGAGGCAAGGAAAACCGGGCATGACGAAACCTGTGTTTTGCAGGTAAACACCCGGACCGTGCACATTGGTTTTCGAGGCCATGGCCATCAGGAACGCGAGGTCATCCACGCGCGCGGCGATGTTCGGGAAGACGCTGCTGACCCAACGACCGCACTGGCCGTGCTGTTTCCATTCCCACGGGCTTTTCATGAGGTTTCCCGGAACACCGGTGGCGGTCGCCGTCAAGCCTGAGTCAAACTTTTCCCCGCTGCGTTTAATGAGCTCAGGTTTATAGTCGAAGGTATCGCACTGGCTGGCGCCACCGTTCATGAATAACTGGATGACGCGCTTGACTTTCGCCCGGTGATGAAGTCCGCCGTCAAAGTCGGGCCGCGGCCTCGTGGGAGTGGAATCGGCCAACAGGCCTTGCTCGCCGAGCAGGTGGGCCAGCGCGATCCCGCCCAGACCGCCTCCCACACGCCAGAGGAAATCGCGGCGCGAAGCCGGAATGGCTAGCCTCGGAGGCTCTCTGAGAAATCCTTCCTTGGTAGCAGCCGAGGTGACGAGGCTCTGATTAATTTCGGATTTCGGATTTCGGATTTCGGATTTTTCGAGGTGAGCCTCCTCACGTCGGCGGCTACGAGTCTGAGGAGAAGCGCTCCGGGAGAATGGCGGATCCGAGTTCATTTCGGGCTTTAGTTCACGAACGCGAATTCACTGCTGTTCAGAATCAAACGGCAGGCGTTGGGCAGGTCATGCCTTTGCGCGTAGCCGGCCAACTCCTTCGCCTCCTGGGCCGTCGGTCTTCGGCCAAAAGCCAGCTCGTAAGCCAGCTCGATTTGGCCGACCAACCCATCGCGCGACCGGCGCAAACGCTCGGCAAAATGCTCGCTCTGCCGGACGATGAAGCGGTTGTTCAACATGGCCAGCGCTTGCAGAGCGGTCACCGAAGAATTTCGCGTCGGCGCCAGCAACGAAGAATCCGGACAATCCATCGCCTCCATGAATGGGTCCGGCAGCGTGCGGAAGATCCAGCGATAAACGCTGCGGCGATAGCTCTCCGGACTGTCCACATCGAAGCGTCCGTAATCTACTTTCGGTGTGACGCCCGGATCGGGATCTTCGAAATGGAATTGTTTCACGGGATGGCCGCCCATCTTCAAATCAAGCTTACCCGTGATGCACAAAATCGCGTCGCGAAGCGACTCGGCATCGAGGCGGCTCCGATTCATGCGCCAGAGAAACCGGTTGTCGGAATCGATCTTGGCGAATTTCGGATCATGTTGAGAGCTCTGCCGATAAACCGCGCTCGTCACGAGCAGCCGGTGCAGCTTCTTCAATGAGCCGCCGCGGTCACGGAAGAATATCGCCAGCCAATCCAGCAACTCCGGATGCGTTGGGCCGGAGCCCATCCGGCCAAAATCATTGGGGGTATCGACAATCCCGCGGCCAAAATGGTAATGCCAGACGCGGTTCACGATGGAGCGCCAAGTCAGACCATTCCTCGGATCAGTGATCCATTTCGCAAGCGCGGCGCGCCGGCTGGCTTCGTCGTTGAGATTTTCGATCTCCAGGCTCGAAGGCAGGCCGGCAACGCAGGAGATCGTTCCGGGCAAAACCGGTTGGCCTGGACGGGTCACCTCGCCGCGGCCAAGAACGTAGATGGGACGCGGGACCTTCGCCGGAGTGAATTTGCCCTGCGGCTTGAAGTCATGGGCGGCGGCGTACACGAGATTCGGTTTCGGCAGTTTCGCCAGCTTTTCGTCAATCTCGTCGAGCAACCGTTGCAGTTCAGGTGAAATGGTCTGGTAGTGCGCCGTCAATTGTTCCTGCTCCTCTTTCGTGCGATCACCTCTCGCCAAGCCGGCGATCCGCGCAATGTTTTCGGGCAGCGGATCGGCCCGCACCGGCCAGGGTGCCGCCGTGACGGAAAGCCGGAACCGGCCAAGCAAGTGGCTCCTGCCGTGAAGTTGTTCGAGAACAAAAGTCAACCTCTCGCCGCTCGCGAGATTAAGGCGCTGCTTGCATTCGAAGACGGCGACGTGCGATTTGCCCACTTCGGGATGGATGCCCCAAGCCGTATTGGTCTTGCCATCGACGGCTTTGGCAATCTCCCAATCCTTCTGATTGAAATCCGCCGTGGCGTTTCGAAGCTCAATCACCGCCAGCTTGCCAGGTTCGGAAAGGGAACCGGCCTTCACTTGAAATTCTGACAGATGAAAGTTTCCGTTGTCCTGTCGGCCCGGCCCTTTCTGGGGCAGACTGTCGTCGGGCAATACTTCGAGGCGAATGGCCGTGATTTCGCTGAGACCGGGACGCGCGACAATCGTGCAGCTATCGATCTCGGGTTTGGTTCCTGACACCAGCAGGGAAAGGTCCGGCTGCTTGGCGATGGTCGCCCCGCTCCTTGAGGTGAAGCTCTCGGGATCAAGAACGGTCCAGATTGGCGCAGCTTCCCCGATCCGCGCTTCCCAGGCCGCTTGACCCGCCGCAAGCGCCTCCTCGATTTCGGCGTCCAGGCGCGTATTGGCGAGCGACATTCGCCGGACTTCGATGGCCGTTTTCGTCTTGAGCAGCATTTGGCGCTCGCGGTGGATTTGGGCATCCCAATCGAATGGACGGTCCGTGCGGTCCACTCCCGCGAACACCGCCTGCAAACCATAGTATTCCCTCTGGGAAATCGGATCGAATTTGTGGTCGTGACAGCGAGCGCAATGCACCGTGCTGCTTACGAAGGTGGACATGGCCGTCGTCACGATGTCGTCGCGATCGAGGTTCTGCGCGATCTTCTTATCCACCGTGTCGGCCATGATGTGCATTTGCGAGCTTTCGTCCCACGGACCTGTCGCGATGAACCCGGTGGCAATCACGCCGTTCGGATCGCCGGGATAAAGCACATCGCCCGCGAGTTGTTCTTCGACGAAGTGGGCATAAGGTTTGTCCTCGTTGAAGGCGCGGACCACGTAGTCGCGGTATGGCCATGAATTGGTTCGAGGCCGGTCCTGGTCGTGGCCGTGCGTGTCCGCATAGTGCACGACGTCCAGCCAATGGCGCGCCCAGCGCTCGCCGTAGCGAGGGTTGTTGAGCAGGCGATCCACAACTTTCTCGTACGCGCCGGCCGATGGGTCCGCCAAGAAACCCTGAAGTTCTTCCGGAGTCGGGGGCAAGCCGGTCAAATCGAAGGTCACACGCCGCAGCAGCGTGCTTTTGTCGGCCTCGGGGGCGGGTGCGAGATTTTGCTCCTGGAGCTTGGCAAGAATGAAGCGATCCACGGGCGTCCGCGGCCAGGCGGTGTTTTCGACTGCGGGTAGTTTCCGAGTTTGCAGCGGTTGAAGCGACCACCAGGAATCGGCCACGGAAGAATCCGCGAACGCTAGCGGCTCGACAGCAATAAGCAGCCAGCTAAGCGCAGCGTCCACGAGCCAAGGCGCGAAATCCGAGTCCCAAAATTTGCGACGAATCGGGACCTCGCAACACGGTTGATTCATGTCGGGCTGCCGGCGCATCTGCTGCTATTAAACCTCAGATCGACAGCAATATCAATTGCTTCGCTGGACGATCCAGCAATTCTCATTTTGGCAACGGGCGCGGTTCGTGACCGTAAGGCGGACACTCCTGTCCGCACATTTTCGGAAGTCTTGCGGACAAGAGTGTCCGCGTTACGGCCAAAATGAGAATTGCTGTGGACGATCGGCCGCGCAACCACAAGCTGTTGGTGAAGTTGCGTGGCGTTCGCCTCCACCTTGCACACGACGCGTGTGCGGTATGGTCGTCGTTGGGACGGCTTCCACCCCTTCCGTGACTTTCACAGGAATACTCCGGGATCGGTGTGGGATCGAGGAAAGGTCAACGCGACCGGCGGTTCGAGAGCAGCTATTCCGGGAAGTCTAGCGCCACGAAGAGATAAGTGGGACGGAGTGGATTCCGAGGCAGGCAAGATGCCCGTCCTACTCTAGCAGTCACTCCTTGAAATCCGTGTCAGCCTCTTTCAAGTCCAATGCTTTGATCCAAGCGTTGCGAAACCGGACATCGTGACCCTCACACTGTAGCTTCAGGCCGCCGGGCGTATCTGTGATGCCTCGACCGCGGTCGTTGCCACCGTCGATCCCGGAATTTGCTCCGCCCCAAACTTGGTTGATGGTTTGATTGGAGTGAACTTTCTTTCCGTTGAAATACATCGTCAGCATCGCTTTCTCGACCCGCTTGCCATCCTTGAATCGGGCTGCGCGGAACACAATATCGTAGGCGTTCCATTTCCCGACACCGTTATAGGCCTCATAGGGCGAATCGGACTCGTTGATGACGGCTCCCATGCCATGGCGGGTTTTGTCGCCGTCGAGGATCTGAATCTCGTAACGGTTTTGGAGATAAACCCCGCTGTTGCCGCCGGGCTTCATGACGAGGAATTCGAGGTGCAGCCGGAAATCCCGATACGCCTTTTTCGTCACGATGTCGGCCGTGCCATAGCGGTCGCCTGCCGCAGCCGGATCATCGCTCATGAGCGCTGCGCCTCGATCGACCGGATCTTCGACGATTTTCCATTTGATGGGCAGGGCGGATTTGAAGCCGGGCCCCTCCCAATAAGTCCATTTCTCATCCAGCAGTTTGCGGGTGCCGTCGATGATCATGTCCGCCCCGGGCCCGGGAGGCGCGCCGACGCCGATGCCGGCGTAGGCGGTGGAACTCCAGGCCAACGCCGCTCCGAGCAGCCATGTTTTCAAGTAATGCAGACTTTTAGTGTTCATCTCATTTCCTTCCTGTTTGTTTCCTGTCTTGTGAGCCTAAGAATGGCAGAAACAATTCGGACATAACATCCGAAAATGGATCTCCGGCAATGGCCTAGGCTTAGTCATTCAGTTAACCACGAATGAAGCCCACCAAGCAGAGTCTATCGCCGGTGGGGCGAGACTCCGTCGAGCCCTGTTCAATCCTGGCGACGGACGACAATCCGAGACGACCAAAGGTAAGCCTCTGACGGTCGATTCACTCGGGTGCTGCCTTCCGTCATGGGCGGGTGGACGAGCGGCTCAAGGGAAAGTCAGGGTTCGACGGAGTCTCACCCCACCAAACGAAGTCCAGCACCGCATCGGCACTGCTTGGGCTGGTTGCTCGGCGAAGACTATCTGTCGCCGGGCTTTGCCCGCTTCAAGTTCTCGAGAGTGCCCGGATGCCGGTGCAGATGTTCCGCTTCCGCCCCGGTCAATTCGCGGTTGAACAGAGCGAGTTCGTCGAGCAAACCCACAAAACTGACCGCCACATAGATTCCGGTGTTTTCCAACTCCCAATCCATCCGCAAATCGCAGTCGCGAATTTCGCCGATCTTCTTCCCGTCGATGTAGAGCTTGGAGCGGGCATCTTTCCGGCCGGTATCGAAGTTTTTCCAAGCGAGGGCGACGTGATGCCAGTCCCCGGCTTTGAAGCCAATGTTCTTCACCCAAACGATCGGCGCGTTCGGATCGGATTCTGGGATGGGCTTCCGTCCTTCCGCCACGGCGGGAAATGCTCCGTGGCGGAGGGATCGAGGTTTGTCGTTGTTGAAGTCAACCCAGAGGCCTCCGTTGCCCGCGCCTTTCTGCGTGATTTGCACCGGATCGCAAAAGCCCGTCTTGAGCATCGTATTGGGATCGGTGTTGATCCAGAACGAAACGGCACCGGACCATCCGCCCTGGCGGAACGCGATGTTGCCTTGGCCGGGAAAGAATATCCTGCCGTTCCGAGGCAGCACATCGGTGCATTCCAACGCGCCACCGGAAACACCTCTGTCCCGAGCCACGCGAAAGACCGCCGCGTCGAAACCGTCGGTGAAGACGAATTTCCCTGGCTCGCTCGCATGGTTGAAACGGGTCCGCAAAGCCAGACTGCCCCCGCCAAAGTCGCCTTTGGGTGCCTCATCGAACGACGCATAGAACGTGACGGCTCGCCGCAGCGCATTCTCATCGACGCTCGGCTCTTGGGCGAAGCTCGGATTCATGAATACGTTGGAGAGCAGCAGGCAGATGACGGCATATGTGATCGGGTTCATGTTCTCCTTTGTGCAGCGCGCGAGCACATTTGGCAAAGACGAACTTCCCCTGTATATGGGGAGCGCACGCGCCCTCGCGTGCCGTAGTCGGCTCCCCCGCCGACCACCTAGGTGCTTGGAACAAATCACAATCTCGTGACTGACTTGCGCGTCCCTCTCGACCGGCGAGGCGCCGGTCGGAACACGCGAGGGCGCGCGTGCTCCCCAACTCCTGTCGATACTTGCGGTCAAGCATGTATTCGAGTTTTGAAATGGTCTGGAAAATCCCATTCTCGAAGCAGCCGAGGTAACGAGGCTCAATTCTCTTCGTAAGGTCGAGGATTCGTGAGCCTCCTTACTACGTCGGCTGCTACGATCCCTTGGACATACACTCAAGCTGGCTGTCCTCGGAGGCGCGGAGTTGAGCCACCTAAAAAACCTATCCCGTTGAAGATTAGCAGCCATTGAACCGTCCAATGCCCAAAAGAACGTTGCCCGTCAGGAGCTCGCGTGGCAAAGTCGCACCGATAATCATTCAACAGAATTCGAAAGGCCTTATGTCAAATCGCAACTTCTCCCGCCGCCAATTCCTCCAAAGCACCGCCGCCCTCTCGCTCACCGCGCCGCTCATTCTGCCGTCGCGGGTGTGGGCCGCCGAAAAGGGTCCGAACGGCCGGATCAACCTTGGGTTCATTGGAATGGGCTATCAAAACAGCGGGCTGATGGGCGGATTCATCAGGCGCAAGGATACCCAGGTGCTCGCGGTCTGCGACGTGGACACAAACCGCCGCGAGAACGCCAAGAAGACCGCCGAAGAGTATTACGCCAAACAATCCGGCCAGGTCGGCTACAAAGGTTGCGAGGCCTACAGCGACTTCCGCCAGCTTTTGCAGCGGCGCGACCTCGATGCCGTGGTCATCGCGACCCCGGATCATTGGCATGCCTTGGTCGCTATTGCCGCCGCCGACGCCGGCAAGGACATCTATTGCGAAAAACCGCTTTGCCAGTCGATTCACGAAGCGCGCGCCATGGTCAACGCCGTGCGGAGGAACAAGCGGGTCTTCCAGACCGGCAGCATGCAGCGGTCGTCGAAGGAATTCCGGATCGCCTGCGAATTGGCGCGCAACGGCACCATCGGCAAGATCAGCTCGGTTCAGGTTGCCGTGGGCGGGCCTGGCCGTTGGTGCGACTTGCCGGCTGAAAGCGAGGAGCCCGGTTTGGATTGGAACTTGTGGCTCGGCCCCGCGCCGATGCGGCCCTACAATTCCGTGCTTAGCCCGCGCGGCGTGCACCAGCATTTTCCAGCTTGGCGCAACTACCGCGAATACGGCGGAGGCGGCGTGACCGATTGGGGCGCGCACCATTTCGACATCGCGCAGTGGGGCCTCGGCATGGACGACAGCGGCCCGGTCGAAATCACTCCGGCTGAGAATCCGCAAGCGAACCACGGCGTGAGGCTCAAGTACGCCAGCGGCATCGAAGTCAGACATGAGAACGGCCCCGGCGTGACGTTCTTCGGAAGCGAAGGGAAAATCATGGTGAATCGCGGCCGCTTCGAACTCACGATCGGCGAGACGAAGAAGGCAGAATCCACCCGGCAACTGGATGCGGTGGAAAAGGAATTTCTCGCGGACGCCAAGGTGCGCCTCTACAAGAGCGAAGATCACAAGGCTGATTTCCTGGCTTCCATGCGCACCCGGAAACCCCCGATCTGCGACGTCGAAGTCGGCGCGCGGACGGTGACAGTCTGCCACCTGGTGAATCTGGCTTACTACAATCACCAGCGCATGAAATGGAATCCGGCGAAGGAACAATTCGTCGAAGGCGCGGGCGACCCTAAGTGGCTGGATGTTCCGCATCGCGATCCTTGGAAGCTGGCATAGAGGGGCTCGTCGAAAGGCGGCTTGCCAGCGTAGGGCAGGCTTCCAGCCTGCCTCTGGAGTTTGGACATTTTCGATGCCGATCATCGTCCACGCTCATCACGAGGGTCCTTTCTACTCCACAATCGGAACCCCGGCTCAGCCACGGAGTGGCGTCAGAGCATAGCCCACAGCGTGAGCTGTGGGACCGCCGCGTCCCCATGTCCGAAAGCCCCGGAGGGGCGACAGAAGACCGTGGCTTCGCCTCGTATCTCTGATCTATCAGTATCGCCTGGCGGACTCAGCGTGGAACTGGGAACGACTGCGAAATTTGCGGTCCGCACCGGGCGGCGAGACGCGCTCCCTCTACGGCAGGCGAGACGCCCGCCGCCACCGCCTTTGATCACGCAGCAGCCACGCGACTTGACGGTGTATCGCGGAGAAACCGCCGCGTTCACCGTCGGGATCAGCGGCACACCCCCCTTCCAGTACCAGTGGTTTTACGTCGGCCAAATCCTGCCAGGAGAAACGAACGCAGTGCTGGTTCTGGTCAATGTGACAACCAGCCAAGGCGGCGTGTACAACGTCGAAGTGACCAATCCGTCGGGACTTTCGATCGGCGCCCGCACCGCTTATTTGACCGTGATCGTGCCGATACCGCCGGTGTTGACTGAGCCGGCGCAAGGAGTGAGCGCGGTCTGGGGATCGTCGGTGACGTTCTCGCCAATTGTGAGCGGCTCTGCACCGTTCGAGTATCAATGGCTGTTCGGGACCAACGCGACGGTGGAATTGGGCGGGACGGCGGTGTTCAGCGTGGCCGTGAAAGGCACGGAGCCGATCGAATATCAATGGTTCTTCGGCACGAATAGCCTGGCGGGTCAAACCAAGCCCACGCTGGCGTTGAGCAATGTCACGGTGAACTTGGCGGGAGAATACAAGGTCACGGTGAGCGATCCGAGCGGGGTGACCATTTCGAGTTCAAGCGTGCGGCTGATCGTGACGGTCCCGACCCCGCCGGCAATTACACGGCAACCGCAGGACCAGACGGTGAACGTGGACGAGACGGCGATGTTCGCGGTGGAGGCCCGCGGGAGCGAGCCGTTGCGGTATCAGTGGTTTGCGGGAAGCCGGAGTTTGAGCGGGGAGTCAAGCGCGACGTTGACCTTGCGGAATGTGGCGACGAACCAGGCCGGGGTGTATCGCGTGATCGTGAGCAACGCCTACGGATCGGTGAGCAGTTCGAACGTGACGTTGGTGGTTAAGGACGCTTTGGCGCCTCCGGCGAACGACTTGTTTGCCAACCGAACGCCGCTGACGGGCCTGGCCCTGAGTGTGACCAATTCGAATGCGAATGCGACGCGAGAAGCCGGCGAACCAAACCACGCGGACAACGCGGGCGGCAGATCGCTCTGGTGGACCTGGACCGCGCCGCAAAACGGGAGCGTGACGATCAGCACGGCAGGCAGCAGCGTCGATACGGTCCTGGCGGTTTACACCGGCTCCACGCTGTCGAGTCTGACTGCGCTCGCGAGCAACGACGATGATCCGTCCGGCGGGACGACGAGCCTGGGGAAGTTTCCGGCACGGGCGGGCGTAGCTTATCAGATCGCGGTCGATACGTTCGGCGGGCAGACGGGCACGATTCACCTGAGCCTCACCGCGGAGATTGAACGTCCGGCGTTGCGGGTCAGCTTGTCGGGCCGGAATGTCGTGTTGAGTTGGCCGACCAACGCGGTTGGATTCAGTCTCCAGGTGTCGGACAGATTAGGAGCCACATGGAGCCGAGTTTCTCAGGACGCGGTCGTAACGGGCGAGAATTTCTCGGTGAAGCTTCCCCTCGGCAGCAGCAATCAGTTCTTTCGGCTGAGCGGGCCTTGATTGAGCAACGAAAAGCAACGAAGCACCTGCTTGCCGGAAGCGCGCTCGCGGCGTAAGGTTCCCCGCATGACGGCCCTTACCCTCGACGAAGCCCAGCGCAATCTCCCGGAGGCTGTGAAAAAGGCGTTGCAGGGCGAAGATGTGGCGATTCAGGTCGGCGGCGAAACGGTCCGATTGGTGCATGACGTCCCGATTCGTCCGCCCGGCTACTTCGCGGAATGTTATGGCGACGCGGCGGACGCAGTCTTCGAAGAGCGACTCTGCCGTGATTCCAGGCCCATGCTAGAAGAATGAGGCAGTGGGATATTTTCCTGTTCCCGTTCACCGAGGAATTGCCCCATCCCACGCAGATCAGCCGCAAATTGATCGAGTGCCTGCGTCTGCGGACGTATTAGTCTGAGGTTCGGCCCGCCTCTTGATTGTCCCCCCTCCAGTGTTGTGGACGATCGAAGTGAATCTGCAGTTCCAGAGCCATTACAACAGCAATCCCACTCGCAGTGTGGATACGATCCTGGCGGTTTACACCGATTCCACACTGACGAGTTTGGCGCCGGTCGTGAGCAACGACGACGATCCGGGCGGCGGGACGGCGAGCGTGGTGAAGTTTCAGGCGCGGGCCGGCGTGGCGTATCAGATCGCGGTCGATACGTTCGGCGGGCAAACTGGCACGATCCATTTGATCCTCACCGCGGAGATTGAACGTCCGGCGTTGCGCGTCAGCTTGTCGGGCCGGAACGTCGTGTTGAGTTGGCCGACCAACGCGGTTGGCTTCAGTCTGGAGGCCGCCGAGAATTTGGGGACACCAACGTGGACCGGAGTGTCAGCAGTCCCCGTGGTCACCGGAGAAAATCATTCGGTGAAACTTCCCTTCGGCAGCGGCAACCGGTTTTACCGGCTCAAGCAAGATTCACGATGACCGATGGAGGCCGGAAGCACGATAGATCTGCAAATCTCGAGACTGGAGCGCGGGCAGCTTGCCCGCGTGGTTTAACCTCATGACGGCAGTTAAGGAAACCGCAGAGATCGCAAAGATCGCAATGCGGGGAACGTCCATTGGAACGGCTTTTATTTATCAGTTCAAAAGTTGACAGACACCCCTCACCCGTCCTTCCGCCTTCGCCAAGCCTACGGCGGACAAGTCGGACACCCTCTCCCCATCGGATGGGGTGAGGGGCATTCTTCATGTCAACTTACTTATGAACTGATTAGTAACCCGGCAGGGGTGCATCAAACTCCTCGAATCCTCCCTCTCCTCCTTGGGATGGAGGAGAGGGTCGGGGAGAGGAGGCTCATTTCTGTTGGTTCCCCTCTCCTCGTTCCTCTCCCCACTCGTTCCTCGCGGGGAGAGGATGAAGAGCTTGATGCAGCCCTTGTAACCCGGGGGGTGAACGCGCGCGTCGTTCCCAATCCTTCCTTTTCTTTGCGTACTCTGAGTTCTTTGCGGTTGAACCGCTCTTTTGAGGTTCGAAGAACTTCGCTGAAACGCCGCCCGGACAGGCTGTCCGCGCTCCGGTTTTATCGGCTGAAGGGCCCGTGAGTGCCTTTCGGCTCGGCTCACGCCGTTCAAGGCGCAAATCTGCGAATTCGCCTTAGAGCCTGTTTCAAACTTGGGTGAGGACCTCGCTGAATTTTGAGACAGACTCTTAGCCGCCCGATTCACCAAGTGAACTGCAACAGCGACACGGCCTGCCGGGGCAGTCTGAATTTCAAAGTGGCTTTGCCGCCGGCGACACGGGCCGTTTCGGGCCCGCTCATCGGCGTGAGTTGCCCGGCCCTTTCGAGTTGCGCATATTGTTCCGAGGTCGGCGCCTGCGGTGAGCCCATTCGCTTCCAAGCCGCGAACGCGTTGCTGTGGTCCTCATCGATTCGAAAGTGACGAAGCTTTGCTTCACCGCGGGCGATCGGCAAACCGGTGAGCACCATTTCGACCTCCGCTTCCGGCCCTGCCACATCGTCGTCGTGATAGTGCCAGGCGAACACGCAGAGTTTGTTCTGATCCAGACTCGCGAGCGCGGAGACGTCCGGCTTGCCGCGGACGCCGCCGCGGATGATTTCGTCCAACGGCGCGGTGCCGTTGCTGTCCACCGCGACTCGTTGGCCGCTCATTCTGGCGAACATACGGAAGACGTTTAGGACCGGCTTGTCGAGGCCGTTGCTGGCCAGCGTGCGAAATCCCGCGAAATAAGGCTGGTCCTCAAATTCGAAAGCCCACGTCAGCGCCCCTTCAAGATTCACACCGTGCCGCTCGGCCAAGTCCTGTTTGCGCGCGAAACTCGCCGCGGTGTAGCTGGAATAGAGCGTCCCATTGCGATAACCGTTCTGCGGATAGACCTGCGCCGAACAGGCCGCACAACCGTCCGGATCGGATTCGCCGATGACGATGGGCTTGTTCTTCAACTCGGGAAACGAGGCGATCATTCGGAATCCCTCATCAATCGTGCGCAGTTGCGCGGCGATGCCCATGCGCACATGGCCCTCCACGAACTGCGGCGCGCCTTTGGCGTGAAAGGAGACGAAATCAATTGGCGTGCCGATCTTGCCCGTGGCGTGGTTCGTCCCGCGCAGGCAGTGTTCGAGAAAATCGCGGGTGAATTTGCCGCCGTGCCCGGCCGTATCCGGCCCGCCGACTTTGGCCGTGGGCAAAGCGCGCCGAACCGCGTCGATGGCGTAATCGTGAAGCTTGCGAAACTCGGCGGGCGTGCCGCGCCAGTAGCCGATGTTCGCTTCATTCCACACTTCCCAATACCAAGTCTCGACTTCGGCGCGGCCATATTTCTCAACGCAATGCTTCGCCCAATGAAAAACCAGGTCGGCCCATTTTCGATGATCCGTCGGCGGATAAGCCCAACCGGTGTAGATCGTGTCGTATCGATCTCCGGGCTTCCATGAGTGTTGATACGGCTCCGGCTTGACCGAAAGTTCCTTGGGCATGAATCCGATTTGCACGTACGGCCTCACTCCGCGTTCGAGGTAAGTGTCGAAGATGCGGTCAAGGATGGTCCAACTGTAAACGGGGTTGCCCTGCGCATCTTCGTTGTAAGCGCCGCTGGAACCCCATTTGAAAGCCGGCGTGCCATCGCCGGAGGTCAGCAGATTGTGCGTGCGGAAGAAGACATGTTTCGGCGCGAGCTCCCCAAGTTCCGCCAGCAATTTTTTGCCATCTTTCATGTAGGCGTAATTCGGCTCGTCGGCGCCGAAGAACCGCCAGACGGGCTTCAGTTCCCCTTTCGTGTTCGTTGCATCCACGCGGAGGGTCACCGGGAAAGAATCGGCGATCACGGGGCCCGTGAACATGGCGGCCACCACCACGACTGCGAGATTAATCCAACCCATACGCGTAAATCTCTTAAACGGTGGGGCGAGACTCCCGTCGAGCCCTGGAATCCTTGCCAGCTCATTCTTCACGGCAAACTCCTGTTCTTTCTATCGTCATAACCACGTCAAGGCTGTCACTCGTTTAAACCACTCACAAGCCACTCGACAAGTAACAAGCCCCTCACCCTATCCCTCTCCCCATCCGATGGGGTGAGGGTGTCCGACTTGTCCGCCGTAGGCTTGGCGAAGGCGGAAGGACGGGTGAGGGGTGTTTGTTTAATTCTTTGCCGGCAAGGGTTCCACGGCTCGACGGAGTCTCGCCCCACCGAATTTGGCGGCGGCTTCGCCGCACTGTCTCGTCTCGCAGGGATTGCATTTGGGTTACGTTAGGCGGCATCCCATCGTGAGGAGCACATTGGCCCAAAGTGCCTGATCGGCCGTCTGAATGGTCAGCACGTGATCCGGCGAACTCGCGGCCTGATAGAAATCCCACTTCTGAATCGGTTCGAGCGGCAGATTCAGGCCAGCCTCACGGATGGCGCTTCGGAATTCGCTCCAGACCGGCGGCTCGCCTTTCTGAGCGTAAGGATCATCCGGCGGGATGCCCATGGTGTTGGCTCTGTCCACCGGGATCGCACTCAGCAACGCGCGCAGGACCTGGACCACCGTGACGATCCCCGGCGACAGATTCAGGCAAATGAGTTCCGCGTTCGGCCCCCGCTTGGTGGATGCCGGATAGTTGCCGTCCGCGATCAGAATGGTGGCATGGTGCCCGGCGCGACCGAGCGCCTCGTTGATCTTGGGATGAATCAGTTGATGTTTCAGCATTAAGATTTGTTTCGGATTTCGAAATTCGGATTTCGGACTTCGACGAGGCTGCGGCGCCCCAGGGTCTTCCGCGGACCGTCACCGCTCCGTCAAGAGGGTCGAAAAAACTTCCGGTAGGCTTCGATCGTTTGCTTCGCCGCGCTTTCGGGATTCGGCAAAGGCAGAACCTCAGCCGAGACGTAACTGGAATACCCAATTTCCCGAAGCGCTTGAACGATGGGCTGCAGTTCCGTGTGGCCCAGACCCACCGCCTGACGGTTGCTATCGACGAAATGGATGTGGCCGAGCTTGGCTCCGGCGAGCCTCAATGAGGCGGCGATGTCGCGCTCCTCGATGTTCATATGAAAGAGATCGCAGAGCAATTTCACGTTTTGGGTGCGCAATGGTTTGAGAAACTCAAGTGTGTCTCCGACGCGGTTAAAAAGATTCGTTTCGTAACGATTGAGCGGCTCGAACAGCAAGGGCATGCCTTGGGCGTCCGCGCGCGGGCCAAGCTGCTCCAACTCTTCCTGCAACCAAGCCAACGCTTGCTCCCGCGAGACGCCATCGCCCCACCGTCCTTGCATGGAACCGATGATGGCGGGCGCGCCGAAGCCGCCGGCGAGATCGATGATAGCGGCAGCGAAATCGCGCGCGCGGCGGCGGATCGTCGCGTCCGGATCAGTCAGCCGCAGTTGGTGCGCCACCCAACCGGCGCCGGTGCCCATTCCCGCGAGTTGGAGACGGTGCGCCGCCAGCAGCGCTTTGAGCTGCTTGGCGTCGAATTCCTCCACGCTTCGCGGAAACACTTCGACCGCATCGAAACCGAGAGCGGCGGCCTTCGCGCACCCGGCCGCCAGATCCTCCCAAAAGACGAACGGACCGCCTTTGGCTTCAGGCACGAGCGAAACGGTGACGGCGCAACGAATCATCGGAGCGGCGCCCACTTCTGATGTTTGTAGCGCTGATAGACCCATTGGAAATCCCGGTTCTTGTTGTTTCCGCCGCTCCACGCAAAGCTTTCCCGGCCCCGGGCCGAATCGGTCGCCGCTTTGATCGTGGTCGGCTCCAGCCAAGTGTGGATGTCCGCATGGCCGTCGGCAAAGGAAATCGTGCTCGTGCGGCCATGGAAGATCGCGAAGGGATCGATCCAACTGGGCGCTGGCGCGACGTTGATCACCCAAGTGCCGAGGTTGCGGCCGCGGGGGTCCGCCTCTTCGAGAAAGACCATGGCCTCGGCCGCGTCCAGCACCGTGCCGAGCTTTTTGTAAGGCGTTTGGATGCCTGCGCCTTGCCAATCTTCATGCCCGTTCATCCCGTTCGCTTTGGAATAACTGTCGTAAGCCCAGCCGGCGCCCGGTTTCAAATTTTTCGTGCGCAGGTCGCCCGGACAATGATAAGCCCCGGTTGCCGAGACATACGGGTAGAGAGCGCCCTTTTTGAATCCGTTCTCCGCATTGCGCTGAGCTTCGGTGCGATTCATGCCGCTGGTGACTTCTCGGAATTGACCGGCATCGGTGTAGGGACCCGGCCAGAAGCCGCCGCCCGGATTGCCGATCTGGCCGGGTCCGGGATCGGTGTAAAGTATTCGGTCGTCATTGTCACTGGCATACATGACGAAGCCCAGGATCAATTGGCGTTGATTGCCCAGACACGCCGAACCCGTCGCCTTCAATTTGGCTTTGCTCAACGCCGGAAGCAGCATTCCGGCAAGGATGGCGATGATGGCGATGACCACCAGCAATTCGATCAAGGTGAAACCGCAGCGAGGAGGTGCTGGATCGTGCCGACGCGTTTGTGCTTCAGGATTCGTGACATTCATATGGGCGCCTCAGGCTCTGGAGCTTTCTCGGACGCGAGGCTGATCGATAATTCCGCCCGCTGAACCGTCCTGTCAACGCCGTTATGCATGGAGAAGTCCAATAATGCCGCTCTCCACCTTGACACTTTGCCGTTCCTTCCTAGGATTAACCGAAAATACCTCTTTCAGATGGAAAAGAATGAGCTCGCTAAGGACTTTGAGCAAAGTGAAAGCCAACCAACTCTCTCCGAGACTACGTGAACGCTTGGGTCTCGACCCGAGGGACAAAGTAAGCCTTACGGTCGAAAAGCTTGGAGAGAAGAGCGACCCGTGGCCTTTGATAAAGGGCAGTCTTACGAGGATTGAGGCAGACGCCTTGCGCAGCTTTATGGCGTTGAGTCGGCGAAGCCGCAAAGCCGCACCGCGTGTCTGACCATCGATGAAGTACCTTCTGGACACGAACACGGTCACTTACTATCTGGAGGGCCGCCCGGCAGTCGTTGAGCATCTCGAAAGCACTCGGGCACGAGACCGGTATCTTTGCCTGATCACGGTCGGAGAGATTTACCACGGCATCTATTTTTCCACGCGAGTCCAAAGGAATCTCGGTCGCTACCGAGCGTTCTTCCGAGGCGTGAAGACCCTTCCTTTCACTCACGCCGTGGCGGAACAGTTTGGTCATGCCAAAGCCGATCTTCAACGCAAAGGTCTGCTGATCGAGGACCACGATTTGTGGATCGCCAGCCATGCGCTCGCGCATCGGGCGACGCTTGTGACTGGCAATGAACGCGACTTTGCACGGATCGAAGGGCTTAAGATCGAGAACTGGCTCGGGTAACACGCTTGTTCTCTGGACCAGAGGAGGACTCGCCCACGCCGGTTACGTTTGTCGCATGGGAGCCGGTCAATAATCCGCCACCGATCCGTCTTCGAAGTAATACGACGGATTGGGATTCGAGTGCGGATGTTTCGTGGCCACTTCTTCGTTGAGCTGCAATCCAAGACCGGGCCAGCGCGGCAGCTCCGCGTAACCCTCCTTGATCGGCACCGTCCGGCCGTTGAACATTTCCAATTGCCAGCCGGTTGGGTTGGGATGCGATTCTTGGATGACGCAATTCGGCGTGCTGGCATCGATGTGCAAGGACGCCAAGCCCAGTCCCGAGGAAAGGCTTCCCGGACAGTGCGGCGCGACCTCGATGAACTGCGCTTCGGCCATGGCCGCGATCTTGCGAATCTCCGTGATGCCGCCGCATTGGATCACATCGGGCTGCACATAGCTGACCAAGTGGCGGCTGATGATGTCCTCGAACATCCACTTGGTCGTGTGCCGCTCGCCGGTCGCCAGAGGAACAGTGGTGTGCTTCCCCAGCCATTCGAGCGTGTCGTTGCCTTCGAGTTGAATGGGTTCTTCCAAAAACATGATCCGGAGCGGCTCGATGGCTTTGGCGAATTCCAGAGACATGGTCGGCGTCAACAGGCCGTGCGCATCGATAAGAATGTCGAAGTCGTCCCCGGCCGCGGCGCGCATTTCTTCGATGATCCGGACGGCGCGTTTGAGATTCCAAGGGCGCTTGATGACGCGCCGGCCATCGATCACGTCAGCCACGACCGGGCTGGTCTTGATCGCCGTGTAGCCCATCGCTTTGGCGCGTTGCACGGCCTCTTTGCCGCTTCCGTGGATGTAAAGCCGTATGCGTTCGCGGGCGGCGCCTCCCAAGAGTCGCCACACGGGAACATCCAACAACTTGCCCAGAATGTCCCACAGCGCGAGATCGACCCCGCTGATCGCCGCGTTCAAGATCGGCCCGCCCCGCCAGCGCGGCCAGCGATACATGGCTTGCCACAAGAACTCGATACGAGTTGGGTCGTGGCCCGCCAGGACACGGGCCAAATCATCCACCGCCGCTTTGCACGTCGGAGCTTTGCGATGGACCGAAGTGTGTCCTTCACCGGTCACGCCGGCGTCGGTGAAGACTTTCAGATACACTTCGTCCTCGACGATCAACGATTTGAGGCCGGTGATTTTGATGTTCTCCGGAATTTTGGCCGCGAGCGATTCGGGAACGATTTGCGACCAGAATGGAAGTCCGGCCAAAGCGAGTCCGGCGCGTTTGAGGAAACCTCTTCGGTCCGTGGAAGAGAATCGAGCAGGGGGGATGTTCATAGGGTCGTGATTGGTGAATTCAATTGAAGTGTATTGCCGGAGGCAATCCGCGTAAAGCCGAGAGCCTGGAAGCCATGCTTAATCCAGGGCTGCATCAAGCTCTTCATCCTCTCCCCGCAAGGAACTCGCGGGGAGCGGACTGAGGAGAGGGGAACCAACAAAAACGCGCCTCCTCTCCCCGACCCTCTCCTCCATCGGATGGAGGAGAGGGAGGATTCGAGA
>JACQWK010000053.1 GCA_016209525.1 Verrucomicrobiota bacterium
CTTTGAGCCAGGGAAGAGCCGCATCGACCGCCCAATCAACCACCGATCTAGTCGCCTTTTCCGAGGCTTTGGCAGCCAGGTCGATGACCAGACGCCCCAAATCCTCCTTGCTCCGCACCTGCGGGACGTTTCGAGCAAACTCAGCCTCTAACTCCTGAGCCAATTCGTCAATGAACTCTTCATCGTCCCCGGACAAATCGGACACCGCGCTGACCAAGTCCATGACGATGTGCAAAATATTAATGAACCAAACCCGAGTGCGCTCCTCTGGAAAATGATCGGTGACAAAATCAAACTCGTCCTGAAGGCTGAACGCCGGGCCGATGGCTCGGGCGATGTAGAGGGCATCGCGATCCGGAAATTCAATGGCCTCGTCCCAAATAGCGCTCTGCAACTCGTCCGAGAGCTTGTTTATCAGTGTTTCGACAATATCCAAGTTGCCGGTCAGCAGCTCCGCTTCCACCGAACGAGTCTCGCGAAAGTCGCCGCGAACCGGATAGTTTACCAACTTGCGCCGTTCATTCACCGCGCGGTCAAAATCGAACCGCCCTTGTGGGAATGCCCTCTCCGCATCGACCTCCTGGAAGACGACCAGCCAATCCACCGGATTGGTCCAGGGAGGCACGGACCCGCTTCCTGCCTCGGCTTTGCGGGCGCGCCCGCTGCCTTCAATCGCGACATACTCCAGATCCAGATTGTTCAACGCGGCCCGTCGCTCGCTGCCGGCCGCACTCGGCGGCGACCGCTTGCCGAGGGGCTGAACCGCCGCCGGCTGGCGAGCCGCCTTCGAGACCGAAATCACCGCGTCCGCATACGCCTTGAGCAAGTTCGTGTTCTCCAGGGGACGCGGGTCTTGAGCATACAATTGAGTGATCACCCGGGCGAGTTGCTGAACATTCGTGTCCTGCTGGATCGCCACCAAAGTCTGTTCGGCGAGAAATGGATCGCTCGTGAGGAGCCGTGGACTGAGAAAAACCAGCGCCTCGGCCGTGGACGCGGCGCCAAGGGTGATGGGTTGGACGTCAGTGAGGCTCACCGCATAAAAGAAGGTCTGGCGATTGGTGTCCTTCGGCGCGGCTACGGTGAACAAGGGCCGCCCGCGCCTTACCGTCACGACTTGTTGGGTGCTTTGCAGAGAGGCCGGTCGCGCCCACCCGTACGTATTGACGACGCTGAAGTCGGTCGCCTGCATTCCCGGCGGCGGCTCGAGTTGGACTGGGGCTGGGCCAGTCACTGTAAACGGTTTGGTCTTCAGGCTGGTGCCGTTGGGCGTGGTCACGAGCAAAGCGCCGCTGCTGGCGCCTGCCGGAATTTCCACCAGCAGCCGAGTCGGTGTTGCTTCAACAACCTTGAGCTGTGTGCCGCCCAAGGTCACGACATTGTCGCCGGGTTTGCCGGAAGCGAAGAACTGGCCTTGAATGGCAACTTGAGTTCCAGGGGGGCCAACGTTCACGCTGAGGCGCTGGAGCTCTGTCGCAGGCTCGACTTGACTTGCTCGATAAAACCGCAGCGGGAGCGTTTGAAAACCGGGGTCGATCAACGTGGCCGTGCCGTTGGTCGTCCGGACTATCTCCAGCGGACCCCAGCGGCTCAGGTTCGTGGAGACATCGACTCGATGATATTTTCCGGCTTGTCCGATGACCGTGATTTGAATGGCTGGGTTGGTCAATAGCAGCGGCAGTCCCAATCGCGGTGGTCCCTGCGCGAAGGTGTTCGGAATGCCGAACAACAACCCAACGCAGAGGACCAACAGGCGCCCAGTCTGCGCTACGGCGGAGGGCAATGCGCCAGACAGACTCCGTCCAATGCGCCCTAAGACCAGCGGCGTGCTTCGGAGAGCGTGTCCGAAAAATCGTTTGTGGGTAGAACAGGCTACCAGCCTGTTCCGTCCGGCGACCCGCCGGATGGAACGAGAGCAGCGTCCAGACGCAGTCCAAACGCTCTCTTCCCTTCGGGAGCCGCTCCCGTTCCGGTCGGCGAGTCGCCCGCACCACCCGTTTTTTGGGCACGCTCGGAGGGGGAAGCAGGAAAAGCAGCCCAAAGTAGAAGCGGGCGATTCCATGGTTTTGGCAATAGGCGCCGAGCCTGATGCTTAAACTTTTCCCTTACCTCCGCTGGGGGAGAAAAGTATTTGATCTAGGTCAAAGCGATGGCGATTGGGCTGACCCGCAAGAAGCGTTGAACGCAGATTCTGCGGCTAATCTCGCCGGAGGATCAGATGGCAAAACGTGATGACCACTGCAATCTCCGCACTGACGGCGATCGTCGCCGGCCACGTGGGTTGGTGCGCCAACACCACGCCACACGAAAAGGCGGAGAAAAGCCCGACGAATGCCGCGATCCATACACGCGTTTTTCGGCTCAGGCGCCTTTCCTCGAGGGAGTGCTCAAGATTTGTATTTAGCGCTTTCATCCAGATTCAATGGAACATCTGGTGGAAAAATTGCTCTCCGTATTTTGGCAGTTTGTTGCCTTATTTTGTGCGGCAGTCGGGAGACGCGCGAACCTGCACTCGCCCAGAATTTCGGAGTGTTCGTTCCGATGAAACCAAATCGGTTGCCACGAGTCCCGCGCGAATCGCGAGCGATCCCTTCAAGAAGGCCGGGGGCGATGACCTCGTCACGGTCATCGAAGGTGACGCCCACGAAACCGTGAGGCAGCACAAGGATCCCATCGACATCCTCTTCCTTGACGCCGACAAAGAAGGCTATATCGGCTATCTCCAAAAGCTGTTGCCTCTGGTTCGTCCGGGCGGTCTGATCGTGGCTCACAACATGAAATCGCCGCGGCCCGACCCGCGCTACATCGAAGCGATCACCACCAACCCGGATTTGGATTCGAGCTTGGTTTTGATGGAGGGCGCCGGCATTGGCCTGACCCTGAAGAAGCGTTGATCCTGGAGGCGGCACTTCCGCCGCAAAAGAGCGCATGAATCACAAAGACTGACTGACATCGGACGATCGCTTCATTGAACCCGCGGTTCGTTTGGTTGCAGCCCTGCTGCGTTCAGCACTTTTGTGGCCATTCTTTTACAGGGGCTTCACTGCCGACCATTAACGCCGACTCTGCGAGGTCATCACAAAAGGACCGGCCAAACTCACGGCTGCTTGAAGGCTGCGTTCCGCACGAAGCTTCACCAGCCAATCCCGTTGCACTTCCCACAGCGCGCACGGCGCATCCCCACTCCGATGCGCTGCTTCGTAGAATTCCACCATGAACTGCGCCGTCTCCTCGTCCGCAATCGGCCATAAGGTCATCAGCAAATTCTCCGCGCCCGCTTGGATGAACGCTCGACGCAAGCCCAACACCCCTTCGCCCGTACGCACTTCCCCTGCGCCTGTGTCACAGGCCGACAACGTCACCAGCCATGTCCCCTTCAAATCCAGCGTGCCCACGTCCGCTGCTGTCACGATCCCGTCATTGTCGGGCGGCGGAGCTTCCCCGCGCCGCCACGCTTCCAACGTCGCTTGCGCTCCGGCCAACGCCAGCCCGCTCCGATGCATCGGGTTCTTCACTAAACCCAGCCGAAATCCAAACGACCCAAGACTCGGCACTCCTGGCAAACCGAACGGTCCGCTCTGACTAAGGGAAAGCTCCGGACGAATGCCGCCTACCCCACGCCAGTCGTCGAGTGCGGAGTGCGGAGTGCGGAGTGCGGATTCGAATGAGTGAGGAGAGAGTAAATTGAATGCGGCTTCGCCAAATGGAGCGGCTTTCGGCTCTTCCTCCGGCAGGAAAAAGCCGTGCGTCGCTAAGTGGAGTATCCGAGGCGAGCGCGTCGCCTTGAGTTGGGCTTCACTGGCTTCGGCCGCCAAATGCAGTTCGGTCGGCCAATTCCATTGCCGGGCCTTTTCAGCCAAGGCCGCGCTCTCCCGCGCCGTGCCGGGCAGTGGCGGCAAACTCAACTCTCCAAAATCCCGCCGCTCGATCTCGCGCAGTCTTCCCAGCTCTGTCCCACGACTGCTCAGCTCTGCAAACGTCGCGGCGGGCGGCGGCTCTGGGGACCGGGCCGCTGACTCTGGGATTTGGACGCGGCCTTCCCCCTCACCCCGGCCCCCCGCCTGCCTTGCGGCGGGCAGGTCTCCCTTGGGGAGAGGGAGAATGGCACTCGGCGGCGGGACATGGCCGGAGTCGCTAGTCAAAACGGGGCCGCCAGAAAATGTTTCCCTCTCCTCGGGAAGAGGGCCAGGCTGAGAACTGCCCGAACTCGGTACGCCCATGGCACCTCTGAACGACCCCTCACCC
>JACQWK010000637.1 GCA_016209525.1 Verrucomicrobiota bacterium
ACTACGCTCCGAGCCTTCAGCGCGCCGGAGATGAACGCCATCATCGCGAAAGCGCCGAAGATCAAATAACGGTCAACTTCGGACTTCAGATGCAACCTGAATCCAACCGTTCGGATTGAGGAAACCACGAATACTTAGAGCCTGTTCCAAAAATGGGTGGCGCGGGCAACCTGCCCGCCCTGGTCGGCAACTTGCCGACCGGAATGGCCGCGAGTGCCACGATGAAACCAGCGTCTAGAGTGTTCAACGCCGCCGCACCCGTTCCGTCCGGCAAGTTGCCCGACGGCACAGGCTGGTAGCCTGTGCTACCCAAACAAGCTTTTCCAAACACGCCCTCAGAGCGAAACTCCCCAGCGACCCCGCGTCATCTGGAAGTCCGTGTTTCCGGAAGCAACCGATTTTGGCCGGTACTCGCGCGATAGCACGCGCACGACCAACACCAGCATCTCCTCGGCCAGCGCCGCAGGCGCCTCCATCCTGACGTCCAACAGAATGTCTGCCTGCCCCACGGATTCAATCGGGTTGCCAGGACCAGCGTCACGGTGTTGGATTGCCCCAACCTGCGCCACCGGCACCAGTGGATGCCCTTGCAAAACTTGATCGGAGGCATACGACAGAATTACCTCAACTCCGGTGGCGCCCAACCCGGACAGCGTCTCGATGAGATGATCCGTCGGCGTCTCCATGACGTGCAAGCCAGGTTTGGTGAAGGCTTGGCCGTAAGCCAAGGTCGGGTGAAGCGACGTTGCAGCGCGCAAGGCCCGGGACAAGCATTCCGACGCCAGCAGCGATGCATTCTGCACTGCGACAACCGTCCCGCCTCCGAGAACAATCGTGCGAGTCAGGAGTGCGAAAGCCTCGGCGACAGAATCCGGAACCGTCCCAGCCGAGGTGATAGCGAGCCGCATCGCTTCGAGACCAACCTCCTTGAGCACGGGTTCTGCCCGCGAATCTCCTGAATCTCGGAACCATTGCATGACCTTGGCCGTCACTTTCTCGATCCCGCCGTCCAATTGAATACTGGCCCAGCCGAATCGCTCCGGGTCGAGCCGCTGTTCCTCGAGAAAATTCCGCATCGCGTCGTTGTGGGTCTTTTCGCAACCGTGCTCAAGAAGCAGTCCTTTCTCGACGAATGGATGCGCCAAGTATCCGGTCATGGTCCGCATCGCCAACAGCTCGCACTCCCCCCTGATACCCCGCATCCTTCGGTGTGAGGAAGCGCGACGTAACGCAAGCCTGTGTCCGCAGTCTCGCGATTGAGTTTGTCCGCGATCATCCGCCCGATCTGCCCTGAGCAAAGACTGGTCGGGACGATCAGGCCGACTCGGCCGCTGACGAAACCACGTTGCGTTTGCATGGCCCGGTATCGGACCGTCCGCTTCAGCACGCCATCTCTTCCTTTCAGAGCCACCGGTTCGCCACTTGGCAAAGGCTCGTGCTCACGCTGCGTCAGTTGGCTCGAGTCGGTTTGCCGCCACTCTCGCCACAGTTGGACTTGAGAATGCCCGGCCTTCTCCCCCGCGCTTTTCTCGCCGGAAGCGATGCGCGCCATCAACTCGAATGTTTCCCGGCCCAGGTCATCCATCGGCGTGCCATCCATGTAACGCCCGGCGTTCACATCCATTTCCCGCGTCAACATTTGGTATCGGCGGGTGTTGGTCATGATCTTGATCGCCGGCACGAAAGGGAAATTGGTGATGGAGCCGTTTCCGGTGGTAAACAGAATCATGGTGCAACCGGCGGCGACCTGGCCGGCTACGCTCTCCAAATCGTTGCCGGGGCTGTCCATGAAATAGTAGCCGGGCTCGATCATGCGCTGGCTGTAGTCGATGACGAAGTCCAGGCAAGTTTCGGGATCCTTCTTGCGCGCCGCGCCGATCGATTTGACCGCGATGTTGTAGAGGCCGCGATAATTGTTCCCGCCGCTCGGATTGCCTTCGGCGGTGTGGCCATGCCAGGCGACGCGTTCCTGGAAGCCTTCGAGCGTTTGCAGGAGCTGCCTCGCCGTGGCCGCATCACGAACGTTTTGAAGAATGTACTCTTCGGCGCCGATCAGTTCATCGGTTTCCGCAAGGTTCGCGGCCCCGCCGAACCGGATCAATTCCTTGGCGACCCATCCGACCAGCGGGTTGCCCGAAACTCCGGAAAACGCGTCCGAGCCGCCGCATTGCAGGCCGATTTTCAAATGCTCGACCGATTGCGGAGTTCGCTGAGACTGGTTGGCCGCTTCCAGCCACGATGTCACGACCGATTCGCCTTGGGCCAGAGCCGCAGCATAATTCCCCTCCACGCTCAGAAATTGGTGCGGCAGTTCGCCCATCGGATAATCGTGCTCAGCCAAAAATTGGCGCAGCATGGAGTTCGTAACCGTTTCGGTTCCCAAGTCCACAGCCAAAGCCGCCGCCACATTTGGATGCACCAAGAATCCAGCCAAAGTCCGCAAGAGCATCTCAAGGTTGTTCGGCCGCCGGCTGCCTCCTCCTTCGGTGTGGGCGATCGCCACGACGCCATCAATGTTGGGGAATCGCTCAGGCACATGTTCGAATCGTTCCGCCAGCGCTCGCGCGTAGCTTGAGGTCCGTGAAGTCGTCCCAAGAACGACGATGTAATTGCGGGTTCCAACTCCGCGCTTTCGGCCCCGATCAATGCCTTGGAAGAATCGGCGCTCCGCAGAACGCGGCACTTGGTGTCCGGGTTTGAAGCGGCTTTCGTCCCATTGGTATCGGACGAAGCGATCCTTGAAATTCGGCTTTTCCGGAAGGGCAAAATCGACGCGGCGCTGGCGGAGCGCCTCCAGGATTTTAGCGTTGCAAATGTAATCTCCTGGGGCGATGTCGGCCAAGGCCGTGCCGAACGGCAATTGCCACGAGAGCAACGGATGGCCCGAAGGAATGGGAGCGATGGCAAACCGGTGGCCTTCGAGAATCGTGTGCGGCAGTTTCAAAGCGCGACCGCTCATCGCGATCTCAGTGCCGGCGTCCAACCGCCGGTTGGTAATGGCCGCGTTATCTCCCGGTTCTGGGAGCCGGCCAATTTCATCGAACGAATAACGCATGGTCATTTTTGGGGCGGCGCAGCATGACGGTTGAAGGCGATGCAACAGCCGAGGCCGGAATCATAAGGCCAGATGGGATCGTGTCGAGTGTCCACTGATTCCAATGCCTACCGTCGTGGAAGTTCGAGCGCCTCCTTCCCCCTCACCCTGGCCCTCTCCCTCAGGGAGAGGGGACAAGGCAACCTGCGCTTGGAAGGATCTGGCGCACTTGAATCACTCAAATTCCGCGGTCGATGCTCCCTCTCCCCAAGGGAGAGGGCCGGGGTGAGGGGGAACGCGCTTTCCAGCCACCCAAGATTCTGGCCGCTGAAATCAGCGCGGAACTGCGGAAAAGCGCATGTCGAGTTGCGGGAACTTCGTATGCGACCGAGGCCATCCTTTCCCCAAATAAAACTAGAAATCCTTGCTCTCAGGTCCCAGATTATGGCGATGCCGGTCATCGCGCGGACAATTCAGGTCAGTTTTCGCCATCAGGTGCACTTCACGAATCACGTCTTCAACGGCGCGAATCCGCTCCTGAAAGACGTCCTCGGCGATGGCGAGGCCCGGCCGAGCTGCAAAGCTCTCGTGGTTCTTGATGAGTCGCTCGCTCACACCCAGCCCAAACTCGCCAAGCAGATCGAAGCGTATTTCTCCGCGCACCGTGACTGCCTCAAGCTGGTCTGCCCCCCGTTGATCATCGAGGGCGGCGAACGCACCAAGAACTCCTACTTTCACGTCTCCGAAATCCAGTCGCACGTGGACCGCTATCACATCGACCGGCATTCCTATGTGATCGCGGTGGGCGGAGGCGCGCTGTTGGACATGGTCGGCCTGGCGGCGGCAACCGCCCATCGGGGTTTGCGGCACGTGCGCATCCCAACGACGACGCTGAGCCAAGCCGATTCCGGAGTCGGCGTGAAAAACGGCATCAACGCGTTTGGGAAAAAAAATTTCATCGGCACGTTTGCGCCGCCGTTTGCGGTGATCAACGACTTTCAACTCCTCGCCTCCCTCTCGCCGCGAGACAAACGGGCCGGCTACGTCGAAGCGGTCAAGGTGGCGTTGATCCGTGACGCGGCTTTCTTCGAAGCCATCGAACGCGACGCGGACGCGCTCCACGACTTCGAGCCGGCGGCGATGCAACGATTGATCTACCGCTGCGCGGAGTTGCACGTCAATCACATCGCCGGCTCCGGCGATCCTTTCGAATTCGGTTCGGCACGTCCCCTGGACTTCGGCCATTGGGTCGCGCACAAACTGGAGCAATTGTCGGAATACAAAATTCGCCACGGAGAAGCCGTCGCCATCGGCCTGGCCGTGGATGTGATCTATTCCAAACGGACAGGCCTGATCGGGGCGGACGCGGCCGAGCGAATCCTTGCGCTGCTCGAGAAGCTCGGTTTCGACCTTTTCGCGAACGAGCTGCTCCATGTCGATTCGAGCGGCACTCTGATCGTGCTGGCAGGACTCGAAGAATTCAGAGAGCACCTCGGCGGTGAACTGACCGTTACGCTCCTCCGAGCGATCGGCCAAGGCTTCGAGGTCCACGACATGAAAGTGCCGAAAGTGGTCGAATCCATTCAAGAATTGCATCGCCGGTCTCGCGAGCGGCCGATGGAACAAGCCGCTCCGTTGCCGGATTGCGCCGCGAGCTGACCGGACCGCCGGTCGCCGAGCCGACGCGAACCCGATGGGTCAGAACGCCGTGCCGGATCGGAGACCGGCGCTCCGAGTTAGCCCGGAAACTTCCCAAACGCGTGGCGCAGATTTTCAATCTGCTGTATCGCCGAGTTGTACTCGGCGGAACGTTCGAGACCGAGGGAGTGCTCGGCAATTCCAAGCGTCCGCAGAATGCAATTCTGCGATTCAGCAGATTGAAAATCTGCGCTGCGAAATTGCCGCTCTATGGCCGGGCAAGACTGTCCGATTACGAATTCCGCTTCCCTTCACTTGATTTCTCGACCTTAATCGGCGCCGATGAAGATAAGTCTGTTTGGAATTCGCGAAATCAGACCGGGAAAACATAACCTCAAAGACCTCCGGCTGGACCAAGCCGACAAACTGGTTCAAGCGGACAAGAGAACTTATGCGCAGATCGATTTAGTGGGCGAGGAGGAAGCCCTGACGGCAGATGCGGTCTTGGTCTCGCGTGAAAGCCGCTCGGATCTTCTCTTGAAAGACCTAGAGTTTATCGAAACACGCCTGAGCCGCGGTCCGCAGGAAGCCGAAAAAGCGGTGTTGGCAAAAATTCAGACTCGGCTGGAGAATGAGGAAGGCGTGTTCGCCGCCGGATTGACAAAAGAAGAGCTTCAAGCGGTCGTCGCTCACAACTTCTACACGAACAAACCGGTGATCATCGCCGAAACCAGCGACCTGGGAGTTGCGGAAACGCTGATGCTGCGAGCCGTGAAGGAAAGCGGTTACATTTCGTTCCTCACCGTCGGTGGCAAGGAAAACCGGGCCTGGCTTATCCGCAAAGGCGCCACCGCTTGGGAGGCGGCCGGCGCGATCCACACGGATATTCAGAAAGGATTCATCCGGGCCGAAATCATCAGTTTCGAGGACTTCCTCCAAGCCGGCGGCGAAACGCAAGCCAAGCGCGCCGGCAAACAACGGCTGGAAACCAAACAGTACGTCATGCAAGACTACGATTTGACGAACTTTAGGTTTAATAAATGAAGGCACCAATCGTCGGCCAGCCTGGCGCGCGGGGCGTGTTCCGCGTGGCAGGGACGGATTCCACTCCGACCTGCTTCAATGTCAAAACCTGACCCAGCCCGGCAACTGATCGAGCATCTCGCCACCAGCCTGGCGGACGGGACGTTTGTCCGGCTGATTCTTTCGCGGCCCGTTCGGCCGAAAGGCGAGCTTGTGAAGGTTTTTGCGCGGTGCGTGCAGTTGAAGCGACAGCCGCATCTCTCTTTCACGTTTCGCTATTCCACGAAGGACATCACGAAAAACATGTCTTTGCCCGCAGGCATCGAATGGGTGCGAAACCACCTCGGGCGCGAATTTCGCAGCGCGTTGCTCAGCACGACCCAGCGCGATTGGCAGTTTTCCGCGTTGGAGTCGGGAGGCTACCGCATCGTGGCGCACCAACCTGCGATCACGCAGGCGCCGCCGCGAGATCATGACCAGCCGCGGAAGTCGATCCTCGATGAGTCCGCCCACGACTGGCTGCAGGGACTCGGAGTCATCGACGCTACGGGCAAAGTCCGCGACCGCATGGCGGACAAGCATCGCCAGATCAATCGCTACCTCGAAATCTTCTCGCATCTGGCTGACGACTGCGGCTGGCGCGTCTTGGGTGGAACAGGCGATCAGCCTGTCCCGTCTGGCGACCCGCCGGACGGAACGGCAGAATCGTTCAAAAACCAATCCAGCGCGGCTTTCGCTTCGGGATTCACCTCCATGCCGGTCGGCGAGTCTCCGCCCGGAGCGGGCGGGTCGCCCGCGCTACCCGAATTGCAGGGAGCGGAACTTCTGATCGGCGACATGGGCTGTGGCAAAGGCTATCTCACGTTCGGCGTCTGGCACCTGTTCCGGCGCATTTGGCACATCCGCGCGCGCGTGATCGGGGTCGAAGTCCGCCCCGACCTGGCCGATTCGTCCGCAAAGCTCGCCCGCGAGATCGGCGCGGAAGGACTGGAATTCATCCCAGGAACAATCGACTCTGCGGAGCTTCCAAGAATCGATGGTTTAATCGCGCTTCATGCCTGCAACACCGCGACCGACCACGCCATCTTGCGCGGCATCGAACTCGGCGCGAAACTCATCCTGCTTGCGCCCTGCTGCCACAAAGAACTGCGACCTCAGATGGCCCATCCGGAGGCTCTGGCTGCGGTCCTGCGCCACGGCATCATGGAGGAGCGGATGGCGGAATGGATCACGGACGGCCTGCGCGCGCTCTCTCTGGAATGGGCCGGCTATTGCACGAAGATGTTCGAGTTTGTGTCCGCCGAACACACGGCAAAGAACCTGATGATTTCCGCTGTGCGAGGACGCCGGCCATTTACCTCCGCCAGCGCCCGCGACCACATCGTGCAATTGAAGTCGTTCTTCAAGATTCAAAGTCACCTCCTCGATCCACTCTTGGACGAGACCGCTTGCCTCAACCATTCTCCGACAGGATGAAGCTCGCGCATCGCGCCCTCGAACCGGAGCGCCGGTCTCCGACCCGGCGCGAATCGGTGCCGGTTGAACATCGCGACGGATCGGAGATCGGCGCTCGGAGGTTCATGAACAGAATTGCCATCGCACGACGATGATGCAGGAATTCTGATTTTGGCAATCGGCGCGGTTCGGAGCCGTAAGGCGGACAATCCTGTCCGCACTTGTCGAAGGATTCTGCGGACAGGAGTGTCCGCCTTACGCCCAAAATGAGAATTGCTGACGATGATGTCTGGACGGATTCGCCGAAATGCATTTATGGTTCTGGCTGATGAGCGCCTTTCTACAAAGGATTCCAAAGCCCCTGGCCTGCGGGTTCTTGCTAGCGGCCCTGGGTTTACTGGTTCGAAAGCTTCAACACCTGGCCTTTGGTCTGGATGATCTGAGCCTTTGTCTATTTGCCGCCGGACTGGCCTGTGGTCTCATCGGCTTACTGCGCGTGGCCAAACGGCGGCATGGTCAACGCCCCGCCTCAACGAGTTCCGCCACGATCGAAGAGCGACACCTGTGAACTGGCGAGACGTTGATTGGAAAGCTCTGGTCCGGTTGCGGGCCGCTTACTTATCCGGCACAGCGGGAGAGCGTGATTACTGGCAGAGCGAGAGCGACCTCGCCAGCTACGATCAGACTTTCGCCCAGCGCATCGGGTGGAAATGGGACTACGTGCTGGAAGAGCTCAAGCGCCGCGGTTGGTCGCCGCCCAAAGGCAGATTATTCGACTGGGGCTGCGGCAGCGGAATCGCCGGCCGCGCTTTCCTGGACCACTTCGAAGCGGGAGGCGTGCCGGCTCTCTGGTTGTGGGACCGCTCGGCCTTGGCCATGCGGTTTGCCGAAAGGAAGGCGCGAGAGAGGTTTCCAAACCTCATCGTTCATGCCCACAAGCGAATCGACGAAATGGAGGCCCCCGCACGTTCCCCAAGGGAACAAACGTCCAACATCCAACATCCAACATCCAACATTGAACCGCCGGCGAGCGCTGTGTCCAGTCAGTTCAACGTTCAAAGTTCGATGTCGGATGTTCGATGTTCTAAGCCCTCGTTCCGTGAACCACGGGTCCGTAGCCGCCGAGGTCACGAGGCGGACCAAGTCAAATCCGAAATCGGAGCCCACCTCCTCACGTCGGCGGCTGCAGTGCATGGTCCCAGAGCGCACAGCAGCCGCTTGGAAGCTCCGCTGGAGCACGACCCGATTGGCACCCTGCTCTTGAGTCATGTGCTGACCGAATTGCCGGCGGCGGAACTCGACCGGCTGCTCACTTTGGCGGTATCCGCCACAGCCATTCTGTGGATCGAACCGGGGACGCACGAAGCGAGCCGCGCGCTGATCGCCGTGCGCGAGCGTTTGCGCGCCAGTTTTCAAGTCGTCGCGCCTTGCACGCATCAAACGATTTGCGGAATGCTTGCTCCAGAGAGTGCGGGTCACTGGTGCCACCATTTCGCGCCGTCGCCGCCGGAGGTTTTCACGGACGGGCAATGGGCACGTTTTGCGAATCTGGCCGGACTTGACCTGCGGAGCTTGCCGCTCAGTTTTCTGGTGCTGGACAAACGCCCGCCGCCTGCGCTCCCGCCAGGCACCGTGCGAGTGATTGGCAATCCCCGCGTGTATAAGGCCGAAGCCCTCCTGCTTGCTTGCGACGCTGGCGGCGTTCGGGAGCGACATTTGGCCAAGCGCGATTTGCCGGACGAATTCCGGCAATTGAAGAAAGGCGAGTTCAGACCCCTTTGGGTGTGGCAGTGTTAGGGAGACAACGTGGTTGCGGCAATACCGCTGCCAGAGGCGCCATCGAGCTTAGACTGACAGACTGCGTGAGACGCTTGCCTTGGCGCGCCAGCGTTTGGAGTGCGTGCGATTAATCGCCGCTTTTTCACGGCCAGCATAACTCCAACCGGCAGCCAGACTGGAAGTTCGCATCAACAGCTAAAGCGGCGATAAATCGGCCGCACTCCACACGCTTCGCGACTTCTTGTGCCTGGCTGAGTTCGACGGTCGCAAGTCGAGTCTCGGAAGCGTCGCAGCCGTCCTAATACGGCCACGGCGTGTCGTCCGCTCTCCGAATAGCCGGTCGCAGAAAGCGCTGGTAGGGAAAACGCTTGGCCGCCTTCTCGTTGACGTCCAGGCCCAGGCCGGGTGAATCATCAATGGTGACATGGCCGTCGGAGTAACTTGGCATCGCGCTGAACACCTCGCGCATTGGCTCGCCCCAACCATGAGCGTATTCCTGGATTCCGAAGTTCGGGACGGAAAGACTGACGTGGCAGTTCGCCATGTGCGAAATCGGCGAGATGTTTCCCGGTCCATGCCAAGCCGTCAGGATGCCGTAAGGCTCGGCCAGCGTCGCCAATTTCTTGCCCGCCGTCACGCCGCCCACGTGAGCCAAGTCGTGACGCAGATAGTCAATCAGGTGTTCAGTGATCAGTTCGCGTCCTTCCCACAGGGCGGTGAACGCTTCGCCCATGGCGATTGGCGTGCTGGTCTGGCGCCGGATGATCCGGAACGTGTCCAGATGTTCGGGACGCAGAGGATCTTCGAAGAAGAACAACTTGTACGGCTCGACGTCTTTGGCCAGTTGGATGGCTTGGCTGGGCGTGATGCGCTCGTGAACATCGTGAAGGAATTGGACCGTGTCGCCGAAGGCATTTCGAAGATGGTCCAATAAGCGAGGCAAGAGACGGACATAACCATCCGGTTCCCAGACTTGCCGCGGCGGAACGCCCTCCCGATACGCTTGCTGATCTGATTGCTGTTGATCCTTGGTTGATGGGACCGCGTAGCCCGACTTGAGGTTCGGATCGGCCACCTGCACTTTGATCACGCGATAACCGCGTTCCTTGAGCTCCTGTACGCCTTCTTGGACCTGCTTGAAGTCCCGTCCTCCGGTGCTGCGATAGGTGAGCAACCGTTCGCGCGTCTTGCCGCCCAGAAGTTCATAGACGGGCAGTCCGGCCACTTTGCCTTTGATGTCCCAGAGCGCCATATCGATCCCGCTCAAGGCCGACATATGCACGCTGCCCGACCGATAATAGGGGAGGAAGTAGAGCGTTTGCCACAGATTCTCCGTCCGCAGCGGGTCTTGGCCTAGGAGCCCCGGCTTCAGGTGTTCCTCCAGAAATTTGGCAACGCCCACTTCGCTGCCGGTGCAGGTCGCATCCCCCCAGCCATAGATTTCCGGCTCGTTCGTCAGAATTTTGACGAGCACGAAATTCTGGTTTGGAGATCGAGAGGGATTGGTGACCACGACCTCGACGTTCGTAATTTTCAGCCTGCGCGGCGCATTGCGCTCCGCTGCCAAACAGGCCGCTGGCATGGCCATCGCTGCCAGGACGGATGATAGGAAGATTCGGCGGTCCAGTGCGCTTGCGGAAGGGGTGTTCATGGTCCGACTCTGATCGCACATGCTAAAAAGGCAACCGCTTTTGTCCGTGCCTGTGCGAAGTCAACTTGAGAGTTCTGTGAAACATGCTCAGAAGAGCATGGATCTTCATGGATAGTACAAAGAGCGCAGAGAGACAGCCTAGGAATCTATGCGATCTTTGCGTTCCTTTGCGGCAAATCCGTTCGAGCAGTTGAATGGTAGTTTCAAACCAACTCCCGCATCGGTTGCCCGACGTTCACCAAGAATTGCGGACGCCCAGTTGTGTCCGTCACGGTTGTGGTCAGCGGGTCAAGGCCGAGGTTGCGATACAACCTGGCAATCACATCTTGATAATGCACCGGTCGTGAAGTGGCTTCCGCGGCGAAACGGTCCGTCGAACCGATCACCTGCCCCACGCGCATCCCGCCGCCGGCCATCATCGCCATGCCAACCCGCGGCCAATGATCGCGGCCGCCATCTTTATTCACCTTGGGAGTGCGTCCGAACTCGCCCCAGGCCACGATGGAAACGTCCTCCAACATTCCGCGTTCCTCCAAATCCGTGACCAGCGCGTGAAGCGCGTGATCCATAATCGGCACGAGATCGCGCAGGCGCGGGAAATTGTTCGAGTGCGTGTCAAAATCGCTGATCGACAGGCTCACGCACCGCACCCCGGCTTCCACGAGCCGGCGCGCCAGCAGCAATTTCTGCGCGGCTTCCGGCCCTTCGCTGGTGTAAAAAGCCTCGCCTGTCCTGTTTATCCTCGGCGTATAACGCCCCACCACGCGAGGATCTTCCTTCCCCAGATCCATTGCTTCCGCAAACTTGCCTGAAGTCAAGATGCCCACCGCTTGCTGCGTAAACCTGTCCATTGCCTCCATCTCGCCGCTGCGGTCGAGTTCGCGGCGGAGCAGGTCCAGATTGGACAACAACTCGACCCGGTTCTCCAGCCGGCCCACCGTGATGCCATCCGACAGCGCCAGGCTCAAAGTATGATCGGCGCCGCGCGCCGCCAATTCCTTCTTCATGCCCGGCTCCAGTTCGCGATGAAACATGCGCGAGATATCGGGGCGAAACGGTTTGTAAGCGGGACCGAGAAAGCCCGGCCGCGCGCTGTTGCGCACCAGCGGCCGCCCCTGCATCAGATCGACAAAAGGCGGCGCTGAATCCTTCGGCGAGCCCAGCAGCTTGGCCACAACACAGCCAAGGGCAGGCCGACCGCCGATGCCCGCCAGATCTTTTTCCTCGAAGCCCGACAGGCACTGAAAAGCGTGATGCTGTTCCTCGGCGCCCACGAGCGACCTGATAAAGACGAACTTGTTCGCGATGGAGGCCACCTTGGGCATCAGCTCGCTGATGTGCAGTCCAGGGATCTTGGTCGGAATTGATTCCAGGCCGCCGCGAAATTCGACGGGCGCCTCCGGTTTGGGATCGATCATGTCCATCTGAGGCGGGCCGCCATCCAGATGGATATTGATGACTGCCTTGGCCGAAGACCCTCGGGAGGCCGCATGTTCCGCGCGAAGCAAGTCGGCGAAGGTGAGACCGGCGAGGCCAAATGCGCCCGCCTTCAGAAATGTGCGGCGCGGTACGCCGTCGCAATGCCGGACGGGTTGGCTTAGAAAGGTCAGCATGGCGCAGGTCGCGACCAGATTCGACTTCCTAGCAAAACTAGCCGGAATTACTCGTCTCGCAAGCACTGAGTTTGAAACTCAGCGATTCGCATTGGGGCCCGTTTGGAGTCCCGGCTTCAGGCGGCTTACGCTTGAAAACCGACTAAAGCCGGGACTCCAAGCGGCGAGCCACTCGCGTGTGCGGCCATAATGAGAATCGCTGGCTCGCGGCAAGGCCCCAGTCTTGCCGCGTGTAGCGCAGATTCTCAATCTATCAGTATCGCCTGAAATCGTCGCAAGCCCTCGCAGATTCTCGTCATCGTAATCGTCATCATAGTCCTCTCTCCAAGTTTTGCTTGGGGCGCGGCGGCCCTGAGCGCCAAAACCATCCTGCTCGCGCGTGAGGCGGGACGCGGAGGCCTTTATTCCGCGGCAAGACTTGATCGCCGAGTTGGAGAACGAGGTCGTGAGCCCGCGCGGCTGTCCGGGTATCCTGTTGTATGGCCGCCGTCGCCTGGGCAAATCGACCTTGCTGCGCAACCTGGAAGGCTTCCTGCCGGACAAAGTTCTTCCGATGATCGTTTCTATGCAAAACCCCGAGGCGTTCACGTCCGAAGCCGACCTTATTGAGACGCTGGCGAGAGAAATCGGCAAAGGCTGGAGTCCAGCGGAGAAGCTGGCCCCGCGCCCGAAAGATTTGCGGACGCTCTTCCAATTCCTGGACGCCTGCGAAGCCGGACTGGAGCGGGAAGACCGGCGGTTGCTTCTGGCGGTCGATGAGTTCGAGGCGATCGACCGGACGATCGGTGAAGGGCAGATGACGGAGGACTTGCTGGCGGCGCTGCGGGAATCGATCCAAAGCCACCGCCGGATTTGCTGGCTGTTCGCCGGGAGCCACGACTTGCACGAACTGCCGGACGTGCGCTGGACCTCCTACTTCGTCAGCGTCCGAACGGCAGAGATGCACTCATTCACCTTGGAGGAAACCCGGCTGCTGCTGACCGATCCGCTCAAGCATTCCCCGCGCGCGGAGGCGAGGACCGCGGCGGGACGGGCCAAGTTCGGTGGGACCTTCTGGGGCGAGGTTGGGATCGACACGATCCACGAGCAAGCCGGAGGCTGGCCGCACTTGGTACAAGCGATCGCCGCCACGGTAGTCGATCTTTGCAACCTGTGCGGACGCGCCACGGCCGATCCGGGGTTGATCGACGAGGCGCTCTCCAAAACTGTCGTCTCGAGCGGGAGCGTGCTGGCGGAATTGATGCTGTATCGTTCCGTAGAATTTCCCGAAACCTGGGATTACCTCGCCCGTTTCCGCGCGCGCGATGAACAGCCACCGCCGGAGGATGATGTGCTGCGCCGCCGGCTCAAGCGATACTTGCTCGTGACCGAGACGCCAAGCGGTCACTGGCGGCTGCGCGTGCCGCTGATGCAGCGCTGGCTGAGGGAGAGGGCGTGAGCGCCGTGGAGGTAGGCTGGGGTTTTGACAGGCAGCAATTGGAATCCGTCTCCTGGCGTGCGTGCACAGAGCAGCTCGGAAATCAGATTGACCAATAAATCGGATCGGCACACCTTAGCGTCATGAGCCGCAAGGCATCGAAGACGAAAAACGCGAATGGGGACGTCGCTTGGCCGACACGAGGAACCAGGCTCGCAGCGGAAGGCCGCAAGCGGGCCAGCAAACTCACCCGCGAGCAGCGGCGGCAGTATTTTCGCCAAGCGATGGTTTTGATGCATGGAGGTGAACTCAAAGAAACGACTGTCGCTGGACACAAACGTCCTGCTTGATCTCGCGGGCGGAAGCGAGGTCGTCCATGATTTCCGCGAAACGTTTCAGACCAAAGGCTACCGGCTCTTTGTCGTACCCACCGTCGCGGAGGAATTGGCGTTCTTGCGTCTTGAAGGGAATGAAGAGCAGCGCGGCCTTGCCCATATTGTTTTGGTCAACGCGGAGCAATGGGCGTTGACACCATTGTCATTGCCAACGGCTGCGGAACCGATTTGCGAGAAGTTCGCTTGCCGCTTGATTGAAAAGTGCTTAATTCCGCTTGATGAATTCAACGACGGGCTGATTCTGGCCGAGACCTCGTTCTTGGAGATACCTGGCCTCGTGACGTCGGACCATCATCTCACGGATATCGAGCCGTCCGAGTTAAACAGGGCGTTCGCGGCGGCAGAGTTGCCGCTGGTCACAGTTTTCCATCCAAAACGGCTCCTCCGCGCGATTTACTGACTCTCTCGTCTCTCATCCTTGGAATCACCCTTACGGTTTCGGCCAATTCAGATGCTTGTGGAGGAAATCGAAAGTTCCTTTGCCGTTGATCGTGTGCGGACCGGCGAACCATTCCAGCTCACAACGGTCGCCGAGGCCCAGCTTCGCCTCGTAAAGAAAGCGGACCTTGGCGAATTCGTAGCCGACGGTTTCGTCAGGCGCCACGCCATCGAAATGCCCTCGCTCGACCATGAACGGCCTCGGCGCGATCAACGCGGCCATCTCCGCGTAGTTGAAGGTGCTGCCGAGATCGAACTCGAAAATCTCGTACTCGCCCGTCCAGACGTAACTGTAGGGACTACGGGTAGAGGCGTTCTTCCAGACCCACTCGTTGAAGTCGGCCGAACAAATCGACAAACAGTAATCCGTGATCAGCGCCGGCACGCGCATGGCGGTCTTCCCGCCGTAGCTCAGGCCATAAAACGCGATCCGCTTTTCATCGACGTACGGTAGCGTCTTCAGCCAGTTCACGATCTGCTGGTGCTGCGGCGTGATGATCGAGAACAAAGTTTTCTTGAGCGGGTTCGCCTTGCGCTGAAGTGTGCGGAAACGGTCGGTGAAGATGTAAAGGTTTTGCGGAGCGAAGGTGATGAAGCCGCGCTCGGCAAGCTTCGCCGCAAAGTCATGATAGGCGCGATGATCGCCCGTGATCACGTCTTGCGGGCGCCCTTCCAGTCCGTGCTGGCAAACCACGACGGGCCTGCGTTCGCCCGGCTTGATGTCCTTCGGCAGCAGCAGTACGCCGTAAGCAATCACATCGGGAAACACATCCAGGACGACCTCGTAACCGGTCCATTTCTCCGTGTCGTAGGCCTTGCGGGACCGGACATTCGGCGGCAGAGGTTGATCATCGAACCGGCCTATGACCTCGTCGTAGAAGAATTGGCGATACCACTCGGCTGACTTCGCGTATTTGTCGAGCGCGCCGGTATCGAGCTTCTTCATGAACTCGGCGCGGACGTAAGAGCTCTCGGTGAGGAGCCATTGGTTGTGGCAGTCGATCTCGTGCATCTGCCGAGCCAGCCGCGCTTGCGCGTTGAAGTTTGTCCGGCCATCCTTCGGAGAGGCTCGGCCGGGAGCAAGCGTGGCTCCGGGAGAAAGCGCCTTGAGAAACTTTTCCAGCGTCGGAGGAGTGCAATATGGCCCAGTGCCGTCGTCGCCACTCACGACCAACTCAAATTGTGGAGCCGGCCGGAGACTCTTGATCAAACTTTGGGCTCGTTCGAATTCCTTGCGGACATCCTCCAGTTTCGGTGTCACCAAACGCGCAGGCGCTCCTCCGCCTTTTCCTGGCAGCGTCGCTTCAGGACCTTTGGAGGCTTCGACGATCAACGGGCCCGGCGCGATCATGCTGGCGAGCTCGGCGTCGCCGAACTGTTCCAACAGACCGAACACATTGCGGTCGATCGGTTCCTGCCAGATGTTGAGCCGATTTTCGAAGTAACCGCTCACGCACGCCGCGTCGATGCGCGTGTCGAGCGCCGCGGCGTAAAGCGCAATCATGCCTCCTTCACCCCAGCCGATGACGCCGATCTTTGAATTAGCGGTTGGCGATTGACGATTGGCGATCGGCGCCGCATTTGTCGAACGTTCTCTGTCCAACCAATCCACCGCTGCGAGCACTTTCTGAACTTCGTAGCCGATGAGATGCCGACCGAGCTCAAACGCGGAGCGATAGAGAAACTCGCGATTGCTCAAGCCGGAACCGCGATCGGTGTGTTCGACTTTCCGCTGGCCCATGCCGCGGCTAATGAGGGTCGGAATCAAAACTCGGCAACCGCTCTCGGCCAAACGGCGGGCGAATCGAGACTCCGGCGGGACGCCCTCGGCTAAACCGACGATCTGCTCCGGAGTTTGGTCGGCGTCCGGAATGGCAATAATGTTGACGGGAATCCGAACATTGGCCGCCGGGGCATTGGGAGGCAACAAGCCATAGCGTTTCAAGAGCGCTGGATCCATCCGGAAGGCCGGCCCTTTGGGTTCCAACAAGAGGCCCTCGGCATGCACGTCCCCAAACACGGGCCAGCGGACTGCATAGACCGTGTAATCCGTTCCGGCTCCAATCCCCACGCTGCCCAAGGCTGCCGCGACTGCCTCCGGTCCGTCGAATGGGATCCGCCGTTCGCGCACACCGAGAATGCGGGCTAACCGGGCACGATTGGTTTCCAGCGATTTGGTGTAAGCCTCGTCCGAGGAGAAATCGCGCTTCCAGAACTTGGCGCGCTTTTCGACTGATTCGTCGAGCTTGCGGAGAAGAAATCGGTCCACGCCCGCGACCATGTTCGAAGCGATGTCGCCGGGTATCAGGAGCGGTTGCGTGCCGGGGAGCGGCTCGGGGCTGTCCACGGCGGCAAACGCGGAATGACTTGGGTTTGCGGACAACCAAACGACGAATGCCAGCAGCAGCCTGGCCAGACCGAAAGCGCCTCGCATGTCCCGCCAATTAACCAGGTAGGGGAAAAACTTGTCTCCGCATAGGTTGGTAGGGACATCGCGCCGCGATGCCCCCGCCCGCGCAGGAGCGGGCGGAACGGCCTTTGGCGAAACCGCGTTCTCAGACTTTCGAGCTGCGCCGCTGAACGCGGCGCGGACAGCGCGGCGCGCCGTCCCTACCCAGTGGCGCAGACTTGCAGTCTGCTGTATCGCCGATTTGCAATCGGCAGGGCTTCGAAAGTGCCGGCAGGCCGGAATTCTTGCGGAGCCGCAGAATGCAATTCTGCGATACGGCAGATTAAAAATCTGCGCTATGTTGAGCCGGCGCCGGGCGAGATAGCGAATGCGGAGACTCCGAGCGGACTGGCGCTGGCCATCCAAACGGCGCGCGAATGAACATTGTGTAGAACGCATAGTTTCAACCATGCACGACAGTCATCGTTTCTGCGCAACCTGTGTCCGGCGGTCTTCTTTGAAACGGAAGGGTGTCCCGCCCAGAAGCGAGACGCTGGTCGTGGTCGGGCATACGTATTTCTCGATATGCTCCACGATCAGGTCGGTGCCCGCAAAGTGATTGACGTAAGGCCAAGCCTTCGAATTGTACATCGTGTCCGTGAGGTCGCGGACCAGGGCGGTGTTCTTGCCGTGGCGCGCCATTTGTCGCAGGCCAAACGGCCGGCCGAGCACGCACATGTTGGTGTGGACGCCGACCAACATCACATTTTTGATGCCGCGCTGTTCGAGCAAATTCCAAATCTCGATTCCCGAATCGCTGATCGTGTCCTCGTCGCTGACTCGGATTGCGGCAAACTGCCGTTTCCATGGGCTTCCCGTCTGGCACTTGGGCTCGCAGTCGCAGCCACCATCGGTTTGATCGATCGGGTATTTGCCTTTTTCCTCGGCCGGAATCTTGCGGCACCAATCTTTGATGTCGTCGGGTAAATTCGCCGCTTTGGGCGCGGCCTGGGCACGCTTGCGTCCGGGATGATTCTGGTAAGGTTCCATGCACGAGCTCGGAGCGTGAACGATCAGCACCCCCCGCTTGCGGGCCTCGCTCACGAAGTCGTTCATGCGGGGCGCCAGTTCGGCGACGCGGGCGCTCGCCCCCTTGCACCAATGCTGGTCCCACATATCGCAAATTATTAGGGCGGTCTCGGATGGATCCCATTTCGTGTTTTTCTCGACGACACGATATTGGCCGCTCCCTTCCCGGGTTTCGAGCCGGTGCCGGAGTTTGAGATTGAGTTTTTTTCGGGAGGCAGTTTGCTCCGCGATCCCAGCGAACACTGGACTTACGCAGTGGATCGTCGAGCCGGCCCCGATCACGGTTGTGCCTCGCAACAGGAGGCCAAAGAATTGGCGTTGATGGATTGGCTTCATAGTTCTCGTCTCAGGGTTGAGTTTTTCAAGCGGGCAATTCGCGCCGATTTTCGCAGAGACGGATAGATTGAACATCTGCGCGGCGGCCAGGACAAGACTGACCCACGCGGCACGGCCTCAGACTAATTGTGGCCTCCGAGCCGCCATCCGCGCTTCGTTCAAGAGCTTCATCCAAGCGCCCATGTAGTAGCCGTGATCGTGATACGTCCGCCCGCTGACCAGATTGCCATCGACGACACACGGTTCGTCCACGAAGATTCCGCCACACACTTCCAGATCGAACTTGCACTTCCGCACCGTGGCCATTCGGCGGCCTTTCACGCAGCCCGCCCGCGCCGGTATTTCCACGCCGTGGCAGACACTGGCCACAGGCTTGTTCGCTTCGAAAAAGTGGCGAGTGATACGAATAAGGTCGGCATCGTCCCGAAGGTACTCCGGCGCGCGGCCGCCGCTAAAGAAAATGCCGAGATATTCCTCGGGATCGATTTCCTTAAACGCGAGGTCCGCCTGAATCGTGTAACCCTCCCATTCTTTTGTGATGGTCCAGCCGGGTTTCACTTCGTGCAGCACCATTTGATACCGCCGCTTTTCGGGCGCGGCGACGACCGGCTCGAAGCCGCCTTCAACGAGCCGGTAATAGGGATACAGCGTGTCAACAGTCTCCGAGGCGTCACCGACAATGATAAGAACTCTGTTCACGGCACGGTGCAGTTTGTGGCGATTAGTGAAAGGCTAAGCCTATTTAGACCTTCAGCGCAAGTCTTCCTCCGGAGTAACTTCGCAGTCCAAGAGGCCGTCTAAGTTGTTGTTCCACGGCAACACTAATTACAACAACTCGAATTCACCGTATGAAACATCAAGGCACATCCGATCTCTTCTCACTCGCCTTTGGCTCTTGGACACCGATCAGGTTTGTCTGGACGCTTGGCATCTGGTTGGTTCGATTGGCTTGAAGTTGGGCGGTAAAGGCGTTGGCGCGGCGTATGGCTTCGGCAATTTGAGAGGGCGAGATTTCCTGCGACACGTCCAATCGAGCCTTGGCGGCATCCCCATCGCCCTGTTCTGCGGCCAAGAGAAACCATTTGTAAGCTTCGACACAGTCTTTCGCCACGACCTTTCCCTCGAAATAGGCGCGGGCCAGATTGTACTGCGCGGAAGGATGCCCTTGCTCGGCCGCTTTGCGGAACCACTTGATCGCTTCGTCGGGGTTCTGAGGCACGCCTTGGCCCTTAGCGTACAATACGCCTAAGTTGGATTGAGCGGTCACCTTGCCCTTCTCGGCGGCTCTCCGGAACCAGTGCGCCGCTTGAGCAAAGTCTTGCTCCACGCCTTTCCCACTGGCGTAAAGGGTGGCCAAGTTGTATTCGGCCTCGGCATGCCCTTGCTCGGCGGCCTTGCGCGCCCATTGCGCAGCCTGGGCCAAGTCTTGTGTGACACCCAACCCAGTGGCGTAGAGGCTGGCCAACTTGAACTGAGCTTCGGGCAATCCATGATCGGCGGATTTGCCCAGCCACTTGGCAGCTTCGGAAGCGTCGTTGGTCACCCCGCTGCCGGCCAAGTAGAGCACCCCTAAATTGTGTTCCGCGCCCGGATGTCCAAGTTCCGCCGCCTGTTGAAAGTATCTGGCCGCTTCCGACGCGCTCTTGGGAACGCCGTCGCCCTGAAAGTGCTGGACACCTAAGTTGTAGAGGTTGACGGCCTTTTCCTGCATCGCCGAGACCGCTGCGCCGGACTGCGTATTCGTTGCTGGGATTGATACTGATGCTGCAGGAGTCTCTGACCGTTTGAGAGGATTGTCGCTCTCCGCTCCCGGCAACAACTTCGGAGCCTTTGTCCTCGCTGATGGCGCTGCGTCTTGGCGGCCTGCAACAGTTCCGGAGGAATTGTCCGGCGGCGAAGCTTCCCGTTTGCCGCAGCCGGCGAGGAGGAACAAGAGGAGAATCCAACCGCCAGATTCCCAGACGCACGTCCGACGTGGCAAACCGCTGTCGCGAATTCTCATGAAGGCAACAGTATTCGTTGCCCTGCATCGCACAAGCCCGGATTAGAGTGGTTCGAAGTCGCTCCGCGATTGCGAGATAATGAGCTGCGCCCCGGCCTTCTACGGGTGGCTTTTTGACCATTCCTATTCTCCGGCAATTCTGTAAGCTCGTCTCCGCGAACGGCCGAGCAAATCAACAACCTCAATTCATTTCTCACCATGATGACCCGGTTCATTCCTATTCTCCTGCTAGCCCTGGAAGCGGGATCGCTCAGTCACTCCCGCGCTGCATCGGAGTCCGAGGCCTTGAAAGACCGCGCCCGCAGTGTCCGCGCACAAACTGCCGGAAGCATCCGCGTTCCCGGTCTTCAGCGACCGGTGACGGTGCTCCGGGACCCATGGGGCGTCGCGCACATCTTCGCCCAGACGCAGCCGGATTTGTTTTTCGCGCAAGGATTCGTGGCGGCCCAAGATCGTCTCTGGCAACTCGAACTCTGGCGTCGCGCTGGCGAAGGCAAACTGTCGGAGATTCTCGGACCGAAGGCCGTTGAACGCGACCGATTCGCCCGGCTGTTGCGCTATCGCGGCGACTTGAACCAAGAGTTCGAGAGCTACGCGCCGGACGGACGCGAAATTATTGAGGCTTTCGTGCGCGGCGTGAATTTTTTCATCGAGTCGAGCCGCGGCAAGCTTCCGATTGAATTCCAGCTCGCAGGCATCACCCCTGAGCTTTGGACACCCGAAGTGTGCGTCACTCGCTTGGCGGGCTATGTCATGACGCGCAACGCGACCATGGAAGTCGTGCGAGCCAGGCTGATTCGCGAACTTGGCGTTGAGGCGGTCGAGGAAATCCTTCCCACCGATCCTCCGCAACGCCTCCGCATCCCAGCCGGCCTCAATCTGGAGGGAATCGACGAGAGCGTCCTTCGAGGAGCCAATGCTGTCGGCGTGCCGGTCAGATTTGATCCCACGGAAGGCAGTAACAACTGGGTCGTTGATGGCACGCTCTCTGCCACGGGGAAGCCGCTGCTCGCGAACGATCCACACCGTCCGATCCTCTTGCCCAGCCTCCGCTACATGGTTCATCTGGTGGGGCCGGGATGGAACGTCATCGGAAGCGGTGAGCCCGCATTGCCGGGTGTGGCCATTGGCCACAATGAAAATATCGGATTTGGGATCACCATCTTCGGGATCGATCAACAGGATCTCTACGTGGAGGAGACCAATCCTCAAAATCCAAACGAATATCGGCGACAAGGCCGCTGGGAGCCGATGCGCGTTGAGCGCGAACTGATCAAAGTCGAAGGCCTGGCGATGCCCGTCCAACTGGAACTCAAGTTCACCATCCACGGGCCCGTGATCCACGCGGACACGAACCGCCATCGCGCCTATGCCTTGCGCTGGGTGGGCAGCGAACCGGGTTCGGCGGGTTATCTGGCGTCGCTGTCGGTGGACCGCGCCCGCAATTGGACAGAATTCCTTCACGCCCTCGAACGATGGAAAGTGCCGTCGCTGAATTTTGTCTATGCCGACAGCGACGGCAATATCGGCTGGCAAGTCGCCGGCCTGGCGCCGGCACGACGCGGCTGGGCCGGCTTGCTGCCGGTGCCCGGAGCCGAAGGACGCTACGAGTGGGACGGTTTTCTGTCCTTGTCCCAACTGCCGCATTCCTACAATTCGCCACGCCATTTTCTGGCCAGTGCCAACAATAACTTGATCCCGCCTCGTTATCGGCACCAGCTTGGCCACGATTTTGCCGCTCCGTTTCGTTATCAGCGAATCGACCAGGTGCTGAGTTCCGGGAAAGGCCGGTTCACGCTGTCCGATTTCGAGCGCCTCCAGCACGACGAAACTTCGATGCCGGCAAGGGAGCTTGTGCGCCTCCTGCGTGAGGTCAAAGGAGCCAATGCAGAGCTGCAACGGCACATCGATTTGCTCACAAAGTGGGACTGCGTTGTATCGAAAGATTTCGCGGCTGCGGCGCTTTTCGAAATTTGGTGGCCGAAAATCGGCCCCGTGGTTTTCAAACCGCGCTTGCCGGAAAAGGCCTGGCCGCTCTTGGCAGGCCGCCTCTCTGCGGTGAAAACCCTTCAAGTTCTAAAGCAGCCGACGCCTCGATGGTTTGGCTCGAACCCGCGCTCAAGCCGTGACGCCATACTTCTCAATACCCTGTCGGAGGCGGTCGCCGAAGCAAATTCCAAACTCGGTCACGATCCTCAGAAATGGCGCTGGGGCACACTGCACAAAGCGGCGTTTCCACACACACTTTCGACGGACGAAACCCGGCGCGCCTTGTTTGATCTCGGACCCGTGGAGCGTGGCGGCGATTCGTTTACGGTTAACATGACGGGCGGCTCGAACTTCAAACAGGACAACGGGGCGTCGTATCGCCAACTCCTCGACCTCGCCGAATGGGACCGATCCCTCGCCGTCAACGTGCCAGGGCAATCGGGTCAACCTCAAAGTCAGCACTACGACGACTTGCTAGCGCTTTGGGCCGAGGGCCGGTATTATCCGCTCCTATTCAGCAGGACTAAGATTGAGGAAGCGGCGCAGGAAAAACTGATTCTTGAACCTGGGAGATAGAATCGCAGAGTCTCACGTTCAGAACGTCTGGCGTTGTCAGGTTGGCGTGCATGATTCTCCCTCTCCCATGAGGAGAGGGGCGCGGTGAGGGGCAAGTGGGTTGGGCGAGTGCCACGGACGCCAGAATGTTGTCGGCAGGATCAGGCGTACTGAGCCTTTCGATTGAAAGTCGGCTCCAACTTTGGTATCGATGACCCCCAATGAACATTCAAGGAACCTACCTCCTCCCTTTGCCTCCAGATCGCGTTTTTGCGCAGTTGGTTGACCCGGCGGTTCTCCAACAGGCCATCCCGGGATGCGAAAACATGGAGAAGAAAGCCGAGGACGAATATGATGCCCGGTTGAAAATCGGGATCGCCTCACTGAAAGGAAGTTTTACTGGAAAGGTGCGGCTGGAGGACAAACAGCCGCCGCACAAATTTACGCTCCACATGGAAGGAAAGGGCGCGCCTGGTTTCGTCAACGGCAGTTCTGTGATCGAACTGAAAGAGGAGGGTAAAGGCACCAAACTCACCCACACGTCCAGCGTGCAGGTGGGAGGGCTGATAGCCGCCGTGGGTTCGCGCGTGGTGGAAGCGGCGGCCAAGAAGCTCGCCGGAGAGTTCTTCCAGAAGTTTACGCAGATCCTCGCAAAAACACCGCCAGCGCCCTAGCCCGCATATTTCTCATACCTTCTTTTGCTCAGAGCACATCTTGTAGGTAAGGATGGCGCGCCCGCGCTGTCCCCGCGGCGTGCAGCGGCGGAGAGGAGTAAGCTGATTCTCTGACCTGTGCCTTTGCATCTTCTTGATTAGCGTGAATTCGCGTTCATTAGCGGTTTTTCAATTGCCGAATTTGCGTTCAATCGCGCCCAGACTCCCCGGTGTGCGAGAGGCGGATGGTGTCGCCAGATTTCCAAGCGACCTCTTTCAAATCCACCACGAGCGTGCGCGGCAGAAGTTCGATCTCATGCCCGAAAAGATCAAACGTCACGGTTCCAGGCAAAAATGTGGTGTCGAGGAAGACCACTTTGCCGAACGGCACATTCGTCTTGGGGGTATCGAACACGACGGTCGTTTCGGTGTTGATGGACGGCTCCGTCCGCTGGCCTTGGAAGACCAGCGCGACGTTCGAGATGCTGAGTCGCTCGTGTGAAATGGAGATCTTTGGCTGGCCGTGCCCATCGGTGCCGAACGTAACCCGCCAAGGACCTTTCACATTTCGGTAATGTTCAATCAGGTGATACCCGCCCAAGTAGAGCAATAGGGCCAGACCGAAGGCCAAACCTACGTGCTTGACGACGTTGTCGTGCGTAGTCGATTTGCGTTGCGTTTCCACAATGCCGCGCAGGAGTGTGCCCCTCGAGGACGCGAAAGCACGCCAAATTTGTTTGCGAGACAATCACCGAGGACCTGTTTCCTGGAAACAGCAATGAAGTCCAATTTGCGGCCTCGATGGCACTCGGTTCATGCTTTTCCATCCTGTCCATCATCCATCCGTCGTTTAGCCTCCTTTCGCGTGCTAGTGGTGTCTCCGAATTAGCTATACATTCGCGGCAAGGGATTTTTGACGGAGACGAGGCGCGAGCGAGGAGCATATCCCCAGCGATCTGTGACGAGC
>JACQWK010000689.1 GCA_016209525.1 Verrucomicrobiota bacterium
ACTTACACCGTGACCTACGCGGACGACAATTCTTTGGCCAGCACGTTGACAGCGGTCAACATCACATTAAACAAAACGGGCACGGTCAGCGGGACGATCAGTGTGAGCGGCAGCGGCAGCACGCGGGCTGTGACGATCTCTGGGATCACCGGCAACGGCACGCTGGGCATAGCGATTGCGTCCGGCACAGCCACGGACCAGGCCGGCAACCTTGCTCCGGCAGCGGGACCGAGCGCAGCATTCACGGTGGATAATACCTCGCCGGTAGTGACGATTAGTCCGCCTTCAACCAACATCACGACAATTGGGTCCGTCCGTTATACGGTGAGTTACGCGGACGCGAACTTTCAATCGAGCACGTTGACGGGAGGCCGAATCACTTTGAATAAAACGGGCACTGCCGACGGGACGGTGAGTGTTTCCGGGAGCGGGAACACACGAACGGTTAGCATTTCCAACATCACGGGCGATGGGAGCTTGGGGATATCAATAGCGGCGGGGACAGCACGGGATCAGGCAGGGAACACGGCGGCGGCGGCTGGCCCAAGCGAGACGTTCCTGGTGGATAATACTCCACCGTCGCTGGCCATCAGCGCGCCTTCGAGCGCATTCACCCAGACTGGCTCAGTCACTTACACCGTGACCTATTCGGATGAGAACTTTTTGGCCAGCACTCTGACATCCGCCAACATCACATTAAGCAAAGCAGGAACCGCCGATGGGATGATCAGTGTGAGCGGCAGTGGCAGCACGCGGACGGTGACTATTTCAGGGACAACCGGCAACGGCACACTGGGCATATTGATTGCTTCCGGCACAGCCACAGACTAGGCCGGCAAAAAGCGGTCACTTGCGGAAACAAACCGTCTCTGCTTGAATCCCCACCGTTCCGAAAGAGCGATTATGTAAACCAAAGCAACTACAAATTCGCGAGCTTCGGCCGCTGTCCAAGTTAAAACTGGCTCGTTCAATCAAAAGACAGCGCTTGAAGCACGCCCGCACTCGGGCGTGCCGAAAGCGTTCTTTTGAGGGCACGCCAGTGCCTAACTTGGGGCGTGAGTAGTCACGCCCCTTTTCTTTTCGGACACGCCAAAGAGAGCAAAGGAGAACGAAAACTATGAGCAAATCCACACGTGGACATGGGGGACTGACGATTCAACTGGGGTTCCTTTTGGTTGGACTTTCGTGGAGCATTGCAGATGGAAAAGCCGCACCGGTCGATGGATTCGATTACCCCTTCGGACCGCCGGAAGGAACGCCGCGTTGCCCCGGCACGGCGCAGTGCGCTGGCGGATGGCAGAACGTCCAGGATTTCCGCGTGAATAATCATCTTGGCGAGGATTGGAATTTTGGCTTCGGCGAAGACGATCTCGGAAAACCCGTCTATGCGGTGGCGAACGGCGTCGTCACTTACGCCCAAGACGTGGGCGGGGACGGCTCGTGGAAAGGCGTGATCATAATCCAGCATACCGGCTCCGATCTCAAAGTTCCTGGACGAACCACCGTATCGCAGGTCTCGTCGATGTACGCGCACCTCGATGTCGCCAAGATCAACAACTGGGTTCCGACTGGCTCGATCGTTAGCCGGGGACAACAGATCGGCGTGATTGGTCCGACTCCGGTTGGAAGCACCGGGCCCCATCTGCATTTTGAAATCCGAACTGATCCCGCAATCGGAGTCGGTCCGGGCTACAGCGCGAATGCAACTGGATGGATCGACCCTTCGGATTTCATTGATGCCAACAGAACCTTCTCTCCGAGCAGCGCGAAGAGTAACATCGAGCAATCCGAACCAACTCAGGCGTTGCAACTGGTGATGACGGCCAGTCCGAATCCGGTGCGGCCTGGAGAGACGGTCAACTACGTGATGACGGTCGTTAATCGGGGTTCAACAAGTTTGAGCGGAGTGAAACTGCGGCAGGTCATGCCGGATTACATGGCGCGTTTTTATGCCAACACGTGTTGCGGGGGCGGACCCTGGGCCTGGGAGAGTTGGGCCAACGATGGCGACGATTACGTGGAAGCAGGGGAGAGTGTCACGTGGAATTTGGGCACTCTGGCAGCTGGCCAAAGCCGAAGCGTGGTCTTTGCGGCGACAATCGTATCGGGTTCAGCGGCGCCTGCGAACAACACGGTAATCAGCAGCAGCGCCGAAGTCAGCGAAAGCGGCGGCGGCGGTGTTAGTGCTTCCGCCAGCGTGATGGCCCATTCAAATCCACCTTTGGTCTTGGCGATGCAGGCGGACCGCAATCCGGTGAGGCCGGGGGAGACGCTGACATATACCTTGAGTTACGGGAATCCGAGCGCAGTAAATGTTTCGGGCGTGGTGCTGCGGGCGGCGGTACCGGACGGGACGACCTTCAGTTCGGCCAGCAACGGCGGAGTCAAGAGTGGAAGCGAAATCAAATGGGACTTGGGCCAACTCAGCGCCGGTGCTGGCGGCCAATGCAGCTTCGTAGTGACGGTCAATAGTGGACTGGGTAGCGGGACGGTTATTGCCGGACATGGGGAGATAGGAGCCGGGGCCGGTCGAGCGGACACGGTGACGGTAGTGCAGAGCAACCCGGTGTTGGGATTGTCGATGACGGCGTCGCCGGACCTGGTGCGGCCTGGGGAGCAGATTAACTACGTGATGAAGGTCGTCAATCAGGGTTCAACGAGCGTGAACGAGGTGAAGTTGCGACAACTGATGCCTGCCTACATGGTGCGCTTTTATGCCGACACCTGTTGCTCGGGACCATGGCCGTGGGAAAGTTGGGCCGATGATGGCGACGATTATGTAGAGGCAGGAGAGAGTGTCACGTGGAATTTGGGCACTCTGGCAGCCGGCCAAAGCAGAAGCGTGACCATGTCAATACGTGTATCACCTGTCACCGTTACGTCGAGCGATCCTCGAGATGGAAGTTTCATTCCAAGTGCGGCAGACGTCTTTGCCACTAACACTACTGGCATCGCAGGCGTCGCCATCCAGGCAGCGGTTCGTGTCGGCGCCAATTGGCCGTTTATTTTGCCTGTTGCAGATCAGGAGATTGCCGAAGCCAAACTCTTGACCTTCGCGGTGCGCGCGGTGGATGCCAACCAACCCAATGAGGCCCTCACGTTCAGTCTCGAGGCCGGAACGCCTCTCGGCGCCACCATCAATCCGCAAACGGGCGTCTTCAGTTGGACTCCCACGCGTGCTCAGGGGCCGAGCACAAATTCCATCTCTGTCCGAGTCACGGATAGCAGTCCGCAGCGTCTGAGCCACACACGGACATTCACGGTTGTCGTTGTCGAGAGCAACGATCCGCCGGTCATCACGACCATCGCAAATCAGACTGTGAACGAGGGCTCACTTCTTACCTTCAAGGTCACGGTTGTCGATGCGGATCTTCCGCAGCAGACGCTAACCTTCAACCTCGAAGCCGGTGCGCCCTCAGGCGCTCAGCTCGATGCCACGACCGGAGTTTTTGCCTGGACCCCCACCGAAGCGCAAGGGCCGGACGTGTATCCAATCACCGTGCGTGTAACGGACAGCGGGCAACCACCATTGAGCGCCACGCAAACATTTACCGTCACGGTCAACGAGGTGAACACGCCTCCCGCGCTCGCTCCGACCGATGATCGAACCATCAATGAGGGCACGGCGTTGACCATCCCGTTCCAAGCCACAGATTCAGACCTTCCGGCTCAGAAACTGACCTACAGTTTGGAGCAAGGCGCTCCCGCGGGCGCGGCCATTGATCCGGTTACTGGCCTGTTCAATTGGACACCGAGCGAAGAACAAGGACCAAGCACGAACCGCATCACCGTGCGCGTCACCGACAATGGACCGCAAAACCTGAGTGACACGAAAACGTTCACTGTCGTCGTCAATGAGGTCAACTCTGTGCCAGTGCTTCCCCCAATTGCCGAAAAAATTGTGAACGAGAAGACCAAGCTTGAATTTAAAGTGGAAGCAACTGATACGGACTTCCCGAAGAATACTCTGACCTTCAATCTGGACAGTGATGCGCCTCCGGGCATGACAATTGATGCCGCGAGCGGAATCGTCACCTGGGCTGTTGGTGAAGTCTTGGTGGCTCAGACGAACACGGTCACGGTCAGCGTTACCGACAGTGGTTCTCCAGCACTGGCCGTAACCAACTCCTTTCGCGTAGTATCCATGCCTTCCACGCTGCGGTTGGCTCCAATTCAGAATTTCATTGTGGACGAAGGGAGCCTTGTGACTTTTACGGCAGCGCCCACCAACAGTCCACTGGCGAAGCCGCCGCTGACTTACAGTTTGGAATCCGGCGCGCCGACAGGAGCGACGATTTCGACGGCTGGAGCATTCTTCTGGCGGCCGAGCGAAGCGCAAGGGCCGAGCACAAACGTAATCAGCGTGCGTGTCACGGACAGCAGCTTGCCGCCCGTGAGCGCCACGCAGAGTTTCACGGTCGTTGTGAGAGAAGTGAATCGCGCGCCTGTTTTGGCGGCAGTCGCAAGGCAGACCAACGTCGTTGGCAGGACACTGACGATTCAACTGTCGGCCACGGATGAGGATTTGCCGGCAAACACACTCAGCTACAGCCTGGAACCCGGCGCGCCAACTGGAGCTACTATCGATCCGGTCACCGGTGTTTTCACGTGGACGCCGGGGCCAGCAAGCGTGTCGAGCACCAATTCAATTGCGGTGCGAGTCACTGACAACGGCAGTCCTATCTTGAGCGGCACATCGGCGTTCGTTGTCGTGGTCGTTCCGCCAGGCGAACTGAAATTGTCGCCGTCCCTCCTTTCGAGTGGTCAGTTCCAGATCACGCTTCTGAACACAGAACCCGGTCGAACTTATTTCATCGAAGCATCGGCCAATCTTCGCGACTGGGATTTATTGACCAATGTCGTGAGCGCTGCGACGAGGGTTGAATTCACCGATTCGGCGTCGCTCGGAGTGAAGCAGCGATTCTATCGAGCGGTGTCGCCGTAGAGCGGGGCTTGGACTCCGACTGGTTCATCTCCTTGCTGGAATCCGCGACCTGCCAAAAGCCGATCGCGACGCAATCGCCCAAACCGTGACCTCCGTCCAAGGTCGCCGCGAGTCCGCTCGCGAAGAAACGGGTCCTCAATAGCGTATCGTTCAATCTCCACTCACAGATCAGTTACACGGTGAGCTATTCGGACCCCAACTTTCTGGCCGGCACGTTGAGCGCTTCGGACGTGGCGCTGGAGAGCAGCGGCACTGCCGATGGGATGATCAGCGTGAGCGGCAGCGGGGCCGCGTGGAAGGTAACGATTTCGGAGATAACGGGCTTTGGCATACTAGGCATTTCGATTGCGTCCGGCACAGCAATTGATCAGGCCAGCAACTTGGCGGCGGCAGCGGGACCGAGTGCGAGTTTCACCGTGGACAATACGGCTCCGTCGGTGACGATCAGCGCGCCTTCGACCACGCTTACGCGGTGATATTGAACAAGACGGGCACAGCCAACGGGACCGTGAACGTGAGCGGGACTGGAGCGACACGAACGGTCTCGATTTCAGGGTTAACGGGCGATGGGAGTTTGGGGATATCGATTGCGGACGCGACAGCGAGCGACCGGGTCGGCAATTTGGCTGGAGCGGCTGGACCGAGCGGGATGTTCATGGTGGACAACACTGCACCGACTGTGACGATCAGCGCGCCTTCGACGACCATCACAGCCAGCAGTTCGGTCAGTTACACCGTGAGTTATTCGGACGCCAACTTTCAATCGATCACTCTGGGCGCTTCCAGTGTGACATTGAACAGGACAGGCACAGCCAACGGGACGGTGAGTGTCTCCGGGAATGGCGCTACGCGCACCGTCACGATCACGGGGATCACAGGGGATGGGACGCTGGGGATATCGATTGCGGCGGGAACAGCGAGCGATCGTGCGAGCAATCTGGCACCCGCCGCTAGTCCGAGCGGGACGTTCTCGGTGGGCAATACGCCACCGGCGGTGACCATCAGCCCGCCTTTGATCAACGGGAACACGGTCACCTACACGGTGAGCTATGACGGTGCCAACGGCACAACC
>JACQWK010000690.1 GCA_016209525.1 Verrucomicrobiota bacterium
ACGAACAGAATGGTCTTCATGCTTCCGATTAATGCCATCAAGTTGGGGCGCACCGACTAAATCGTCAACGGCGAAATCTTTTGGGCTGTAATCGGTCAGTCTTGCCCGGACAAAGACCGGCAAATTCGTAGCGCAGATCTGTAATCTGCCGTATCGCAGAACTGCATTCTGCGGGTGCCTCGAACTGCCAAGCACTACCTCGGTTTCGAACGTTCCGCCAAGTGCAACTCGGCGATACAGCGCAGCGCGGCGAAGCCGCAACCAAAACGGCGCGCGGCCTTCCAGGCCGCAGCGGCTGCAAAAGACCGAGGCGCCCGAAAATCTCCGGGCCTCGCCTTCCGTGTGCGGCCGCTGCGGCCTGGAAGGCCGCGCGCCGGAAAAATCGTCGCGGCTTGCGAGGATTTCGGCAGATGCTGGTAGATTGAAAATCTGCGCTACGCCCGGCGAGACGCGCGCCGCTGCTTCACGTCGCCAACAACTCCGGGATGCACCGGCGGCGTGAGGTGCAAATAAAGTCTGCGTTCCGGAATGGACTCGGTTTATCGGGGGCGCTTCGCCAAAGCCAGCCCTTTGAGGATGTCGAGCCCGCGAGCTAAGGCCGGGTCCTGCACGACCGGAGGTGCCGCTGTATTGTCCGCATCTGAGCCGGTTTCGGCAGGGTGGCGGTCTCCGGTTTGGCGGATCAAAGCCGATTCGTTGATTTTGGCTCGGCTGGCCGTCTTGCCGATTGCAGCACCTGCTCTGAGCGCAGGCGTCTGCGCGGCGGCGAGCTCGGTTGCTCCTTGCCAGGAAGCAGCAGTGAGGTCCTGGAGATACGCCTTTTCCACATCTTCAGGCACTTGGACTCGGATGTCTGGAACCAAGCCGGTTTCGGACAAGAAGTGACCGTCGCCCACCTCGATGCGGCTTGATGCGATTCGCAGCCTGTGCCCGGTGCTGAGGGTGAACTCCTTGTAAGCCTGTGTGCGGCCGGCGGTCGGACTTCCCACGACGAGACCCACCTCCGCGCCGCGCAAAACCGCCGTTAGCGCTTCAGCCGCCCCGGAAGTGCCATGATTGACCAGCAGCATCACGGGGAGGCCGATCGAACTCTGCTTCGCCGTGGACCGTTTGGCGGATCCGTTCCACTTCAAAAGCGGTTGTTCCGTTTTGAAAAACAAGTCGGCCACTTGCGCGGCTTCGTCATAGTCAACGCCATCAGAAAACCGAACGTCGAGGATCAGTCCGGTGAGTTGGTTGGTCGCCCGCAAACGCTCGACAGCTTCGGCAAAAGCCTGGGCCGAGCCGGCCCGGACAGCGGCAAGGCGAAGATACGCGATGGAGCTTTCGAGCAGCTCCGCTTTGGCAACCGTGGTTTGTTGAGATGGCTCGGCGGCATGGGTCGTATTGGTCACGAGGATCACCTGAGGATAGAGCGCCTCCAGGAATCCACGCACGGCCGCCCGGTTCAGCGTGGCTTCGCTCAGACCGGGCGCGTTGGAAGCGATCAAACTATAGAGTTCCTGAAAATTGGGAGGTGCAGGGCCCCCCGTCGCGCTCTTGCTGTCCTGATCCACGGCAACTGCGGCAAGAGCGCTTAATGCAACCACCCAAGAGTGCAACCATTTTCTGGCAGGCATCCGAGGCATCGGGATAGTCGTCGCGTCCCCGATCCGTAGCCGCCGATGTGAGGAGGCGGATTCAAATTTCAAATTTACAGAGGAGACCGTGGGATGGACTACACGCGGAAGGTTTGTAGTCCCGCCTTTAGGCGGCCCGAACCGGCTAAAGCCGGGACTACAAACGCCGACCTGTCGTTCATCCAACGGTCTCGTCAATAGTTGTGTCCGCCTCGTTACCTCGGCGGCTACGTCGCACGGCTTCGCGAAAAGATTCATCATTGTCCAGGCGGTCAAGGCAAAGCTTTGGCCGCAATATCGCGGCGAAAATGCGCCCCGTCGAATCGAATCTTCTCGACCGCTGCGTAGGCCGTCGCCCTTGCCGCTCCCAGCGTCGCGCTCCATGCGGTGACGCCAAGCACGCGGCCTCCGGCTGTGATGACTTGATCGCCGGCGCGAGCTGTGCCCGCGTGGAAGACCTTTGTGTTGGACATCTTCGAGACCTCGGACAATCCCAGAACGGGTTTTCCCTTGGCGTAGCTCCCTGGATAACCGCCGGACGCCATTACCACACAAACCGCCGCCGCGGGGCTCCACCTCAAATCAAAGCGATCCAGGCTGCCATCGACACTGGCTTCGAGCAGCTCGGCCAAATCGCTTTCCAACCGAGTCAAATAAACTTGAGTTTCCGGATCGCCAAAACGCGCGTTGAACTCGAGCACCTTTGGTCCCTGCTTCGTGAGCATCACGCCCGGATAAAGAATTCCGTGAAAATCAATCCGCTCGGCCTCGCAGCCTCGCAGCCATCGCCCCAAGAGGCTCTCCTCAGCTTCGGCCATCTGCCCTTCGGTCAGAAAAGGAGTGGGCGAGTAGGTTCCCATGCCTCCCGTGTTCGACCCTTGGTCTCCGTCCAATGCGCGCTTGTGGTCTTGGGAGGTCGGGAAAAGCTTAGCCGTTTTGCCGTCGCAAATTGCGTGGAGCGAGATTTCCAGCCCTTCCAAAAATTCCTGGATGACCACCCGCGAGCCCGCTTCGCCAAACGCTTTTTTGACCATGACCTCTTCGATGGCCCGGTCGGCTTCCGCCGTGCTTTGGCAAACCAGCACGCCTTTGCCCAAGGCCAAGCCATCCGCTTTCACGGCGCAGCGGCCTTCGAGGCCGGCGGCAAATTCCTTGGCGCTTTTGGGTTCCGTGAAGGCTGCGGCCTTGGCGGTCGGAATCCCGTGCCGCTCCATGAACTGCTGCGCAAAAACTTTCGAGGACTCGAAGCGCGCGGCTTGCCGGTTGGGTCCCCAAATTCGGAGGCGGTGCTTCTGAAACAAATCGACGATCCCCAAGGCCAGAGGATTGTCCGGCCCGACCACGGTCAAGTCGGGCTTCCGGTCCTGAGCAAACGCCAGCAGCTTGGGCAGATCTTCCGCGCCGATTGGGACGCATTCGGCCGGCGCGTCATTCCGCGCGAGGCGCTCGGCGGCAATGCCCGCGTTGCCCGGCGCGCACCACAGTTGGGTGACGTGCGAGGACTGCGCCAGTTTCCAAACGAGCGCATGTTCGCGTCCGCCGCCCCCAATGACCAGGAATTTCATCTGCACACGATTGAATCAGGAAACCAAGGGATGAGGAAAAACATTTTTGCGGGGACCTGCCGGCTGGCGCACGACAGAGTTCTTCGGCTCGCAGCGCAGATTTCAAATCTGCGATACGGCAGAGTGCAACTCCGCGCTACGAAGAATTCCGTCGTGCGTCTGAGGCTTGCCGCCGAGGCCTCCGTCAAGCTCTGGTTTTCCTTGGCCATGGTTCCACTGGAAGTTAGCCTTTCCGCGTGTCAGCGGCACGCGAACTCTTCGTCGTCGCAATCGTCTGGGCAGCCGGGCGCGCGGCGGCATTGGATTGGCAACCGCACGAGGACCATCGCCGAACTGCGATATCTGTGCCCAGCAAACGCAAGAATGGCTTCACGGAAGTCGCTCCGGCCGCGGCTGGAATCACCTTCACGAATCGCCTCGATGAAGAACGATCTCTGACCAATCAAATCTTCCTCAACGGCTCCGGCGTCGCTGCGGGTGACATTGATGGCGACGGACTTTGCGACCTTTATTTCTGCGGGCTGGATTCGCCCAACGGGCTCTATCGCAACTTGGGCAACTGGCGGTTCGCGGAAATCACCGGCGTCGCGGGAGTCGGTTGCGCCGATCAAGCCTCGACCGGGGCGGCTTTCGCGGACATCGATGGCGACGGCGACTTGGACTTGATGGTGAATGGCATCTTTCATGGCACACGGTTGTTCGTGAACGACGGCCAAGCGCGATTTCGCGAGAGCACGGAATCCGCCGGCCTTCGCGGCGGCAACGGCGCGGCTTCGCTGGCACTCGCCGATATTGACGGCGACGGCTTTCTTGATCTTTACGTCGTGAATTACCGGAACGACACCATGCGCGACATGCCGGATATCCGGTTCCGTTTCAGCGTGACCAATGGCGTTTACGAGCTGCTCACGGTCAATGGACGGTCTGTCCGGTCGCCGGAACTTCAGGGCCGCTTCAGCTTCGACCGCGCTTCAGGCGTCCTGGAAAACGGTCAAGCCGACACGCTTTTTCGCAACGATGGCGGAGGACGCTTCACGCCCTTGAGCTGGACCAATGGCGTGTTTCTGGACGAGGCCGGCGAGCCCGCCCGAACACCCTACGATTGGGGGCTCTCAGCCATGTTCCGCGACCTGAACGGCGACGGCGCGCCCGACCTCTACGTCTGCAACGATTTTCAATCGCCGGACCGGATCTGGATGAATGATGGCCGGGGCCGCTTCCGCGCGATCGCTCGCCCTGCGATCCGCCAAACCAGTCTGTTCTCCATGGCCGTCGATGTGGCGGACATCAATCGCGATGGCGCCGACGACATCTTCGTTGCCGACATGCTCAGTCCGGTTCACGCGCGGCGCCAAGTGCAGGTCATGGACGCCATGGGGTTCGCCCAGTTTCGCAGCACCGCCGATGATCGACCGCAATTCTCCCGCAACACACTCTTGCTCAGCCGAGGCAATGGAACGTACGCCGAGATCGCGCAACTGGCCGGACTTGACGCCTCCGACTGGTCCTGGAGCCCGGCGTTTCTTGACGTGGACCTGGACGGCTACGAGGACTTGCTGATCAGCACGGGTCATTGGCGCGACGCTCAACATGTCGATATCTCGCGAGCAATTGAGGAAGCGAAAAAACAGCGGGCGTTGCCGCCGCTGGAACAACTGCGGCTGCGGAAGCGCTTTCCTCGTCTCGACACACCGAATGCGGCCTTTCGAAATCGCGGCGATCTGACTTTTGAGGAGTGCGGCCAGGCGTGGGGATTCAACTCGCGCCGCATTTCCCAAGCCATGGCTCTGTCGGATCTCGACAATGACGGCGATCTCGACGTTATCATCAACTGCCTCAACGACGGCCCGCTTCTGCTGCGCAATGAATCTTTCCGACCGCGCGTCGCCGTCCGGCTGCGCGGGAACCGCCCAAACACTCGCGGCGTCGGCGCTCGAGTACGTGTGCTCGCGCCCGGCTTGCCCTCGCAAAGCCAAGAGATCAGTTGCGGCGGGCGCTATCTTTCCGGCGACGACGCGATCCGGACTTTCGCTGCCGGCCTCGCCACGAACCGGCTCGCGATCCAGGTCAAGTGGCGAGGCGGAAAGACCAGCTTGCTCACGAATGTCCCCGCCAACCATCTGATCGAGATCGACGAATCAGCGGCGCTGGAGGCGGACGCGGACGCTATTGCGGCCTTTGAACAATCCGTTCGCGCTCTCGCTTCTGAGGTGCCCTTTTCCCTTACCCCGGGCCTCCCCCAAAGGGAGAGGGAGAAACCTTTGCTGCGCCCGCCATCTGACAAGCCTCCCGGAGCTTTTCCATCGGCGCCACAAGCCCTCCCTCTCCTTGGGGAGAGGGCCGGGGTGAAGGGAACCGAGACGTCAATCACTCAGCCAGGCCAATCTGAAATCAAAGCGGGGCTTCCAACCGATGCGCCTTTCTTTGAAGACGTCAGTTCGCGGCTCGGCCACCTGCACCGTGACGAACCGTTCGACGACTTCGCGCGCCAGCCGTTGCTCCCGCACAAGTTGAGCGATCTGGGCCCTGGCGTGACCTGGTTTGATTTCAATAGCGACGGTTGGGATGACTTGATCATCGGCGCCGGGCGAGGGAGCCGTCTCGCCGTCTTCCGAAATGATGGCAAAGGTGGTTTCGTTCCTCAGCGCGCCAAAATGCTCGAACGGCCGACCGACCGAGATGTCACGACGGTCCTCGGCTGGCAGCCAAGCTCCACGAATCTCGCTCTGCTTTTCGGCCTGGCTAACTACGAGACGAGCGCGACGATTGCGCCAAGCGTGCGGCAATTGTCTCTCGTCACCGGCGAACAAGAAGAAGGTCTCCTGCTCTCGCCCGTCAGTTCCGGCCCCCTTGCCATGGCTGACCTCGACGGAGACGGCGACCTTGAACTCTTTGTCGGAGGCCGCGTCGTTGCGGGGAGGTATCCCGAAGCAGCCTCGTCATGCTTGCTTCGCAACCACGATGGCAGACTCCGATTGGATGCCGAGGCGAGCCAGCCATTAGCCGGCCTCGGCCTCGTGAGCGGCGCTGTCTTCACGGATCTGGACGGCGACGGCGATCCGGATCTTGCGCTCGCGTGCGAATGGGGACCAGTACGGTTTTTCCGGAATGAAGCCGGCAAGCTCCGCTCGTGGAATCCGCCGCTGGCATGGCCGAACGACCATGGCTATCGCCCAACCCTCAACCCTCAACCCTCAACCCTCCATTCGCTCACCGGCTGGTGGAACAGCATCGCCGCAGGCGATTTCGACGGTGACGGGCAGCTTGACCTCGTGGCGGGCAACTGGGGCCGCAACAATTCGCGCGAACGGTTTCTCCGTCGGCCGCTGCACCTTTTCTTTGGCGAGGTCGCAGGCACGAACGCCCTTGCGCTACTTGAGGCTGGGTTCGATCCAGCTTCGCAAAAGCTGGTTCCGCTCCGGGATTTTGGCGTGTTGAGCGCGTCGTTTCCGGCCCTGCGTGATCACTTCCGCGACTTCACCCACTTTAGCACCGCGGCCATCCCCGACGTCCTCGCGGCCGGTTTGCCGGTCATGCGAGAAGTGACGGTCGAGACTTTGGACTCGATAGTCTTCCTGAATCGTGGAGATCGCTTCGAAGTTCGGCCGCTCCCCGTGGCCGCGCAGATGTCTCCCGTGTTTGGCCTGGCCGTAGGCGATCTCGATGGCGACGGCGCCGAGGATGTTTTTCTCGCGCAGAATTTTTTCGGTGTTTCGTCCGCGGAGAGCCGGCAGGACGCGGGCGTCGGCCTTTGGTTGCGGGGGGACGGGAAGGGCGGATTTGCCGCTCTTGGCCCGCGAGCGACGGGCCGGGCTGTGTACGGCGAAGGTCGCGGTGCCGCGCTGTGCGATTTCGATCAGGACGGACGGATCGATCTCGCGGTGGGCCAGCACGGAGGGCCGACTCAGTTATATCGCAATGTGCGTGCTGCGCCGGGTCTGCGCGTCCGGCTGGACGGCCCCGAAAAGAATCCTCAAGCGATCGGCGCCACGGTCCGTCTCCGGTTCCGGAGCGGCCGGCTTGGGCCTGCGCGCGAGGTGCATCTTGGCGGCGGCTATTGGTCTCAGGACGGGAGCGAGCTGGTCCTGGGGATTCCTGAACCGCCGGTCCAGTTGGAGATACGCTGGCCGGGCGGTTTCGTGGAACGGGTGCAGGTTCCCGAGGGAACGCGCAGCTTCATACGCCACTCTCGCCGGTCGCCCGGGTTTTGATCCCCGGAGAAGAAGTTGGAACCATGCCGAGCGAAACTTGCATTCGAGATTGACGGTCTGCAAGAGAGCATGCCCTGGCGCGCCAGCGTTTGGAGTGCGTCCGATTTATCGGCGCTTTGGCTGAGGCCAACAAGTTCTAGGCCGGATATTCCACACGTTTTTTCGAGCCAATGCGGCTCCGAGGCCTCGTAGCGCAGACTTGCAGTCTATCAGTATCGCCAGAAATCGTCGCAAGTCGCGACGATTTTTCCGGCGCGCGGCCTTCCAGGCTGCAGCGGCCGCACACGGAAGGCGAGGCTCGGAGATTTTCGGACGCCTCGGGCTTTCGGAGCCGCAGCGGCCTGGAAGGCCGCGCGCCGTTTTGGTTGCGGCTTCGCCGCGCTGAACTGTATCGCCGACTTGCAGTCGGCAGGGTGTCGAACGCTCCGGCGTGTTCGTAGAGGTCGAGTCGGCGCAGGCGGCAAGCCTGCGATACGGCAGATTGGAAATCTGCGCTACGGGTTTGTGAAATTTCCGGGCTAGCTGGCGGTCGAGTTCCCGTCGGCTGAGAAAAAGCGGCGATAAATCGGCCGCTCCAAACGCTTCACGGATTGTCGTGCCTGGCGGAGTTCGATGCCCTCAGGTCGTGCAAGGCGACAGCCGCTTACTGCCGGATGCGGTAAAAGCTCGACGGGGCGCCGGTCGGAACTGTGTATGAATTCCCAGCCGGAGCGGGGGTCACGTTGCTCCAGTTGACGGGACTGGCCAAGGCAGCGGCTTCCTGCAGCGTCCCTGTGCCCGTCCAGGAAATGACAACCTTGCCGCCTTGCAGCGCAGCGGTAAGGCGAGGCGGAGTGGGGGCCGAGCCGCCGCTGATTTTGGCGTTGTCGAAGTACCCGCGGACGACGTTGCCGGTTTCGTCCGCGTAAGCGCCAAAGCCAAAGGTCAACTGCTGCGAGAATGGAAACGGCACTTCGGCGCCGAGCACATCATCCAGGTAGAGCTTCACGGTCGCGCCATTGGCCACCAATTTCATGCGATGGTTTTTTCGGTCGTCGAATTTCGGTCCGTCGAAGGCCGCGATGTTAATGCCCGCGTCGGTCGGATTGTCGTCGGCCTGGCCGGTCATTTTGTTGTAGCGCCACCCGAAATTGCGCGCGTCATGAGCCAGGTAATCGGCAAATAGAACGAAGTTGCCGAGGGCGTCTTTGATCCAGATGCCGGTGCGCTGCTCGGCGCCCGTGCCGGTCACCAGGTCGAAGTCAATCAGCGCGCGATCAATTTCGAACGTCACCGGAGTGGTGGGCCCGGCGGAGAAAGTGTTTGCCGTCAGCAAAGCTAACCCGGGCCAGAGCGAGCTTTCCACGGTCACGGCGATCTTGGCCTGGCCTTTCTCCAGCGTGATGGCCGATTCCGGCGTCGCGACACCGGTGTCAAAGGGCGTGTTATCCAGCTTCCATTTGCTTTGGTCAATGGCGCTGGCGGCGAAATCGTCGGTCAGCAAAACCTGCGGCACGGCGACGACTTCGATCTTGACGGCTCCGAGCACGCAGTTCTGCGGGTTGCTGGCGATCTCGAAGGTGGTCGCGCCCAAACCGGTCGGCGCGACGGTAAAGGTCTGTGTATTCGCAGCGCCTGCGGCGAAATTCAACGTCAGTGTGCCGCCCGCGGCGCCGCCGGGAACGGCAACTTTAGGATCGCGGCTGGTGACGGTCACCGCAACCGGAGCCGCGTCGTTCAACAACTGCGGAATCGTGACCGTTACTTGCCGGCCCGCATCTGCGGCGGTCATGGAAACGGTCTGTGGATTGGCCGAGACACACGGCAGCGCGCTTTCGATTCTCACGTTGTCAAACACGCCGCGGACCGAGTCATCGGTGGCTCTGGCATAGGCGCCGATCTCAAAAAAGATTCCAGACGTCACCTCGAACGGAAAACTGCCGCCGGACACACCGTCCAGAAAGACCTCGACCGTCTGGCCATTCGCGATGAGTTTCATCCTATGCTTAGCGGTGTCGGTGACGCCGGCGAATGCTGTCAAAGCCGTTCCACCGCCTGTTGGGTTGCCCGGATTGACGTTCACTTGCCAGTTGTTTTCGCCGACGTTCTGGGCAAAGAACACGTACCTGGAACGGTCATCGGTGGTGATGTACACGCCGGTCCGACCGGCCGAACCGACTTGTTCGATCGACACTCGATCCACCTCGAAAACCAGATTCAGTTCCTTGGTGGCGACGTAGCTCTTGGCGGTCTTGAAGGAAGCCCCGGACCAAAAGTTGTCGATGCCCACGCCGCTGACGTCCAGGACGCCACCCTTTTGCACCGCGTCGTACGTGCCGGTGCCGACCTCGAACGAACGTTTGGACACTTGCCACTTCGTGCTGTCGATGGTCGCGGCGGCAAAATCTTCCTGAAGGACTACCCCTGGATTCGAGATCACGGCGACTGAAAGCTTGTTGCCGCCGGGAATGTCTCCTTCGATGCTGAACTGCGCGCCGCCCAGATTCACGCCCCGCACCCGGAGGGTCGTCGTATTTGCGCCACCGGCAGGAAACGTCAGGGCCAGCGAAGCTCCGGTTCCGCCCTCGGGCACGGCAATGTTCGCATCGCTGCTCACGACGCGGATTTGAACCGCCTTCTGTGAGTTCAGGCCCTGCGGAATTCGCACGGTTACGGCCGGGCTGACTTGCCCGTTCCGCACGCTCACCGCCGCCGGGGCAAAGGTCGCGCCGCCGGCGCTTTCGATCTTGAGATTGTCCCAGACCGTGCTGGCCGTGTCGTTGTTCGCCCGGGCGTAACTGCCGAATTCGAAGATCACCGGCGAGAAAGGAAATTTGATCTCCGCGCCTTGGGTGCCATCCAAAAGCAGTTTCTCCGTCTTGCCATCGGCAACCATGCTCATGCGATGCAACCCGCCATCGTCAAAAGTGGCGCCGTTGAACGCGGCGATGTCGGTGCCGCTGCCGGTCGGCACATCCCCGGCTTCACCAATCTTCCGGTTGTAGCGCCAACCGCCCTCGCCGCGGACGTCCGCGAAAAGCACGTAGCTGGTCTGCGTTTCATTCAGGATCCACAACGCGCTGCGCGAGGCTGTGCCCACGCCTTTCTCGGAGACGCGGTCAATCGACAGCGTGATCGTTTCGGACTCGGACGGCGCGAATGTCGGAACAATCCGAAGCGTTCCGCCCGACCACCATTGCTGGGTGGTGGTCCCGAGGAATTCAATGGTGCCGTTGCGGGCTTCGGTATGAATGTCGCCTTTGCCCCCTTCGAAGAACGGCGCGTCCGGCTGGTATTTGGCAGGATCGATCGCGTTCGCAGCGAAATCATCCGAGAAGACCACGCTGGTCTGCCGCACGACGGTTTCGATTTTGATGTTATCCCAAGTCGTGCTCGCGGTGTCGTTGTTGGCCCGCGCGTAACTGCCAAATTCGAAGATGACTTTGGAGAATGGGAATTTTATCTCCGGCCCCTGGAGGTCATCCAAATAGAGCTTCACCGTCTTGCCGTCCGCCACCATTCTCATTTTGTGCAATCCGCCGTCGTCAAAGCTGGCGCCGTCAAGAAGAGGAATATTCGTTCCGCTGCCGGTCGGCACGTCCCCGGCTTCGCCAATCTTCCTGTTGTAGCGCCACCCGCCCACGCCGCGGACGACGGCGAAAAGCACGTAGCTGGTCTGCGATTCGTACAAAATCCACAACGCGCTGCGCGAAGCTGTGCCGACGCCTTTCTCGGAAATGCGGTCGATGGTCACTGCGACCGGAGTCTGCTCGGTGGCGTCGAACGTGGGCACGACTCGAAGCGTGCCGCCGGACCACCATTGCTGGGTCGTTGTCCCGACGAATTCGATCACGCCGTTGCGCGCTTCGGCGTGGATATCGCCTTTGCCCCCTTCGAAGAACGGCGCGTCCGGCTGGAATTTGCCCGCGTTGATCGTATCGGATGCAAAATCATCCGAAAAGACCACGCTGGTCTTGAGGTTGGTTTCGATCCTCAAGTTATCCCAGGTCGTGGCTGCAGTATCGTTGTTGGCCCGCGCATAACTGCCGAACTCGAAAATCACCTTGGAAAATGGGAACTTCACCTCCGGCCCCAGTGTGCCGTCCAGATAAAGCTTCACCGTCTTTCCGTCGGCCACCATTTTCATTTTGTGCAGTCCGCCGTCGTCGAAGGTGGCTCCATCAAAGAGGGGAATGTTAGTGCCGCTGCCGGTGGGCACATCACCGGTTTCTCCGATTTTCCGGTTGTAGCGCCAGCCGCCTTCTCCCCGCACGTCCGCGAACAGCACGTAACTGGTCTTGGTCTCGTCCAGAATCCAGAGCGCGCTGCGCGAGGCGGTGCCGACGCCGGCTTCAGAAACCCGGTCAATAGTCACGGTCACCGGCGTTTGTTCGGTGGCCTCGAAGGTGCCTGCGATCTGGAGCGTGCCGCCCGACCACCATTGTTGACTGGTCGTCCCAACAAATTCAATCACGCCATTGCGAGCCTCGGCGTGAATGTCGCCTTTGCCGCCCTCGAAGAACGGGGCGTCCGGCTTGTACTTGTTCGGGTCGATGGCGTTCGAGGCAAAGTCGTCTTGAAGCAACACCGTGGAAATTTGGGCGGAGGCGCCAGGTGTCCCTACGGCCAGAAGGAGGAGTGTCGCCAGGATGCCTGCTCCGAACTTTTTAGCCTCGCTCTGAACGCGAAGCTCGCCCAATGACCGGCTTTGGATTCTTGCTTGAGTGGGGGTATTCATGGTCGCACTGGATGCTGATGCTTGCACTGGATCGCTTTGGCAACATGGCCGCGAAGCCGAATCGATTCCACACGCCCGACTTCAATATCGCGGCAAACCAAACTTAGTGACCTGTAGCTTATTCTGGGATTCGAGACGGAGGTTACCCAAGCTAACTCGGCTTGTCAATTCCCTCAACTCGACAAAATTAGTTCAAATATTTCGCCCGTTTGTGCATCTTATGGGTGATATGAAACTCGTTCGGCTGTTCGTGCTCATTAGTTGTCTGGCGTTCCTTTCGCTTTCGTCCAACGCCGCCGAGAGGACCAAAGCTCGGTTGGCGCTATCGGCTGAGACGGCGCGGCCGGGCGATACTGTGATGGCCGCCGTCGAGCTCCTGATGCCGCCGAAATGGCACACCTACTGGCGCAACGGCGGTGATTCCGGAACGCCGACCAAAATTACCTGGGAGATTCCTCAAGGAATCGCTGCCGGCGAGATTCAGTGGCCTCCACCCGAAAAGTACACGGCCGCCGACTTGATCACCTATGTCTATCACGATCAGGTCCTGCTCTTGGTCCCGTTGAAACTTGCGTCCGATGTTCCGTCTGGGCTGGCGACGATCAAAGCCAAAGTTTCTTGGCTCGAATGCGAGGAAATCTGCCTGCCCGGAGAGGCTGCCGTGGAGGCAGTCCTCGTGGTCGGCTCCGAGTCGAAGCCATCCAAGGACGCCGGCCTGATCGAATCTTGGCAAAAGAAACTCCCCGCCACCAGCCATGGACTGATGGTGAAGGCTCGCTGGGAAAAGCCTCCCAAAGAGGATTCGCGTCCGCTCCTGCTTGAATGGGAATTGCAGCCGAAGCCCGAGATCGCGGACTTTTTTCCTTACGGCGGCGACGATTTCGAGATCGGCGGCGCCACCGAACGGCTGACTCCCCAGGCCGCCGCGGTTACTCTCAGAAAGACCGTGAAGAAGTTCGGCGACAACTGGCCGGCTCGCGTCTCGGGCCTGATTGTCACCAAAGCGTCCGCCACCGCGCCTGCGCAGGCTTTCGAGGTCAATCTGGAGTTGTCGTCCCAACCCGCTGACAAGGCCGCCGCCCCCACTGTTTCCGGCACCGCGCCAGTGTCCAGCGCTTCCGACACCTCCCTGTTCCAAATGCTGCTGCTGGCTTTCCTGGGTGGTTTGATCCTCAACATCATGCCGTGCGTGCTTCCCGTGATTGCATTGAAAATCTTGGGCTTCGTCAACCAAAGCAAGGAAGACCCGCGGCGCGTGCGGCAATTGGGCTTGGTGTATGCCTCGGGCGTGCTGGTCTCATTCTTGGTTTTGGCGGGGATCGTCATCGGGGTGCAGCGGGCCGGCCAGGTGGCCGATTGGGGCATGCAATTTCAAAATCCGCAGTTCGTGGTCGGGATGACGATTTTGGTGACGTTGGTGGCCTTGAATCTGTTCGGCTTGTTCGAAGTGACGCTCTCCGGCGGCGCAATGCAGGCCGCCACCACGCTCGCTTACAAAGAAGGCAACGCGGGCGCATTCTTCAACGGCGTGCTGGCGACGGCGCTGGCGACACCTTGCACCGCCCCGGCTCTCGCCAGCGCCCTTGGTTTCGCCTTCAGCCAGCCGCCGGGCATCATCGTGCTGATGTTTAGCACCGTTGGACTGGGTTTGGCGGCGCCGTATGTGGTGTTGAGCTGGAAACCGGGCTGGCTGAAATTCCTCCCCAAGCCGGGAGCATGGATGGAAAAATTCAAGATTGCGATGGGCTTCCCGATGCTCGCCACTGCGGTTTGGCTGCTCTGGCTGACGACGTCTCATTACGGCCGAGACGGCGTGTTGTGGATCGGAATTTTCCTGGCCTCGATTTCGCTGGCGGCATGGATGTGGGGCGAATTCGTTCAGCGCGGACGCAAACATCGCGGCGTGGCTTTGGCGATGTGTCTGGCGGTGGTGGCCGGCGCTTACGTCGTCGCGCTGGAAAAGGAGTTGAACTGGCGCTCTCCGGCTCGTCTGGCGAAGTCCGAACAATTCCTTGCGGCTCATCCGGACGGCATCCAATGGCGCCCCTGGAGCTCCGAGGCTGTCGAAGAAGCGCGCGCCGCGGGCCACCCGGTGCTCGTCGATTTCACTGCCGATTGGTGCCTGAGCTGCAAGTTCAACAAAAAAACCAGCCTCGAAATCCCATCCGTCCGGACGAAATTGAAAGAAATCGACGCCGTCGCGCTGATCGGCGATTACACCAACAAAGATCCAAAGATCACCGAGGAACTGCGGAAGCACGGACGCGCGGGGGTGCCGTTGGTCTTGGTATATCCGGCCGATCCGGCTTCCCTACCCGAAGTGCTGCCCGTGCTGCTGACGCCCGGCAAAGTTCTCGACGCCCTGAACAAAGCGGCGAGTTCGAAGGGCGTCTCGCAGGTTCAGGCCGGCGCCCCGCAACCGTAGGCCAACTAAACTCTCGGTGGGGCGAGACTCCCGTCGAGCCCTGACTTCTTCGCCAGCATGGTTTCCAGGGCTCGACAGGCGTCTCGCCCCACCAGGGAACCGGTTCATGGTCCCGATTTAAGATTACCCGCAACATTCTGACTTACTTAGTTAATCTCAAAGTACTTATGAGATAAATCCTCGCTGATTTATCTCTTTCTGCTTGCTTCTTTCTGACAGTTTTCTGACACCCCGCGAAGATGCAACCCAAACACAAACCCATCACCGTCAAACGAGGCTGTGTCACCGTCAAAATCTACCGCACCAAGTCGGCTCTGGGTTACCAGTCCTTCCAGATCGCCGACTATTCCAGTGGCGCACGGAAACTTCGCGCCTTTGCCGATCTGGCACAAGCCAAGAGAGAAGCCGGGCTCATTGCCGACCGGATGAGCCAAGGAGATCTGGACGTGCTGAGCCTGCGCAGTGAAGACCGGGCGGCGTATCTTCGGGCTGTTGAGGCGTTGCGCGGCACAGGCACGCCTTTGGAAGTCGCCGCGGTCCACTATGCGGAGGCATGCAAGATTCTGGGAGGGGATTCGGGCATCGAAGCAGCCCGATTCTACGCCAAGAAGCACCCGGCGAAACTTCCCCGGAAATTGGTTGGCGAAGTGGTCCAGGAATTGATTGCGGCCAAGCAAAGCGGCGGTTTGAGTGCCCTGTATCTGGGTGACTTGCG
>JACQWK010000615.1 GCA_016209525.1 Verrucomicrobiota bacterium
CATCTAAACGCGCACGGCTCTAAGGTCGTTGCCAAGGCGCTGGCGGAGCGGCTTTCAGGTGCCTACGCTAATGCGAACGGAAATGAACAAGACTGACCGTCTGCCGAATTTGCAGTCATGATGAAGCGCTTTCCCGTCAGGAAGTCCGTGGCACGATCCTCCTCCTTGTCCTTCTGGCACCCAGGCCATGAACCGCCCGAAATGCCGCCAGGTTTTGGAGTGCGGCGACGGAGTCTGCGCAGTCGCCGCTTTGGAACCCGAAGGGGCGCGAAGCTAGTGAATTGCGGGTGGGGAGGCGCCGAAGCGAAAGCGGTGACTTCGCTGCGCTCGTCACCGCACTCCAAGACGCTGGCGCGCGGAAGCCCCCTCCCGTCGGTTTATGGTCCCAATGCACGCTCTTTGGGCTTGGAGGCTCTCCATGAACCAGGTGTTCGTAGCGCAGATTCCAAATCTGCGCTACGTCCAGTGCCCGACGGTTCAAGGTCTCAATGCGCGCCAAATTTGGCGTGGGGACTTTCCATGAACGCGGATGAACGGCGATGAAACTGTTGTTAGTCGAAGATTCCCAGCGCCTGCAACGGTCACTGACAGCCGGCCTCAAACGAGCGGGCTACGCCCTGGATGTCACCGGCGACGGCCGGGAGGGGCTCTGGTTCGCCGAGTCCAACGATTACGACGTGATCATTCTCGACATCATGCTGCCCGGTTTGGACGGCCTGTCGCTGCTGCAACGCTTGCGCGCCAAAGGAAAGTCTACGCACGTGCTCCTGCTCACGGCACGAGACACGGTGGACGACCGGGTGCGCGGGCTGGAAATCGGCGCGGACGATTATCTGGTAAAGCCGTTCGCCTTTCGCGAACTGCTCGCCCGCGTGCGTGCCCTCTGCCGCCGCAGCTACGGCACGAAAAGCGCTTCCCTGGTCGTCGGCGATTTGCAGATCAACACCGCCCAAAAGACCGTTACACGCGCCGGGCAGCCGATTAAGTTGTCGCCCCGTGAGTTCGCGCTGCTGGAGTATTTGGTTCTGCGCCGAGGCCAGGTCGTCTCCCGCAGCGAGATCGAAACTCACATTTACGATGACCAGGTTGATCCGATGAGCAATGTCGTGGACTCGGCGGTGTGCATGTTGCGCAAAGCGATCGGCCTGCCAGGGTCACCGCCGCTCGTTCATACGCGGCACGGGCTCGGTTACGTCTTCGAGTTAGAGACATGAAATCTTTGCGGCGCCATCTCACCAGTCGGTTGCTGCTGGCTTTCACTCTGGTGCTGGGCGCAAGCAGCGCGCTCATCTACGTCATCGCGCGCATTGGGCTCTATCGTGAGTTGGACGCCCGGCTCAAAGTGGAGATGACAGCGATGGCCGTGTTCACCAGACCGGGACGCGAGAAAGTCGAGTTTGAGTTCCCCAAAAAAGCCCGTTCTGTGGAAGACGCGAGCCAAACCGCCGATTATTACCAATTGTTCGGTACGGACGGGGAATCGCTGCTCCGCTCCCCGACGCTGGGCCATGCGAACCTTCCACGACGGCTGGGCAGCCTCTCCAAGCCCGTGCTTTGGAACCTGACCTTGCCCGACGGAACGCCGGGCCGCGCCATCGGCGTGCAGTTCACGGCCAAAGTTCCGGAGAAGGAGAAAAAGCCGCCGTCCTCCGGCGCACTGTCCAAGCCGGAGGACTTGACTAAGCCCAAACCACCAAGGCCGCTCCCGCCACTCCCGCCTCCCCCAGTCGAGGTCGGATTGGTGCTGGCGGAAGATCGCAGTCAACTCGACCAAACACTGGGCACACTGGCCTCCATTCTGGTCGGGGCGAATCTTCTCGCATTGCTGGCCACGGTTCTCCTAATCCCGCCGGTGCTGCGCGCCTGCCTGGCTCCCGTACAACGGCTCGCGGCGCAGGCCGAAAGCATCGAGGCCACGTCCCTGAAATTCCGGTTTCCCACCGGCGATTTGCCCGTCGAACTGGCGCCCATTGCCCATCGGGCCAACGACCTGTTGGCGCGGCTCGAAAACTCCTTCGCCCAACTGGAAGACTCCTTCGCGCGCGAACGCCGTTTCAGCGCGGACCTGGCGCACGAACTCCGCACGCCCATCGCCGAACTGCGCACCTTGGCGGAAGTCGGCCTCGATTCTCTTGGCCCGAACGAAACTAGCAAAGGAGCACTTCAAGAGGCTCTGGACATTTCCCGCCAAATGGAAGGATTGGCCGAAGGGCTCTTGGCCATCGCCCGTTGCGAAGCCGGCCAGCAACCGGTTGTTCGCCAGCCCGTGCTGATGGCGTCGATCGTCGATGAGGCCTGGCAGCCCTTCGCTCAGCAAGCGGCGGCCAAGCAACTGGTTTTCGCCAAGGAAATCCAACCCAAACAACGCTTCGAAACTGACCCAGCCCTCTTCGGCTCGATCCTGCAAAACCTCATCTCCAACGCCGTGGAATACAGCCCGCCGGCCGGCATGGTGCGGATTGCTTACGTACAGGATGGCGCGCGCTTTTCCTTGGCCATCGCCAACCGCACGGACGAGTTGGCCGCCGGCGATCTGCCCAAGCTCTTTCAACGCTTTTGGCGCAAAGATCCCGCTCGCGGCTCGACGCAACACAGCGGCCTAGGCCTGGCCTTGGCTCAAGCGCTCGCGGGACGGTTGGGTTTGCGCCTCGAGGCCGCGCTCAGCTCCGCCCCATCCGCCACCATGCTCACTCTGTCGCTGACTGGACCCGTTGACTAGCACGACGGAATCGTGCTTGCGGCTGCGCCGTTCAGGATCGCCGCCTCCGAGACCTCTTCGAGCGCCCATTCTTGCGCGTTGGAATGTCCTCGATGCCGGTGATGTGCAACGGCTCGAGCAAAGTCGTGAATCCTCGAGTGTCGGCAACGACAACGGTGCGGTGCGTGACAAGAAGAAACTCGGGATGCGGCACGGGATACTTCTCTCCCCTGGAAGTCACCAGTGCAAAAGGACGAAAGCCACGTTTCAACCGTGCGCGGATATGATCGACGTTCACGGGCCAAGCGTTGTCTGCGAGGGGCCTGCCGTCAAGCTCTGGATGAGGTACAAGCTCAGCCGCGGAGTGGCATCAGCCCATGGCCCACGGCTCACGCCGTGGGCTACATTCTGGTCGCCCCTCCGGGGCTGGTTCTCGTTGAGTTGGCGCACGCCGGGCCTGTCCCTCGTGCAACGCAAAATATCCAAACATCTGCCCGGCATTCAAGAGCAGGTTATCCACGTATTGAAGAATGGCCAAGAGATGCCGATGATGGGGGTTGTCGTTCACATGCTGCTTGCGCCGGGGCAGCCGGTGGTGCGAGGGACTCAACTCCAAGAACGCATTGCCCAAGCGAACGTGCTGCGGCCTGGAAGGCCGCGCGCCAATGACCGATGTGTCACTGTAGTGATGGCAGGCAGAAAAAGTTTGCTGCCCACATCTTTCTGCCTCCCCTCCGCTATTCGTTCGCTGGCATCTTGGGCAGAGCCGCGTTTTCCCGCAGCCGCATGATCAGGCAGTACACGGTCGGCGTGGCGATGAGTGAAAAAAACATCGAGATGCACAGCGCGCCGATGATGCCGATGGCCAGCGGACGCAGCATGTCCGCGCCGTGACCAATGCCCCACGCCAGCGGCAACATCGCCAGTGCGGTCGCAAACGTGGTCATCAGAATCGGACGCAGCCGGCGGAGACCCGAGCGCACGAGCGCCTCCTCGATGCTCACGCCCTCGGCCAGGTGATGGTCCACGAGGTCCAGCATGAGAATGCCGTTCTTGGCCACGATACCCACGCCAATGATGGCCCCGAGGAAACTGACTATGTTCAGAGTCGTGCCCGTCAGCCACAGCGCACCGACCGTGCCGGTGAGCGCCAGCAAGCTGCCAAAGACGATGGCGACCGGCTCGCGGAAGCTTCGGAACTCGAGCAGCAACACGGTGAACACGAGCGCAATGGCCAGAAAGAGCACGACCAGCAGGTTGCGGAAGCTCTCCTCTTGCTGCTGGAACAACCCGCCGAACTCGATTACGCCGGGCGGGATGCTTTGGTCAGCACTCAGCACCTGCTTGATTTCGGCGATGGCGCTGCCCAGGTCGCGGTTCTCCAGGGCGGCGGTCACGGCCACGAGCTGCCGTAAATCTTCGCGGGCTAATTCGAGCTGGCCCGCTTCCTCGGTGATGTCGGCGATCTGGGAGAGTTTCACCAGGCTGCCCGAGGGCGTCCGCAACGGCAGTTCGCGCAGGGTGTCGAGCCGACGGAGGCCGCTCGGTTCGGCTTTCACACGGATTTCCACGACCCGGTCGCCTTCGAGCACGGACGATGAGGTGCGGCCCAACAGGGCGGTGTTCACCGCGGCGGCAATGTCGTCGCTGGTGAGACCATGCCGCTGCGCGTCCATCGCGCGGATGCGGAAACTGATCGTCGGGCCGGTGATGCGCAAGCCGTCGAAAGTGTCCACCACGCCGTTGACCTTCTCAATCATTGCCTTGACCTCGGGCGCTTTCTTCATGAGCCAGGCGGTGTCGGTGGAGAACAACTTGATTTCAACCGGCTTGGGCGACCAGGTCAGGTCCCCAATCAAATCGCCGAGAATGCCGGGGAATTCCCAGTCCACACCGGGCAAGGCGGCGTTGAACTTGCGGCGCAATTCCTGTTTCACCTCTTCGGTGCTGCGTTTGCGGTTGGGCCGGAGCTTGACGAGGAAATCGCTTTTGTTCGGCTCGGCCACCGCCAGCGCGAGCCGCGCGCCGGTGCGGCGCGAGTAGCCTTCGACCTCCGGCGTGGCGCGCAGGATGGCCTCGCCCTGCTGCATCATGCGGTCGGTTTCCTCCAGGCTCGTGCCCCAAGGCGTGAGGCCGTCAATGACGAAACCGCCTTCGTCCATGTCGGGCATGAAGCCGGTCGGCAGGCCATGGTAAACCTCCCAACCGCCGTAGCCGATGGCCAGACATGCGAGCAGGGTCGTCCAGCGCCGGCGCAATGCCTGCCGCAGCACCGCATCGAACAAGCGCAACAGCGGCCCCATCAGAGAGCCGCTGTCCTCAGCCTTGGGAGCCTGCCCGTGGTCCAAGTGAGCGCGGTCGCGCAAAAACAACGAGGCCAGCGAGGGCGTGAGCGTGACCGCCAACACCAGCGAGGTGAGCAACGCCACCGCCATCGTCAGCGCCAGCGAGCGGAAGAATACGCCAGGCAGGCCGTCCAGGAACGCCAGCGGGATGAAGACTACCACCGGCGTCAGAGTCGAGCCGATGAGCGGATGAATGATTTCGCCAAGCCCTGACTTGATGGCCTGCAGCCGTGCTTCGCCGTGGGCTGCCTTCGCATAGATGGCTTCGACGACCACAATCGCGTCGTCAATGATCAAGCCGATGGCCGCGGCGATACCGCCCAGCGTCATCAGGTTGAAGGTGAGTTTCGCTGCCAGCATCACCACCACGGTCGCCAGCACCGACACGGGAATGACCACGATAGCCGTCAGCACGCTGCCCCAGTTCTTGAGGAACAAGTAGAGGATTGCCACCGCGAACAGCAGGCCAACGAGGATCGCCTCCCACACGCTTCCGGCCGAGTCGCGCACGAGCAGCGATTGGTCGTAGTAAAACGCCAGTTGCACGTCGGGCGGAAGGGTGCGGCGCAGATCGGCAAGTTGCGCCTTCAGCGCTGCGGCGATGCTCAGGATGCTGCTGCCCGTGGGCTGCGCCCGGAGGTTCATCAACACCGCGCGGCGGCCCTCTGCGTTGACCACGTTGAAGACCGGCTCCGGTCCGCGTTCGACGCGGGCAAAGTCGCGGATGCGGACGGGATGATTGTCGCGCATGAGCACAACAAAATCCTCGATGTCGCTCGGTCCCCTCGCGCGGCTGTCCACCAGCGCCAGGTAAATCGTGTAGTTCTCCGCATGGAAACCCGCCGGGGCGACGAGGTTGTTCCTCTCCAGCGCGGAGGTGATGTCCGTGAGCGCAAGATTCGCCGCCGCGAGTTTCAATGGGTCAACGACGACGTGATACTCCGGCGCGCGTCCACCCACCAGGTCAACGCGGGCGATGCCGGGAATGCGCAGGAAGCGTGGCTTGAGGTCGTAACGCGCGAGTTCCCAAAGCTCGGTGAGTTCGCGTTTCGGACTGGTCAGGCTGACACCGATGATGGGGAAGGCATTGAACGTGAGCCGCCATACGGTCGTCTTGGCGTTCGCGGGCAGGCTGGCCTTGAGTTGCGAAACGCGGTTCAGCACGTAGAGTTCGCTCACGACCATGTTCACCCGCCAATTGAAAAACACGTTCACCTCCGCGCTGCCGCGCCCGGTGGCCGAGCGCACCTGCACCACGCCCGGAATGTCCTTCATGGCCTCCTCGATAGGCCGCGTGAGGGTGGCCATCATCTCGTCGGCCGGCATGACGCCGCTGTCAATGAGGATGACGCAACGCGGGAACTCCGTCTCCGGAAACACCGAAGAAGGCATCCGCAGCGCGGAATAAATCCCGCCGACGCAGACGGCAAGCGTGATGAAGATGATGGCCAGGCGATGGCGAATGGCAAACGTGCCGACGCCAGAATTGGGAGACGATGACAAGGAACTCATGCTGAGGCTGAACTAAATAATCCCTCGTTCCTGCGCTCAAACCTCGCATAGCCCAACGCCAAAGCCGGCAGAACGAGCAGGTTCAAGGCGGTGGAAGTAACGAGGCCGCCGAGGATGACAATGGCCATGGGCGATTCGATTTCGTGCCCCGGTTCACCGAAGCCGATGGCCAGTGGCAGCAGGCCGAGCGCAGTGACGAGGGCGGTCATGAGAATGGGCACGAGCCGTTCGCTCGCGCCGCGCAAGGCCGTCTCGAGGTTCCACGCGCAGCCTTCCGAGCCGACAAGATGTTCGTAGTGCGAGATGAGCATGATGGAATTGCGTGTGCTGATGCCGAACAGCGTGACGAGGCCGACGAGCGTGCCGATGCTCAGCGTGCCGCCCAGCGCAAAGATGGCCAGCACGCCGCCGATGAGCGCGAACGGCAGGTTCGCCAGCACGAGCAGGAGGTTGCGACCGGTGCGAAACATCATTGCCAGGAGCACAACGATGGCGATGGCGAATCCGCCCAGCGTCAGCGTGTTCAAGCTCACCCCCCCAGCGGTCAAGCACGACCACGGCCCCGAGCAAGGATAGCGGAATCGAGGCGAAGGAAATCATCGCCGTGCGCCAGTCGAGCAAGAAACCGAACAACACGGCCAGCACGAGGGCACCGCCCAGCAGCAGAGCGAAGTTGAGATTGTGGAGAGACCGTTCGATAAACTTCGCGGGACGAAACAGCGAAGGGTTCACCTGGATTCGTTCGGCGGCAAACACCGGCTGCATTTCGGCCAGCTCGCGCTCGACGGCCCGGGTCACGTCGAGCGTGTTCGCTCGGTACTGGCTGAAGACCAGCACAATCACGCCGCTCACGCCATTGAACTGCGCGTCCCCAAATTTCGGCTCCGGCGCCTCCACCACGTCAGCCACGTCCTGGAGCCGCACGCTGCGGCCCTCGTGATGCGCCACGACGACTTCGCCAAGCTGCGCCGGGCTGAACGCCTGGCCGATGGTCCGGAGAACCACGCGCTGGTTGGCATTCTCGACAAAGCCCGCGCCGCGCACCGCCGTCGCATTTCGGGCGGCGGTCAACACATCGTTCAAGCCCACCCGGTGCGCGACGAGCCGTTCGGGCTTCACTTGAATCTGATACTGGCGGACTTCGCCGCCAAAGATGTCCACGTGCGCCACGCCGGGAACACCGAGCAGGCGCGGCTTGAGCGTCCAGTCCGCGAACGTGCGCACGTCCATCAACGTGCGCTTCGCCGAGGACAGGCCCACGGCGAGGAAGCGCGCGGTGGACGACGTGAGCGGCCCCATCTTCGGCGGCTTCACGCCCTGCGGCAATTGCACCTGGGCCAACCGCTCGGCCACGAGTTGGCGCACACGGAACACGTCCGCGTCCTCGGCAAAGATGAGCGTAACCACCGAGAGATTCTGAATGGATTGCGAACGAACCGTCGCCAAGCTCGGCGAACCGTTGAGGGCATTTTCAATGGGCCGGGTGACCAGTTGTTCGACTTCCTCCGGCGACAGACCGGGCGATTCCGTCTGGATGATGACCATCGGCGGCGCAAACTCCGGGAACACGTCGAGCCGCGTGCGCGACGCGACGTAGAGGCCGTAGCCGAGCAGCAACACCGCCAGGGCGACAACGACGCCACGAAAACGAAGCGAGAAATGAACGATGCGTTTGAGCATAGGTGGTGCGCAATCCCGCCCGGCGGGACTGCGAACTCGGCCAACTCTTGATAACCAAAACCGTCCGCGCGCTCAAACAACTTCTCCCTCTCCGCCTCGACTTCCTGCTCCGCATCCGGTGGGGAGAAGGTGGCGGCGCCGGATGCGGTGGGTCTTGAAGAGTGGCGAGAGGGCCGAGGGTGAGGTGTCGAAAAACTTTCAACCGCTGATTGCCGCTGATGAACGTTGATTCGTTTCAACGCAAAGCCGCGGAGGCGCAAAGAATTTCAACCACCGTTGAACACCGAATGGAGACGGATTCATTTCTCCTTCGTGCCCGGCAATGCTTTCAGATTCGACGCCGTCAAAACCTGCATCTGCCGAATGGCGATTTGATTGAGCCGCTTGAGCCGTTCGCCTTGCGGCAATCCCATGTGAATGAACTCCGCGTTCATTCCCTCCATGTTCGCGAGGACGAGCAACTGCTCGACGCTCGCGTAATCGCGGACGTTGCCTTCCAGCTTGGGATTGGCATCGCGCCACTGCCGCGCGGTCTGCCCAAAGAGCGCGACGTTGAGCAAATCCGCCTCGGTCGCGTAAGTGATGGCCGCCTGCGCGGGCGTGACTTCGGGCGGAATCAGGTGCGCCTTCACCGCGTCGGTGTGGATGCGATAGTTCAGCTTCGACAACGTGCGGTTGAGATTCCACGCGAGAGAGAGCCGGCGATTCTCGTCCTCCTTCAGGCGGCGAAATTCTTTGACCAGGTAAATCTTGAACTCCGGGCTGATCCACATGCCGAACTCGAAGGCGATGTCGGGGTGGGCAAACGTGCCGCCATAACGCCCCGGCGTGGCTTTGAGGCCAATGGCATTGGTTTTCTCAACCCACTCCTTCACGCTGATCTTGTAGCTGTTGAGGCCAGCCTGACTTTTAATTGTGGCGAATTCGCCATAATTAAAACCCGGGTTGAAAACGGACTCCCAAATGCCAAGAAACTCGACCGTGTTGCGGTTTCGCAGCCAATCCGAGATAAAGAACTCGCCGTCTTTCGCCTGAAGCATGTCCGTGAGCGAGATGTAATCGCCATCTCTGCCGGAGAGAATGGACACAGTCGTTCCGTGTACTTCAATGACGGATTTTTTGGGCTTGCTCATGCGTTCAATTCACCTCGCGCAAAACATTCTCGGCGAACTCGGCAAATGTTTTAATCGAATCCGCCTGCTCGCTCAATCAAGTTCTCCCTCTCCGCCTCGAACGGGGAGAGGGCCGGGGTGAGGTGTCGAAGTCTTCAACCGCTGCTTGGCGCTGACCTGTCGCGAGCACGGCGCGTGAACGCTGATTCGTTCGACCGCAACTCGTCACGCTGAAATCAGATGAAGGCGGGAGACGCGGAGGCGCAAAGGATTTCAACCGCGGATCAACACCGATGGACACGGATTCTTTTTGCCGCGAAAGAACGTATTGAACGCAAGAGTCTAGCTGCTGATTGACGCTGATGAACGCTGATCTACAGGGCTGAACGCCCGACAGATGATAGCCCAGGGCAAAGCGAGTCAGCGAGCGACGTCCTGGGTAAACCGTCCAACACATTTTCCAAGTCCTGGAAGGGCGACAGAAGGATTTGAAGTCACCTCGCCGTTCGTGCAGCGTTGATTGCCGCCACAATTCCTTCTTTCTCTTGCTGCTCGAAGTTCCACCAGTTGGTGCTCCAAACGCGGTGGATTCGCCAACCGAGCTTTTCCAAGACGCGCTGGCGTGCGCGGTCGCGCGTTCGTGCAACGAGAGAACTGTGGTAGCCCGCGCCGTCACATTCAATGGCGAGAATGCTTTTGCCGCGCTCTTTGATGATGATGTCGAGCCGGAATTTGCCAGCACCGTATTGGCATTCGATGTCGTAGCCTTCGTTCTCCAAAAACTCGACGACTTGTTCCTCGAACGGCGACTCGCAATAGACGATGTTTGAAACGCCATCGTTCTTACGCTCGAATCTCTTGCTGCCAATCCCGAACGTCCGGGCTTGATCGGTGTTTTCCAACTCGGCGAGAAAATCTTTCAGGCAGCGAAAGCCACGGCTTTGCGCGCCGGTCGCTTCCAAATCGGCAACCTTCAGCGATGAGACAATAATCAGGCCGCTGCGAGAACGAGTGATGGCTACGTTCAGACGGCGCTCGCCCCCGCCTTTGTTCAACGGTCCAAGCACGGAGGCGTTGAATTGCCCGCTGGCATTTTTCCCATAGGTCAGGCTCAAAATGATTCGATCCATTTCATCGCCTTGCACCGTTTCAAGATTTCGCAGAAAGAATTTTGATTCGTCGGAACAAAAGGCGCGGACTGGCTCTGAGACGAAGATGAGTTGCTCGTCAATCAGTTCCATCTGCGGAATGTTCATCGTCACGACGCCGAGGGATTTGTCGGGATGCTCGCGGACGTGCAACTCAATGAGCTTCACAACTTCTCTGGCTTCCGTCGCGTTGTTTCGCTGACCGGATTCCGAGTAGATTGCGTTTGGGAGATAGTGCAGTCGCCGACCGATCCCGCTGATGTGCGCGGGCGGATACATTTCCAGCTTTCCGCTGTAGAACCAGTTGTTAGAAAAGCCAATGAGGTCAGGTGTTTCGCTGCGATAGTGGGACATCAACATCACTTGCGTCTTGTCTTCCTCAAACACGCCCCCGAATTCCTCAAGAAGACTTTCACTGACGCCAAAATCTTCCGCATCTGCTTCGGGGCTGGCGAAGCCTGCGAAGAAGTCCGTCGGCGGGAGTTGGTTCTTGTCGCCGCAGATGATGACTTGCTTGCCGAACGACATCGAGAGCAAGCCGTCGAGCACGCGGATTTGCGAAGCCTCGTCGAAGATCACCAGGTCAAATGGAACGCCATGTTCCTCGAATATTTTTGAGTCAATCAGGTTCGCGAGCGACGTCGGACTCATCAGCCAGCAAGGTTTCGCCGCAATCAGATAATCCAGATGAGCGTTGGCTAACTCGCGCACCGTCCCCCGAATCCGTTGCAAGCCAGCCAACCGCCGAAGTTCAGATTCGCTGTGGGCAGCGTCCTCTGCCGCGCTGTCCATCTTTTCGCGCAGGTTGGCTTTCAAATGGTCAATCACCCATGACGCCAGTTTTTCGTCCTGCTCCGTGAACTCTTTGAGAGTTTGCTTGAATTGAAGCCCGTGAGGTTTCGCAACCGGGTCACACAGGCGAAGCAGGTTGAAGCAAAAGAGCCGTTGCCCTTGCGCGGGCTTAACCGAACTGTCGAGAATTTTTGCCCAGAGCGATTTGATTTCTGGAAACGCAGAGATTTTTCCCTGCCAGCGTTTCTTTTCCAGCCACAAGGGACGGCGCGGCAACTCATTCAGAATTTCGGCCAAGCGCGCCACGAGCGAGGTGTAGTCGGCAATTCCGGCGCGAGGATGTTCAAAGAGGCTGTTGAGTTCTTCGTATGCCGTCTTCATGACGGTCTGGTGCTTTTCCAAATGGTCGCGCAGCTTCGCCCAAAGCCCGCTGTCAATGTCCAGCTTCTGCTGCCCGCGCAACCGCTCAAACAAATCCCGCCACGCGATAACCTCGTGCAGCCATTTCCAATCCGGCTGACGCTGGCTCGCGTTTTCCAGTTCCAGATATGTTGTGAGCGGAACAAGCTTTTGCTGGCAATCGGCAAAATCTCTTTGGGCTGCAAACGCAGCCATGACGGAGTTGGTGCGGTCGCCTGCTTGCTGTTCGTAGTCCTGAAGGAACTTGCGGATTCGCTGCCGCGCTGCGTCGTAGAATTTTTGCGCGTCTTCGAGATTGTCGGATTGCTGCTCGTCTGGCAAAGCCAGCGTGTCGAAGTCAGACAGCACGGCTTTTACCTTCGCCAGCAAACTGGCGTTGGTGGATTCCCAAAATGTTTGCCAGTGGACGCTGCCCACTTCAAACAAGTCATTCCTGTCGCGCAGCTGCTCTGCTATCGCTGCCATTTTTTCGAGCGCCTGCACTTCTTCTCGCGAAAGATAATTCTCGGTGTGGTCAGAGTTTTCGTGAGCCACCGCGAGATACGCCGAAGTCAACTGCTTCAAAACAACGTGCGTCTCCGCCGCCGACCGCAACGACTGGACCGTGCGCAACGCCGTGACTGCGTGAAGCGTGATTTCCTGCCATTGCTTGAAGCCGCGCGAGGGAATTGCGGGGAAAACTTGCCGGAGAGCATACTTGCACTTGCGGTCGTTCACGAAATGCACGCAATAGCTGACGAGGTTGAAGCCGTGCTCCGCCTTTGCCTCGACGTGTTGCCAGTGGGTTGTCGCCACGCGCTCCAGCGCGACGAAATGCAAGGGCAACGGAGAATTCTTGGAATGAGTGGAGCACGCTTGGAAGTGAGCTTTCCATCCGGCGACGGTAAGAACCGGCGTGGTGTCTGGTTTCCACCAACCGCGAGGAATCGTTGTTCCAAGAGACGCCAAAGAGAGGACGGCCTGCAATTGCGCCCGCCTGACGGTGAGCAACGGCGAATAAACCAACCCGATTTGTTCGCAAAGTCGGCGGTATGCTTTCTGACTCGCTTCAATTTCGTCGTGTCTGTCTGTGTGATACGAGTCTCGCCGCGACAGATCATCCCAGGTTTTTGCCACTTCAACCCGAAGTAATTCCTTCGCCACTCGCTCCGCAAGCCCGAGCGCCTTCCTTTCTGTTTCATCCGAATACTTTTCTGACAAGACAACCGGATGACGGGCGACGATGAGGCCCTCGCGGCGTTCACATTGCGATTTCAAATGCTCAAGCTCTGACACGCTCACGTTTGAATTTTCAATCAACTGCGGGTGACAGGCAGGTTTTTCTAAAACCGTTGTCACCAACGCGAGCATGTTCGTCACATTTGCGTCTGAATTCAGCGGAAGCTCGATGCCAACCGACGCCGCCCATTCTTTCACGCCTTGAAGTGATTCGAGCTGTGTCAGAATTCTCTGGATGGTGCTTTGAAGTTCGTTCGCGACGTTCGGATTGTCGTCAAAGGCCTCAACGTTGACTTTATTCCAGACATTCTCGTTGTCCGTCAGCACTGCCGCGAGTTCCGGCCATTCACCCAAACAGCCGAGCAACTTCGTGAGTCGTTCTTTGGAAAGCGACTGCCAGTTGGCGATTGGAATGTTCGGCACATTCTTCAACTCCTTTTTCAAATGAATCAATCCCGCCAACGCCTCGCGCTTCGTCACCTGCAAAGACGGGTGAGCAATCCCGCGAGCAAACCGCACACGCTCGTTTAGCGTCTGCCGCGATTCCTTCAGTTGGGTGAACGGATAAACACGCGCGTTCTGCCACGCCGGAAATTTATCCGTTGCTTGCTTCAAAAACTCCCGCTTGTCCAAATCCTCATCGTGAAGATTCAGCATCGCCGGTTTAAGCCCGACGTTCGACAGACGTTCTTCGACTTGAACGATTGCCGCTTTCTTGTCGCAGACCAAAAGCACATTTCGCCCGTGGTAGAGCGCGTTGCTGATGATGTTGGCGATGGTCTGCGATTTGCCAGTGCCGGGAGGCCCTTCAACTTGCAGGCAGTGTCCGCCGTGCGAAAGCTGGACGACGCGCAACTGACTGTCATCGCAGGGCAGCGACAGCCCAAGCTCTTCCAAGCCGTCGTCAGTGATTTCCCCAAGATCAACCGTCTCAATTTTCCCTCCGGAGATCTTCGACTGAACGACTGGATTCTTTGCCAGCGCTTGTCTCAACGGCGGGTCAGTCAAACGATTCTGAACGACCATCTGCTGGCTGCTGAAAAGGCCAACGTAGCTGTCGCTTGTCACCTGCGATGCGCGATTCCCCAATTGCGCTTTGACCCAGTTGGTTGCTTGAACCGGATTGTCCGCGACTGAGGCGGGAACTGAAATCGTCAATCCCCGAAGATGCGCCTGCAACACTGGATTAAATTGCCAAACTTCGTCTTCACCAACGACCGCCTTGATTTTGTCGCCGCTGGTTTGAAATGAGGCTCGCTTGAGGCAGACCGGGAAAAGTTGCTTGCGCTGTTTTCCATCCGTTGTGCCAGCAACAATCATCTCGACTGAACCAGAACAAACGAATGCGCAGTGCTCTCCGCGTTCACGAATGCGCGTCAGAAAATTCTTGTGAAGATTGCGAGCGATTGGATCGGACATCGTGCCGATAATCAGCGAGCCGCCATTTGCGAGAGAACTGAACTCATCCGGTTGCAACAGCCGAAATCGCTTCACCGGCATCTTGACCAACGGATTGGTTAATCCCTGTGCCGTGGACTGCTTGAGCCACTTTTCCAAGTATTCAGCGAACGTCGGCATGGCGGAGACGGTAGACAAAATGCCAACGCCGGACAACCTCGTTCTGCCACCCCTACAGGACTCAAAATCTTTTTGACGATTAACCCGGGGTGCTGCCCTCGGCTATAATCTGTCGGGCTTACAGCCCTTTGAATCAGCGTTCATCAGCGGTTGAAAAATCTTTGCGGCCTTTGTGTCCCTTTTCGGCGAGTCGCCGAACACGGCGGGCGGGACGCACTGCGCTACCTCGCGAAGAAATCAGGCAGCCACGGCTTTGCGGTGGCGGGCGTATCGGGGACGGCGATTCTGTTTCACGCGTTCCAGTTCGGCAACGAGGCGCGCTTCACGCAAAGCGCCCGGCGCGGCAAACGCGATTTCGTGCGTGCGTTCATACTCCATAAGGTCATCCCACCCCTGGTTAGCCGGCAGCTTCTCTTTCACGTCAGGCCGTCGCGGCTTTACGGCGGCGGGAATGAGCAGCGCCGTTGCGGTGGGGGCGACGGCCATTCTTGCGGTTGGATTGCCGGAAGTGCGCCGCGCCGAGGCTGAGAAGATTTCCCAGCCCGCCACCAAAGTATTTATCCTCCAGGTCGAGCAGTTCTTCGCGGGTTCGCAGGCGGCGTTTCGTTTTCATCTCACGGTTTGCGGCGCTTTGGAGGCTCGACCAGCGGGTGACCGGGCAGTTTTTCGCGCTTGCGCGTCTCGGCAAACAGGCGCTTCACGTCGTGGCCGTAGGTAGCCGAAAGCGTGTCTTTGATGCGCCCGATTTCCTGAAGCACCGCGTCGCCGGCGGTCGTTCGGTCGAGGGGCAGCTTCTTCACACTTTGCGACGCTTGTGAGGCTCGACCAGCGGGTGACCGGACAGTTTCTCGTGCTTGCGCGTCTCGGCAAATAATTTGTCCAAGTCGTGACCGTATTGCGCGGAAAGGGTGTCCTTCGCGCGCCACACTTCTTGAAGCACTAGATCGCCGGTCGGCTTCGCGGGCTGAATGTCAGTCGTTTTGCTCATTGTCGTTTTCCATCAGTTCTTCCGGTGTGCAAATCACCAGAAGGGTGAAACCGGCAGCCTCGGCCAAATGCCGCAACCGGGTCTGAATGGCGGCGTTGGCGATGTGCCGGCAGTTCCAACTCAAAAGTATATCCATTTCGTAGGCGCTGGCGAGGGCGATGTGCGTCGCGTCGCGGTCGGACGTGGCGGGCAAAAGCCCGGAGTTGAGAATTTTGCGGGCGAGTTCCTTCACGTCGTCGGTCACTTGGAGCAGCGGAACGGCTCTCAGGGTTTCCAGCCGAAGTTGAGCCATTGCTTTCTCGCCGAACGCGATTTCGTCGAGAACGACCTGCGACGTGAACAATTCGTGCTTCGCGCGCTGCAAATCCCACCAGTCGCGGGTGAGTTGCTGGCGGGCGGCTTGAAGTAGGTCGCGGGCTGGGCGCGCGACAACGTAGCTCGGTATCGTGCTTTCGATGTAGATGCGCATGGCGCGACGTATTCGTCAGCGATAGACCTCTCGCCGGTGGCGCACGCGGTTGACGCGCACGACGCGAATCTCGTCGGCGATTTCGTAAATTACCCGGTAGTCACCCACGCGGACGCGCCAATCGATCTCGCTGCCCGCGAGTTTGCGGCAGCCGGGCGGGCGCGGATTCGTCGCCAGTGCTTGAATCGCTTCGATGACGCGGTCGTGAATCTCGCAGGAGAGTCGTGAAAGGTTCTTTTCAGCACCCCGTACAAGCAGGACGCGATACATGGTCACTTGCGTTTGCGCTCGGCGAGGTAGCCCTTCAGCGGGCGATAGTGAAGCGGCTTCTTGCGGGCGCGTTTGAGCCACGCCGCGTCGTCTGCGTCCTCCACGCGTTCCAAAAGTTCTTCGTAGTCCTTGATGGGGATGATGACGGAGACGGGTTTGCCTTTGTGCGTCACGATTTCGGGTTCGGGCAATGTCGCTCTCATGGCTTGCAGGTTATCACGTTTCACGCCTTGGCGTAAAGCTCGCTGCCCTTTTCCGTGAACTCGCGGGAGAGATGCGCTACGTTTGGAGGAATTCAGCCAGCCACGGCGTTGCGGCAGGCTGGTCAGTCCAACTGCAATCCTTTTTGACCTGCGCCCTCGGGATGCGCGGTTTGTTGCGGTTCGCGCGCTTGGCGCGTTCAATGGTTCGCGCGTCCTCGATGCCTTCGACGGTCCGGCTCATCTGGCGCAGCAGGGCTTTGGCCTGGGCGAGTTGCTTGTTGAGTTGTGTCCAGTTGCCCGGCGGCTTGGCGGATGTCAAAGAGGCGTTGCTCATAGATGTCTTTTCTGTCGCCGACAACCGTTCACGCCTTGCGGCGCTTGGTTTGGAGGTTCACGACCGGATGGCCGGAATGTTTTTGGCGCTCGCGGGCTTCGGCAAAGAGGCGGTCCACGTCATGTCCGTAGGACGCCGAGATCGTGTCTTTGATGCGCCAGATTTCTTGAAGCACCACGTCGCCGGATGGCTTCTTCGATTGAATGTCAGTCGTTTTGCTCATTTTCTTTTTGCAGCAGTTCTTCCGGGGTGCAAATCACCGGAAGGGTGAAGCCGGCGGCATCCGCCAATTTTCGCAGCTTTGCTTGAATGAACGCATTGGCTATGTGCCGGCAGTTCCAACTCGAAAGTATATCCATTTCGTGAACCGTGGCGAGGGCGATGTGCGCGGCGTCGCGGTCGGCGTCGGCTGGCAGCACGCCTGAACGGAGGATGTCTTTCGTCAACGCATTGGCGTCGTCCGTGAGCTCCAGCAGTTTGATTTGCGCCATCAGTTCAAGTCGCTGCCGGGCCATTTCTGCATCGCCGCCGCCGATTTCATCGAGAACGACCTGCGACGTGAAAAGCTCCTGCTGCTCGCGCTGCATATCCCACCAGTCACGGGTGAGTTGCTGGCGGGCGGCCTGAAGGAGGTCGCGGGCTGGGCGCGCGACAACGTAGCTCGGTATCGTGCTTTCGAGGTAGATGCGCATCGCCGCTTACAGGTATTTCACTGGCGGCAGTTGACTTTGCTCCGGCCGCTCAAACGCGGGATCGGTGACGTAGATGGAATCAAAGAGGCTTCCCGGCCAGGTCTTCGGCCTCGCCGGCTCAAGCACGACGGCGTCACCGTCCTGACGAACGAACACCGTAGCTGGCAGGTGAACGCTTTTCGGCAGGCGGACAGTTTGGCGGTCGGCTTCGACGGTGACGATTGCTGTTTCCATGCTGGTAAATTATTCCACGGCCCGGATGAGACCAAGTCCATTCTCGACTCCCCACCCCGGCCCTCTCCTCGTTGAATTGGTGTTTTCCCTGACGACCGTCATCCGGCCTGCGGCCACCTTCTCCCGCTCCCGCGAGCGAAGGAATTCGAGGAGGAGAGGGAGAAATGTGTTCAGCGCGTCTCCGAACACAACAGGCGAGTCGTCCGTGCTACCCTTTCGTGTAAAGCTCGCTGCCTTTCTCAACGAACTCGCGGGACTTCTCTTCCATTCCCGTTTGCACGCCTGCTCCTCACTCCAACATCCGAATCGCCGATCTGCCCATTTCGGACAGGAGCACTTGCGCGCCGGTTGTCACGACTCGTTCGCCCGGCTTGAATCCTCCGGTGACGAACCAACCATCGTTCGTCGGGCGCGTCAACGCGACCTCGCGGCGGACGAACGTGTCATCGCCGGTGTGCACAAAAGCCCAGCCGCGGCCTTCCGAGCGGACGAGCGCCCCGCGCGGGACAACGACGCCGGCGGACGCTCCGCCCGGCAGATCCAACATCGCCGTCAGATTCGCTCCCGGAGCCAGCCGCCGCCTGGCATCGCTCACGAGGTAAAGAAGCGCCTTGCCCTGGAACTCTGGCTCAATGGTCGTCGCTGGGCCGATGAACTCGGCCTCGTACACTTCCGACTCGTCGGTAGGAGCAAAGAGTCGGGCTTTGGCCGAAGATGTCGAAAGTGCGACGCCGAGCGGCAAGTCCACACGAATCAAGGCCGCTTCCAGCGAAGCCAGCGAGCGGGACAGTTCGGGCAAGTCAGTCCGGTTCGCGAGTTCGCGACCGAAAGCCAGCGCCAGCTTGTCTTCTGCCGCTTGCGCCGCCAGACGATCACGCCCAGCGGCGTTTTCGGCGGCGACCAACGCCTTCTCCGAAATATTCGTCTGTGCCGCGAGCACTTTCGCGCGGGCGAGTTCTTTCTCCGAGGCCAGGAGGTTTGTCCGGGCGAGAGCGAGTTCATTCAGGAGCGGGCGGAGTGAAGTCGCATCCAGCACGCGAGCGAACCCTTGGCGGACATCTCGGTGTTCCGCTGTGCTCAAGGACACAACCGTCAGGCCGATTCGCTCCTGCGTCTCGCGGTCGAGCGTGACAATGATCTCGCCCCGCGGACTGCGGCTTACCCGGCTCGGTGCGGCGACGGCTTTCTCCCGTTCTTTCTCTCTTGCGCGCTCCCGGCTCATTTCCCGATAAGCAATCAACAGCCCGGTGATGACGACACCGGCGATTAGCAGGCCAACCACCGTGTTGATGAACCGCTTCAAGGTTGGTCCTGTTTGAGTAACACACGGACTTTGGTTTCCTTCGGCAGCGCATAAGAACCGAGCGTCACTACCGTTGTTCCTTCTGTCACGCCTTCACCCTCAACCTCCACCAGGTCTCCATCGCGCAGTCCCACCTTCACCGTTTTTTGCTTCGCGATTTCCCCCTCCACCGTGGACAGCGTGCTCTGGCCATTGGGGTCGGTGTAAACCGCCTCGCGCGGGACGGCGAGTTTGGCGGCACGTTCCTCTGTGATCACGCGGACGTGAATGAATTGACCGATGCGCAAGCGGGCATCCTGCGGCACGGAAACGCGCACGAGCACCGTGGCCGTCTTGGCATCCATCTGCGGACTGACGTAAAGCACTTGCCCTTGCGCGACGGCGTTGGCTGCGCCTTCCACCAGCAACTCCGCTGGCTGACCGGTCTTGAGCTTGGCGGCTTCGCCGGCGGGCACATGGACCGTGGCGACGACCCGAGCCGGGTCAATCACTTCGGCAACGACAGTGTTCGGCTCAACCGTCTGGCCGGGTTCCACGTTGACGCGCGCCACGATGCCGCCAATCGGTGAACTCAACTGGACCAGCGCAAGCTGCGCCTGGGCGGCGGCCAGTTGCTGCGCGGCTTCTTGCGCCGCTTTCTCCGAGGTGCCGCCGGTTTCCTTGAGCCTGTTCTGCCGCTCCATCTGCTGTTCGGCCAGCCGAAGCTGGGCCAGCGCCGCGCGATCATCAAGTTTCACGATCACCGCGCCTGGCTCGACGCGCTCGCCTTCCTTCACGGGCACGGCCCTCACGATTCCGGCGCTGGGCGCGGACAATCGCGCCGCCCCAGCGGGTTTGCCGCCGCCCGCCGGTTCGGCTTCCACGGTCCCGTAGGCATCTACCCGGGCGCGGAGCGTGATGCGTGTGACCTTGCCGACTTGCACGGCGACTTCGGTGGGCGTTTTCTTCTCCTCCTCTTGCCGCGCACCGCATCCGTTCAGGAGCGCGGTTGTTAGTAGGGCAAGGAACCCGGACAGAATCAGTCGAGTGTTCACGGGGTCTTGGGAGCTTGGGAAGCCTTTGGGTCTTGGGAGAGCTGAAGCGTATCGGCGGAAAGCAGAACAGGGCTTTGCAGCGCTTCTTCCAACTGTCCAAGCGCCTGCTGGCCCTTGGCCACTGCATCCGCGCGCGCGAGTCGGGCTGTGGCCAGTTCCACCTGGCCGGCGATGACTTCGCTGCGCGACACGTCGCCCGCCTCAAACCGCCCGCGCAAAACCCGCTCTTGCTTCTCCAGATTCGCCAGCAGGGAATCCGCCGTGGCGGACTTCTCCAAGGCGGCGCGATACGCTGCCACACCGCGCTCAATTTCCGCCAGAACGCGGGCCTGAAGCGCGTTGAACTTCGCGGCGCTCTCGGTGCGGCGGGTCTCGGCCTCCGCAATCGGACCTTGATTCCGGTTCAACACCGGCAGTTCCAGCGACAGCCCCACGCCCCACTTGTTCTCGCCTTGGTCGTATTCATAGCCGGGTTTCAGATGAATGTCCGGATACTGCTTGGCGACTTCCAGCCGGAGAGCCGCGTCGCTTGCGGCGTATTCCGACAGTGCCACAAGCACATCGGCGCGGTTCGCGAGGGCCTGACGACGCGCCATCGGAGAATCCAAGTCCGGCGGAACGCGGTCCAGTCCCGCGAAGGAAATCTCCACGCTGTCCAGGGCGCCGACCGGCAGGCCGATGGCCTCGGCCAGGGCCACGCGGCTTTCGGCCCGCTGCCGCTTTGCGTCCTGCGCCGCCAGGCGCGTGGTGTCGAGGGCGATGCGTTCGCGCGTGACCTCGGCGGGCGAGACCGCGCCCGCGGCGAATTGCGCTTCGAGCAACTTCACATTCTGCTCCCGGGCTCCTTGTTGCGCAGCCAGCAGGCGTTCCTGTTCGCTCGCGGAATAGTAGTCCACCAACGCCCGGCGCAGTTTGCCGCGCACCCGCCACGCGGTCGCCGTGATGCTGAGCTTGGCCGCGTCGGAGAGATGCCGTGCTTGCGCGATGCGATATCCGCGCTTGCCCGCTGTCTCCATCGGGATGTCCAGGCTGACCGCGGCAATCCACGGCGAGGGCGTGAGCGTGGTGATGTTGTATTGCGGCGAAGCTGAGACCGACGGATTTGGGCGCTGCCCGGCGGTGCGCAATCCGGCTCGGGCCGTCCCCCACCGCGCCCGCGCGAGGTCCAGTTCCGGCGAGAAGTAAAACGCTGCGAGCGTGAGCGATTCGAGTTCCCACGAACGACGCGGCCATTCACCCGCAACGCGGTTCGTTTCGAGAAAAGTTCGCAGTCCCGGGTCAGCAAGCGAGCGCGACTCGAAATCAGCGGCAACTTTTGCCGCGGCGAGTGGCTTGGCGCGGTAGTGCACGCAGCCCGTGATCGCAGTACTCGCCAGGGCCACCAAAAGCGCCGCCCCCACCGCGCGCCGGGCACGGCGTTCCAATAGAGTTCCAGAATCGCTGTGCATAGTTTACAAAGTCTCCCACCCCGCGCCGTGTTGCCAAAGGAGTCACCAGCCTACTTGCGCGGGCGGTTTACCTCAACAAGACGTTGGCCGGCAGAACTCCATTGCCGATGAACGGCGGAGTTTCTAAAGGTTTATCTTCCCATCGGCAAGCCTTGTAACTCTGTCGTTGTCGAAGTCCAGGGCTGCATCAAGCTCCTCGACAGCTCCCTCTCCTCCATCCGATGGAGGAGAGGGCCGGGGAGAGGAGGCGCGTTTTCATTGATTCCCCTCTCCTCGTTCCTCTCCCCACTCGTTCCTCGCGGGGAGAGGATGGGGAGCTTGATGCAGCCCTGGTCGGAGTCGGCGGGGCTGGAATGGCGGGAGGTTCCACCAAACTCATCTTGCACCGGTTCTGAAGGAAGCTCCGCCATAACGCGTCTTCCCGCCCAACTCGTGCTCGATGGCCAGCAACCGGTTGTATTTGGCAATGCGTTCGGAGCGGCAGAGCGAGCCGGTCTTGATCTGCCCCGCGTTGGTGCCGACCGCGAGGTCCGCGATAAAGGTGTCTTCCGTTTCCCCGGAGCGATGCGAAATGACCGCGTGCTTAATTGCCCACTACCGCTGCGCTGGTGCTGGCGTCACTCGGGTCGTGATGGCTTTCCACGCCGCCTCGTCCACGATCTGCTGCCGATAGACGGCGTGGCAGGGAAAGGTTTTCATGGTTTGGGTTTTGCGGAAAGTTCCGCCCTGTCTTGCGCCAATCCCTCCCAGCCCCCGCCCAGCGCTTTGACCAGTGCCACTGCCGCCGCGTATTGCTGTCCGCGCAACCGTGCCACCGCCCGTTCGCGCTCCATGACGGCATTTTGTGCCACGACCACCTGCAAATAGGTCACCAGCCCGGAACGATAGCGGTTGGTGGCGATCTCGAATTGCCGGCGGGCGGATTGCAGCGCGGATGCTTCCTGCGCATATCCCTCGGCCAGGAGGCGTTGCGCTGCGAGTTGGTCTTCTACCTCGGCGAAGGCCGTCAGCACGGTGTCCCGGTAACGGGCAATGGTTTCCTCGTAGCTCGCTTCCGCCTGGAGGACGGTGGCGCGTCGTTTCCCACCTTCAAACAGTGGGAGGGAGAGCGACGGCCCAACCGCCCAGAAACGGCTGGGCCAGTCGAACAACGTGCCGGCGTCCAGACTTTGAAATCCGGCCAGCCCGTTGAAGCGGATGGTGGGATAATAGGCCGCCTTGCTGACACCGATGTTCACGTTGGCGGCGGCCATGCGACGCTCGGCGGCGGCGATGTCAGGGCGACCTTCCAGCAACGCGGAAGGTAAATCGGCCGGGATCGCCACCGGCTCTTGGTCGAGTGGGCGTTCCGCAAGGCTGAAGCCCGACGCCGGCTGGCCGGTCAGGGCCGCCAGGGCGTGCTCGAAGCGTGTGCGCGCCAGGGTAATGGTCGGCAGTTGCGCTTCGGCTGTTTTCAGCACGGTCTCCGCTTGTGCGACATCCAGATCGGAAACCAGTCCTCCCGCCCGGCGATTGCGGGTCAGGTCCAGCGATTTGCGGTTCGCCTCGATGGTCGCCACCAGCGCGCTCCTCTCCGCGTCCAGCGCGTGCAGCGTGAAATAGTCGGCGGCGACTTCGGCGGCGATGGCGAGCCTCACGCCTTCGAGATCGGCGGCATCGGCCTGCTCCTTGGCCCGCGCGGATTCCACCTGACGGCGCACACACCCCCAAAGGTCCACCTCGTAACTGAGGTCAAACGGCACGATGAAGTTGTCGGAGGTGAAACTCTTGCCGGAAGCCTGACCAGTGCCGCTCTGCGGTTTGTTGGCTGAGTCACTCTGACGGACTGCTGTGAATCCCGCGCCAATGCGCGGAAACAAGCCGGAACGGGCGACATCAGCAGCAGCGCGAGCCTGCGCGAAGCGCGCCACGGCCGCCTTGAGTTCCTGGTTCGCTTCAGCGGCTTGGGCTTCCAACTGGTTTAATTCCGTGTCGCTGAAAACTTCCCACCATGCCCCTTTCGGGAGATGTGCCTGCGGCGTGGCCAGTTTCCATTCATTGGTTGCGCCCGTGAACGCGGCAGGCATCGCTGCCACTGCCGTCGGTCTTTCATAGTTCGGCCCAACCGCGCAACCCGTCAGCAGCGCCAGAGAGGCGAGCAACCACCCGGTAGCGCAGACTTCCAGTCTGCTGTATCGCGGATTTCCAATCCGCAGACGCCGCGATCTTCCAACGCTGCGGGTTTCACCAGCGGTCTGCCGACTGGAAGTCGGCGATACGGCAGGTTGGAAACCTAGGCTACGAGGAAAGCGCGCGTTCGCACCGCTTCTGGTGGACGCCGCAGTCCGTTGTTGCCCGGACTTCATTTGCTCCTTCCCGCCTTCCCCATCCCCGCTCCCGGCATCCCTTGCGCCGGCATCAGTGTCTCCATCTTCACCACATCGGCCACGCGCACAGTCATCCCGCTCACCAACGAATCCGATGGATTGATGATCACCTGATTTGTCGGGTTCACACCGCCGAGAATCTCCACCGCCTGTCCAAAGTCACGTCCCAGTTTGACCGTGCGCAACTCCACCGTGCCGTCCGGAAGCACCACGCCGACTTGCGGTCCTTCGGCGCGAAACAACAACGTGTTCGCCGGCAAAGCCAGCCGCCCCTCCTGTCTGCCGCCGACAAATCGCGCCTGGGCAAAGCTGCCGGACAGAATCTGCCCGCTCGCGTTATCCACCTCCACCTCCGTCAGCAACGTGCGCGAATCGGCGGAAATCTCCCCGGAGGTCCGCGCCACTTGACCCGTGAAGACGCGGCCCGGTTGCTCGGGAATCACCAACTCCGCCGCCAGGCCCGGCGCGATCCGGCCCGCCTCCGTCTGTGGAACGCGCACTTGCACTCGCAGCTTGTCCGTCTGCGACAAACGGAACAGTTCCTTACCGCCGCTCGCCGCCACCAACTCGCCCACGTCGGTCTTGCGCGCCGTGATCGTTCCGGCGAATGGCGCAGTCACGCGCCCGAACGATTGCAATTTCTCCAGCCGGGCCACGTTCGCCCGACCCGCCGCCACGCTGGCTGTTTTCAATTTCAAGTCCGCCTGCTTCTCGCCATTCTCCTGTTCGCTCACGCTGGCCGACTTCACCAAGTCGGCGTAGCGGTCGGCAGTGATTTTCGCCAGTTCCAGCGCCGCTTCCGATTGCGCCACCTCGTGCCGCGCGCGTTCCAGTTCTTGATCCAGTTCGGGCGTTTCGATCTCTGCCAGCAATTGCCCGGCTTCCACTTTCGTCCCGATGTCCACCAACCAGCGTTTCAAATAGCCGCTGGCGCGGGCATAGATCGGCGCTTCGGTCCACGGTTTGATTTCCGCTGGCAGCAGCAACCCGCCGCCGCCCCGGTTCGGGGCTGGCGACACCACCGAGACGCTGACCACGGACAATTCACGGTGCTCCGCGGCCAACGCCGCGCGTTGCCGCCAGCGCGGTAGCAGGCCGGCAATCACCGCCACGACGATGACCACGACCACCCCAGCGAGCCGGGAAAACCGTAGCGCAGGTTTCCAACCTGCCGTATCGCGGGTTTCCAACCCGCTGGCATCGGAAACTCCCGCGTCTCCGGGTTGGCGAGCAGCCTGCCGACTGGAAGTCGGCGATACAGCCGACTGGAAGTCTGCGCTACGAAACGACTCGCCGGCCAAGGGCGGATTGGCGGGCGGTTCCACTTGATCCGATTCAGATGCGTTCATAACCACAAACCTTCAACTCGGTGTCGCGGGTGGAACTGCGGCGTCGTAGTCCTCCACGCTCTTGATGTTGCTGCGCCGGTGCGACAGCCGGAACACGACCGGCACGAAGAACAAAGTCGCGAACGTAGCCAGCGCCAGTCCGCCAATGACGGCCCGACCCAATGGCGCGTTCTGCTCCCCGCCTTCCCCCAGGCCCAGCGCCAACGGCAACATGCCGATGATCATCGCCAGCGCCGTCATCAGCACGGGGCGCAAACGACCGACGCCAGCATCCCAAGCGGCCGTCAGTGGGTCTTGTCCCTGGCGCAGATTGTTTCGCGCGAACGTCACGACCAGGACGGAGTTGGCGGTCGCCACGCCCAAGCTCATGATCGCGCCCATCAACGCGGGCACGCTCAAGGTGGTGAAAGTGAGATACAGTCCCCACACGACGCCGGCCAGCGCCCCCGGCAGCGCCGTGATAATGATGAACGGATCGAGCCAGCTCTGGAAATTGACGACGAGCAGCAGATAAACCAGCGCAATCGCCATCACCAAGCCAATGCCGAGGCCGATGAAACTGGAGTTCATCGTCTCCGCCTGCCCGCGCAGGATGATGAGACTGCCGCGCGGCAGTTCCTTTTCCGCTTCCGCTACCAGCGGTTTGATCGCGCGCAGCACCGCGCCGAGGTCACGCCCGCTCACCCCGCCATATACATCAATCACCGGCTGCACGTTGTAGTGGGAAAAGATCGGTGCGCTGTTCGTTCGTCGCATGGACGCGACGTTGGCCAGCACTTGGGCGTTGTTTTCTCCCAGCTGGCTGGCGCGCACCGGTATTGAATTCAGCGCACCCAACGATGCCATCGCATATTCCGGCACGCGGACGTTGACGCCATACTGCACGCCATTTTTCGGATTCAGCCAGTAGTTCGGCTGCGACTGAGCGCTGCCGCTCAGGCTGACCATCACCGCGTTGGCCACGTCGCGTTCCGACAGGCCGATTTGCGAAGCCTTGGGGCGGTCCACGGCAAATTGCAGTTCGGGCTGGTCCGCCGGCTGTTGGATGCGCACGTCCACCGCGCCGGGAATCTTGCGGATTTTTTCCGCGAGACTCACGGCCACAGCCCGGTTGCGCTCGCGGTCGCGGCCCACAATCTGGATGTCGAACGGAGATGGCACGCCGAAGTTGATCGTCTGGTTCACGATGTCGGCAGGCAGGAAGTAAAATGCCACTCCGGGAAACTCCCGGTTCAGTCGGGCGCGCAAACGCCGCACGTAGCCTTCCGTCGGTTGGTGGCCGTACCTCAGCGCCACGAGTAAGTCTGCGTCGCCGGTGCCCGTCAGCCCGTTGTCAACATAGGTGAGCGGAATGCCGCCGCCGGGGATGCCAATGTTGTCGAGGATGCCGACCAGTTCTGCGGCGGGTATTGCCTCACGGATGACCGCCTCCACCCGGTCCACCAGCCGCACAGTTTCTTCGATGCGCGTGCCGCCGCCGGCGCGCAAGTGCAACCGAAATTGGCCCGCATCCACGGCAGGAAAGAAATCCTGCCCCAGTTGGGGAACGAGCAGGGCCGAGCCGGCGCAGAACAAAAAGAACAGCGCAGCAAACATCCTCCGCTGGTGCAGCACCGCTCCGAGCCAGCGGCGGTAGCCCTCGCGAAATTTCGTGAAGCCACGCTCGACCGTGTCTTGAAATGCCACGAAGGGACGCAGCCATGACGCCACCTTGCCGGCATCAGCCAGATGTCCGTGATATTCGAAGCGCCGATAGAACCACATCACCAGCGTCGGCACGAGCGTCCGCGACAACACATAACTGGCCAGCATCGCGAACACCACCGCCTTCGCCAGCGGCACGAACAGATACCGCGCTACACCGGTCAGAAAGAACATCGGCACAAAGACAATGCAGATGCACAGCGTCGAGACAAAGGCGGGCAGCGCGATTTCCTGCGCGCCATCAAGGATGGCCTGGACCGTGGGCTTGCCCATGGCCATGTGCCGGTGGACGTTCTCGATCTCCACCGTCGCGTCATCCACCAGGATGCCCACCGACAACGCCAGTCCGCCCAGCGTCATCAGGTTGATGGTTTCCCCCAACGCACTGAGCGTGGCGATGGATGCCAGGACCGACAGCGGGATCGAAACGGCGATGATGAACGTCCCCCGCCATGTCCCGAGGAACAGCAGGATCATCAGCGCCGTCAACGCCGCCGCAATCACGCCCTCCTTCACCACTCCGCTGATGGCCGCCCGGACAAAGATGGACTGATCGGCAAACTCCTTGGTTTCCAATTCCGGCGGCAGGCCGCTCAGAACGCGCGGCATGGCTTTTTTCACGCCGTCCACGACCTGCAGCGTCGAAGCGGCGCCGGTCTTGAAAATCGTGAGCAGCACGCCGCGCACGCCGTCCAGCCAGACAACGTTCTGTTGTGGCTCATACCCGTCATGCACCTGCGCCACGTCCCGGATGCGAATCACCGCCCCGTTGACCGTCTTGATCGGCAGGTCGTTCAGCGCCGCCAGCAGCGCCGGGCTGCTGTCCAACGCCACGTTGTATTCCGTCGCGCCAATCTTCGCGGTGCCACTGGGCAGGACGAAGTTTTGGGCATTGAAAGCGTTGACGACATCCTGCGGGGCCAGGTTCTTTGCCATGATGGCTGTGAGATCCAAGTCCACCGCGACGACGCGGATCTTCCCACCAGCCGGCAAAGGTATTGCAGCGCCCCGGACGGTCGAAAGGCCGACCTTCACCTGGTTCATGGCCAGATCCTGAATCTCCTGCGCCGAGAGCTTCTGGCTGGCGAGGCTGTATTGGAGGATGGGCACCGACGACGCATCGTGTTGAATGATGAACGGCGGGTTCACGCCGGGCGGCAGCTTACGGAGAATCGTCTGGGCACTGGCCGTGATCTGCGCCACTCCCTGGTCCACCGAGGCGCCGGGCTGGAGAAACACCTTGATCACGCCGGCGCCGGTATAAGCGGTGGACTCGATATGCTCGACGTCGTTGACAAGCGTGGCGATCATGCGCTCGTGGTTATAGACGAGGCGATGTTCGATTTCCTGGGCGCTCAGGCCGTTATAGGTCCACACCACGCTGATGACCGGGATGTTGACGGCCGGGAAAATATCCGTGGGCGTGCGCCACAGCACAAACGGTGTCAGCAGCAGCAATACCAGCGCGGCCACCACGAAGGTGTAGGGCCGGCGAAGGGCTAGGCGGACAATCCACATAGTTCACCTTGATAAACGGGTGAGCCGCGAAAAACCCCCTCGCGAGTGCTGGACTATTCTGCCCGCAGTGCCTGGATCGGTTCCAGCGAGGCGGCGCGCGAAGCGGGGTAGATACCGAAGAACACGCCCAAGGCGCCGGCGAACATCAGCGCAATGAATGCCGAAGGCCAGGAAATCAGCGTGGCCCAGGCTGTAAAGGCGGAAAGCGCCCACGCGCTTCCAGCGCCCAGCAACACTCCCAACCCGCCGCCCGCGCCGGCCAGCAAAACGGCTTCCAGGAGAAATTGAACGCGAATGCCCTGCCGCGTCGCGCCCAATGCGCGGCGCAAGCCGATTTCCGCCGTCCGCTCCCGCACGGAGATGAGCATTACTGCCAGGATGCCCACGCCGCCGACGAACAGGGAGATCCCGGCCACGCTGCCAATCAAGGCGGTCAAGGACCGCGAGGTGCCGCGTTCTGTCGCCAGCAACGTGGCCTGGTTTTGGATGGTAAAGTCATCCGGCTTTGCGCCGAGCCGATGACGTTCCCGGAGCACACTCCGGATTTCCTTCTCGGCGCGTTCCAGGGAACCGCTGTCTTGAGCCTGCACGTAAATGGACTGGAGATAGGTCACGTTCAACACGCGCCGCATGGCGGTGCGCAGCGGAATAACGATCACATCGTCTTGGTCCACACCCTCGGCATCCAGCCCTTTGGGCGCCATCAAACCGATGACTTCAAAGGGCACACGCCCGATGCGAATCTGCTGACCCACCGCGTCGCCGCCGCCGAACAGATTCGTTGCGACCGTCGTCCCGATCACGGCCACGCGCAGCAGCGCCCGCTCCTCCTCCTCGGCAAACGTCCGTCCCTTTTTCACCGTGATGTTTCGAATGAGGAACCCCGCTGGAGCCATGCCCAACACCGTGGTGTTGGCGGTCTGGTCCTCCCAGCGGAGCGTGGATTTCTTGCTTTGCACCGGCGCGGCCAGCGCCACGGCAGGACAATCGGCCAGGATGGCCGCCGCATCCTCCGGCACCAACGTTTTGACCGTGGACAATTGGCGCTGCCGTCCGGCGATAATCCGGGTTTGTCCGGCGTTGACCGCAATCAGGTTGACGCCCATGGAACGAATGCGGTTCAGAATGTTTTCCTCCGCGCCCCGTCCGGCGGCCACCATGAGCACCACCGCCGCCACGCCGACCACAATGCCAATGACGCTCAGAAAAGTGCGCAGCTTGTGCGCGCCCAGGATTTCGATGGACAGGGAAAGGTTCTTGCCCAGCTTCATCGCAACGCTTCCACCGGACGGAGCCGGGCGGCGCGGCGGGCAGGCTGCACTCCAAAGAACAAGCCGGTCAACAGCGCGGCCGTGACACCCAGGGCGAGAGGCGTCCAGGAGAGCGCCACGGCAGCCGGTGTGAACGCAGCCAGAACCGCCGCGATGGCCCAGCCCAGCCCACTGCCCAAAAGCATGCCGAGCAGCGTCACCGCCAACGACTCGGCCAGGAATTGATGGAAGATGTCCCGCTGCGTGGCGCCGAGCGCCCGTCGCAATCCGATTTCCTTGGTGCGTTCGCTCACAGAGATTAGCAAGATGTTCATCAAGACAATGCCGCCCACCAGCAGACTCAGCCCGGCCAGCACGGACAACAGGGTGGAAAGCGTCCCGGAGATGCCGCGCACCGTTTTGGCGACGTCGGCTGCGGTGCGCACCTGGAAGTCGTCCTCTTCCGGCGGAGTGATGTGATGACGCTCGCGCAAGATGGCGCGGATCTTCTCGCCGGCGACTTCCAGTTGGCGGTCGTCTTTGAGTTTAAGGCGGATTAGGCTCAGGTGTTCCTGGTTGAGGAAGCGTCGCATCGCCGTGGTCAGCGGAATGAGCGCGCGGTTGTCCATATCAGTCCCCATCGGGCTGGTGCCTTTGGGTTCGAGCACTCCCTTGACTTGGAAACGGACGTTCTTGATTTGAACAAATTGGCCGACGGGATCGGCGTCGCCGAAGAGCGCGTGGCTGAGCGTCTGGCCCAGCACGCACACCCGGGCCAGCGCCGCCACGTCTTCGCCACTGATGGGATCGCCACGCTGCACATCCCAATCCCAGGCCAGATGCCAATCCGGTTCCACGCCGAACACCCCGGCCTGGCTTTGGGTCGCGCCGACTTTGAAGGTGGCGTTCCGCGCCTGCATCGTGGGGGACATCGCTTCAATGCCGGGGACCTGGCTCCGGATGGCGTCCACGTCGTCTAGCCGCAGGGTGTCGGCGGGGGACGGCGGAAAGGTCTTGCCCCCGCCGGCCATCACCATGATGGCGCGGAAACCGAACACACTTACGCGTTTCATCACGGCGCGTTCGGTGCCGGCGCCCATCGCCATGATGACAGTCAGGGCCGCAATGCCGATGAGCGTGCCGACCATCATGAAGAACGTGCGCAGTTTGTGGCTGCCCAGGGCCTGGAGGCCTTGTTTGACGAGGCGAATGAGTTTCATCGTCCTTCCTCTTTGGTTGAGGCAGTCGCCGCAGATTCCGGTGGCAACAGTTCCAGTTCCTGCGCGGCATCGCGCGGCCTGGGCG
>JACQWK010000054.1 GCA_016209525.1 Verrucomicrobiota bacterium
GGCGAAGCCTGATCGAATTACAAGGGACTGTGGGATGGACTACACGGAGAAGGTTTGTAGTCCCGCCTTTAGGCGGCCGGGACTAAAGCCGGGACTACAAACGCCGCGCTGTCGTCCATCTCACGGCCTTCTCAATAGCCCTGCGCGCTCGCCAGCCTGGAAAGGTAATCGAAGGAAAAGATTCCCGAGGAATGGCCATCGGCCCAAATCGGCTGAATGGCGTAGCCTCCTACGCGCGCGATCTGCCGAAGCTGAAAGGCGAGTGGGGTCAACGGTTTGTCCGGCCCTCTGTAAAGATTCCCCATCACATCGACTTCACCTTTGCACCCGGCGCAGGGGCAGGCCCGCCGCAGGGTTTCCAGAGGGATGTAGCTTTCGGTTCCGTCGTCCCACTTGATCGCAACGTCACAGCCGATCTGCTGAATATCCACCGGTCGCATGGCGGCAGATTAGGCCTGGGAGTTCCGAACGTCCACGAGTTCCTGAGAGGAAAACGGGTGACAGATAATAGTTCCATCCGGCCTGCCGCTCTGCTTAAATCCAACCAGTCCGTGCTTCCTCAAAACCGCCACGAAGCCGGACTTGCAACGTTAACCGAAACCATGATCCGCCCATGAACTGTACGGTCATCGCATCGCTGCTTTCGACGCTCTCCACTCTGCTGGTCACCGCCGCGGATTGGCCCATGTGGCGATTCGACTCCCATCGGAGCGCGGCCTCTCCAGAAAAACTTCCCGCCGAACTTCACCTGCAATGGACTCGGCAATACGCGCCCCGCGTTCAGGTCTGGGACGATCCCTTGAATCACGACCTGATGCCTTACGATAAAGTCTTCGAGCCGGTCGTGTTGGGTGACCGGATGTTCGTCGGTTTCAACGACACCGACAAAGTCGTGGCGCTCGATATCCGGACGGGCCAGGAACTCTGGACATTTTACACCGACGGCCCGGTTCGATTGCCTCCAGTCGCCTGGCAGAACCAGGTGTACTTCACCAGCGACGACGGCTGCCTTTATTGCGTCGATGCCGAAGCTGGGCGGCTCAAATGGAAGTTCCGAGGGGGACCATCGGAACGCAAGGTCTTGGGCAACGGACGCATGATCTCGGCTTGGCCCGCTCGCGGCGGACCGGTTCTCCGCGATGGCCAGGTCTATTTTGCCGCGAGCATCTGGCCGTTCATGGGAACCTTTATCTATGCTTTGGACGCTGAAAGCGGAAAGGTGGCCTGGCTCAATGATGACACCGGATCGCAATACATCCGGCAACCGCACAGCGCGCCTGCGTTTGCGGGGGTCGCCCCGCAAGGCGGACTTGTGGCCACTGATCGCCTCTTGCTGGTTCCGGGCGGACGCTCCGTGCCAGCCGCGTTTGACCGCAAGACCGGCGAGTTGCGCTATTTTCATATCGCCGACGGCGGCAAGGGCAACGGCGGCTCGTTTGTCGTGGCGGACGAATCGGAGTTTTACGTGCATACGCGATTGCGGGGCGTCCGCGCTTACGACCTGAAAACAGGCAAAGCCGGCAGATTTACCGTGAATGAACCGGTGCTGGATGGGAATCGGCTCTATACCGCCTCTGAAAACGCGCGGGGCAAAGTTCTTCAAGCCTATGGCGAGCAAGTCGTGTGGGAGTTGCCCGTCGATGCTTCGGGTGATCTCATCAAGGCCGGCCCGCGATTATACGCCGCGGGCACCGACACCCTAAGCGCCGTCGATCTTCCCACCGGCGACGAACAGCCGCACGTGACCTGGTCGCACCCGGTGCGAAGGGAAGTGCTGCGGTTGCTGGCCGCAGGCGGAAGACTTTTCGCTGTGACCCTCGATGGCCGAATCCTCGCCTTCGGCAGTGAGAATACCGAACCAATAACCATCCGCTCTGAGAACGTGGGGCAGGCTTCCAGCCTGCCAGTTGACGGGCCATCATTGCCCAGTGGTTCAAGCGTCAGGAGGCCGCCCGAATCTCTTGCCGCACAGGCCAAGTCGATTCTGAAGCAGGCCGACACCGACGAAGGCTACGCACTCTGGTTTGGCGTCGAAGAGGACCAATTGCTGGGAGCATTGGCGCTTGAATCCAAGTTTCGAATTATCGCCGTGGACCCGAACGAGGAGAAAGTGCATCGGCTGCGACGGCGCTTGGACGCGGCCGGGCTTTACGGCACACGAGTGACGGTGCATGTCGGCGACCCGGTGAGTTTCAAAGCGCCGCCATACATCGCGAATCTCATCGTGGTTGGCGAATCGCTCGTTGCGGAACTCCGGAATCGACCGGTGCTTCAGGCCGTCTATGACTCAGTCCGGCCTTACGGCGGCGTTTTGCGCCTGCCGGTAGCAGACAGCGCGCAGCCGGAGTTGGCGCGATTGATCCAGGATTCGAAACTCGAGCGGGCAAAGGTGAAGTCATCGCCCGGCCACTTGCTGGTCATTCGCGAAGGAGCGCTTCCCGACGCCGCGGATTGGACGCATCAATATGGCGACGTTGCCAACACCGTGAAGTCGGATGATGCCCGAGTCAAAGCGCCGCTGGGACTTCTCTGGTTCGGCGGGGCTTCGAACAGGGACGTGCTGCCGCGCCATAGCCATGGCCCGCCGGAGCAAGTCGTCGGCGGCCGGCTGTTGATTCAGGGCTTGAACAGCATCAGCGCACGCGACGTTTACACAGGGCGAATGCTGTGGAACACCGAGTTCGAAGATCTTGGCACATTTGGGATTTACTACAACGAGACCTACACCAACACACCACTGAGCATCGCGTCGAACCAACGTCATTTCCCCGGGGCGAACGCGCGAGGCGCCAATTTTGTCGCGACCGAAGACGAGGTCTATGTCGTGGAGGGAAGCTCGTGTCAGGTCCTTGAAGCCAGAACAGGCCTGCGCCGCCGTACGATCGCGCTGCCGCCGAAGTCCGGACAATCGGAACGGCCCCAGTGGGGTTACATCGGTATTACGGACAACATCCTGCTCGCCGGCGATGGCTTCGCGCATTACAGCCAGAAATTTAGCGTCGCCGGGAAACCGAGCACAAACTCGATCGAGGACTTTTCCGCCAGCGATGGTTTGGCCGCCTTCGATCGTTATTCCGGCAAGCTGCTCTGGCGCGGGGAGGCCCGGCATAGATTCATCCACAACGGCATTGTGGCCGGAAATGGACGAGTCTATTGCCTGGACAAACTCCCTAAGAGCGCCGAGGACAAACTCAAGCGGCGAGGCGCGGACGCGCCGTCGGACTACCGCATCGCGGCCTTTGAGGCCCAGACCGGCCAGTTGCTTTGGGAAACCGAAGGGAACATTTTCGGCACCTGGCTGGGTTATTCCAGGCGGAACGATGTGTTGTTGCTGGCCGGCGCCAGCGCCAGCGACCGGCTGAGAGACGAGGCCGGCCAGGGCATGACAGGGTATCGCGGCAGAGATGGCGCCGTGTTATGGCAGGATTTGCAGCGCAAATACACCGGGCCTTGCATCCTGCACAACGATCTCATCCTGACCAGCGCGAACTCTTACCAAGCCTCCAGCGGCGCCTTCAAGTTGCTCGATGGCAGCCCGCATCTGGTGCGTAATCCGTTGACCGGAAAATTAGAACCGTGGCGCATTTCCCGCACCTACGGCTGCAACAGCATCGTCGCCAGCGAGAATCTCCTGACCTTCCGCTCCGGAGCCGCGGGCTTTTACGATCTTCTCACGAAGAGCGGCACGGGCAACCTTGGCGGGTTCAGGTCGGGCTGCACGGCCAACCTCGTAGTGGCCAACGGCGTGCTTAACGCGCCCGATTACACGCGCACGTGCAGTTGTTCCTACCAAAATCAGACTTCGCTCGCGTTCGTTCACATGCCGGACATGGAACTCTGGACGTGCAGCCAATTCGGGCTGGACGCTGAAGAAGGCGACCGAATCACCCGCGTTGGCATCAACTTCGGAGCGCCGGGCGATCGCCGGGCCGAGGACGGGACTCTTTGGCTGGAATACCCAACCGTGGGTGGCGAATCGGCCAGCCTCAAGATCACTGTCACCGGCGACCAGACCGGCTATTTCCGCAGCCATATCTCCCAGGTGGAGGGACCCGGCCTTGGTTGGGTCATCGCTTCCGGGGTGCGGGATTGCGAGGCGATTACTGTCATTCCGGAGATTCTCAGACCCGGGTTGAACAGGCCGCCATCCCCGAGAACGGCTACGAATTCAGCGCCTGCGGCAACGGCCGACGATCAAAGCGCCAAGCCTGCGCTACAGCGGCAGGTTCATCCGCCGGCGCCTTACACGGTCCGGCTGCATTTCGCCGAACCGGAAGAACGCCAGCTTGGGCAGCGTGTCTTCGACGTATCACTCCAGGACCAACTCGTGCTGGAGAGATTTGACGTCGCGAAAGCGGCCGGCGGCAGTCTTCGAGGCGTGGTTAAAGAAATCAACGGGGTGATCATCCAAAAGGAATTGAAAGTCGCCTTCAACAGAGCCCCTGGATCTCAAGCTGGACCTGTTCTTTGCGGCCTCGAACTGATCGCCGAGCAACCCGCCGCGGGAGAATGAAGCGAGCCGACTGGCCGCGTGATTGAACCCGGAAAATCGTGCCGCTGGGCTTGGGATTTCTCGCGCAATGAGGATCAAAGTTCCGGCCCGTCCCCCTCGATCTGTGGCGCAAATCAAAGCCTCAAAGTCAGCCTAGCCAAGGAATTGACGTCAGCCTGGTTCTTCGGTTCACGCGCCAAACTTTGATGCATAGGCATCAGAGTTTGGTAGCTGAACGAAGCCCGCGAGTCTCATGCAGATGCCACGGGATCAGAAGTCTTGAGCCTCTTAACGTCGGCTGCTGCGGGGCAGGGCGCTCTGATTCCATTCGAAGTTTTTTGTGCGTTTTCTCCTTCTGCGGGCATTACGTTACAGAGGAGACCGTGGGATGGACTACGCGCGGAAGGTTTGTCGTCCCGCCTTTAGGCGGCCCGAACCGGCTAAAGCCGGGACGACAAACGCCGACCTGTTGTTCATCCAACGGTCTCGTCAATACGAGACGCGATGAACGACGACGCTGAACTGCTGCACCGCTACACTGCGGAGAACTCGGAGTCCGCCTTCGGCGATTTGATCCGGCGCTATGCGGACCTGGTTTATTCCGCGGCGCTTCGTCTCCTGGGCGGCGATGTCCATCGGGCACAGGACGTGACCCAGCAGGTCTTCTCTGAACTCGCCCGGCATGCCGGACGCCTCGCGGCGCATCCCACGCTGGCGGGGTGGCTTTATACAACGACGCGGCTCATGGCGCGGCGCGCGATGCGTACGGAACAGCGGCGCAAGGCGCGCGAACACGAAGCCAACGTTATGAATGAACTCCTCCGCGGAACCGCTCCTGACACGGATTGGGAACAACTCCGCCCCGTGTTGGAGGACGCGATGCACGACCTGGGTGAGAAGGATCGCCTCGCGGTCTTGCTTCGCTTCTTCCAAAACAAGAGTCTCAGGGAAGTGGGGTCAGTGCTGGGATTGAACGAAAACGCCGCGCGCATGCGGGTGGAGCGTGCGCTCGACAAACTGCGCGCGCGTCTCGCGCGGAAAGGCGTGACCTCGAGCGCGGCGGCGCTCGCTTCGCTGCTGGCTGCCAATGCGGTGGCCGCAGCTCCTCAAGCCTTCGTCGCCACCCTCACGAGCGCCTCGATTGCGGGCGCGGCAGCCACAACAGGAACCACTCTCACCATTTTGGAACTTATGGCCTTGAACAAAATCAAAACGGGCATCGTCGGCGCTTTGTTGGTCGCGGGAGCGGCCAGTCCGATGGTGCTGCAACATCAATCACAGTTGAAACTACGCGAAGAAAACGGCGCCTTGCGGCAGCAAGCGGAGCATGTGGGCCAATTGACGGCGGAGAACCAGCGGCTTTCCAACCTCACCGTTCGAACCAGAAGCTCGCTCACGGCTGATGAGTTGAGTGAACTCTTGCGGCTCCGCGGCGAGATTGGATTGCTGAGGAAGCAAACGAATGAGTTGGAGAAGCTGCGCGAGGAAAACCGGCATTTGCGGGCCGCGCTGACGAAAGCGGGGCAGAAACCTCAAGAGCGGGAGTGGAACGCGGCTTTTGAGCACCAAATGCAACGAGGGCGCGTCGCCAAGATGGTGGCTTTGCCGTTGATATTGTATGCCTCGGATCACCAAGATCAGTTGCCGGCCAATTGGGACCAGGCGGCGCCTTATTTCGCCAGTGCTCTGAAGTCCGATCCCATTTTCCTCGATGCGGATGAATACTTCCGGGCGGCGAACCAGTTTGAAATCGTTTTGCAGGGATCGCGTGACGTCCTAAAAGGACTCAGCAATCCGGGATCCATCATCCTGATCCGGGAACGACAGGCTTGGCGGACGCTCGACGGCAAGTGGGCGAAAGCTTACGGCTTTGCCGACGGGCACGGAGAATTTCATGTCGAGGCAGATGGTAACTTCGACGCCTGGGAAAAACAGCGCATGATCCCGTCGGCGGGTGGTCAAGCCACACAATGATTCGACAGGCGGATGGCAGGGTTGGGCATTTCGTCCAGTGGGATTGGACTGCTTTGAGCCAGTTTTGGCCTAACACGACTTCGACACCTCCATAGCCCGCTTCGCGGCGCCTGCACTTCAGATGGCATCGGCAAACGCGGAGCGCTTGGAGTGCGGCCGATTCATCGCCGCTTTCTCCGAGAGCCCGCGGGCCGGTCAGCCGGCTGGCCGGTTTAGGCTGGCTTTGCCAAAGCGGCGATAAATCGCCGCAGTCCAAACCCTGGCGCGCCGTGGCTAGCCACTCCTGCATTTCTCAATGCTTGGCCGGAGCTTCTTCAAGAATACTGCTGCCTTTCGCCGGACAGCGTTCCGTGGATTTCTGCGTTGCTGGCGCACGAAACGGAGCACAGGTCCTCGATCTTGAATCAAGTCGAAGAACTCCCCCAGTGAGACAATGGCATGGCCTATCGCCACGTTGCGGCATTCCGCCGTTTGATACTTGGCGCGTCTGACTTTGAGCACTTCGCGCGCGATCCGGTCGGCCCACTGAGGCTTGGCCCGCGCGATCCAGGCCGCGCCGCGGATCACGTTCGCAGCAGTGATCATCATGGGGCCGGGAATCGGGGAAAAATACTGATCGAAGATCGAAGCGAATTTGTCGCTGCCATCCACTTGCGCCAGGCGCGACAGAACAAACATGGCTTCCCACTGGAGAATCTTATTCTCGTGAGCGAGCAACCCGACGAAGAAGTCGAAGTGCGGATACAGTAGTTCCGGATGCCGCTGGCTCACGACACGAACGACTTTGGCGCAGCCGAATTTGACTCGAGCCTTCTCAGCCGTGAGGCCTTGGAGGAGCTGGGGCAACGAGGCTGAAGTCCGCACAACCCTTTCGGCGATTCTCTGGTGGTTGGCATCCGGCCGCCTGATGTCCTCCAGAAGCTGTTCCATGGGCCGAGCATTTTCAATTGCGGTCAGGAGAGTCAATTGATTTTCAGCTCCGCCGGTAAGGCCGGGCGCATCCCGAAGTTGTCGGTGGAAGGCGGAGCGCGGCCTTCCAGGCCGCAGCGGTTCTGTTCTTCCGGGAGGCCTGGGAATAATCGAGCCGCGCAGGTTGTGGGGGCCGCAGCGGCCAGGATGGCCGCGCGCCGCCAC
>JACQWK010000616.1 GCA_016209525.1 Verrucomicrobiota bacterium
GCTCTTACTCTTACTCCGGAACTCCCTGGAGAGATTAAGATTACGAGTAAGAGTAAGAGCAAGACCTGCTCGGGATGGAATCGAATTCATTCTTAATTCAACAACAGTGCACCCCGGCCCTCTCCCACGGGGAGAGGGAGAATCCGGAGCCGCGGCCCAGGGCTTCCGACGCGCACGGATTCGACACAGCGCGGGAAACGTTCCACCCTCTCCCTGGGGAGAGGGCCTGGGTGAGGGGAAACGGAGTCAGTTCAATTCCCAGAACGTCACTGCTTCATCCATTCTTCCCAGCGCAACTTGGCGTGGACGCGGGCGACATCGCCCATGTAATGCTCGACCTTGAAATCTTCCGCAGCCTTCACGATGTGTTCCTTGGCCAGTTTGTTGTTTCCTGAAGCCTCATAGTAAAGGCCCAGATACAAGTGAGCGTAGAAGAGGCGCTGTTTCAATTCCTCCGGCGACGGCTCTCCCGCTTTGGCTGCGGCCAACACGTCCTCGGCCGAAGCCTGGCCCGCAAACAGAGCGTAAATCGTCATCATTGGGACGCGCCGGTCGCCTTGGATTGGAATCAGGCGCTCGCGCGCTTTCTTGATGCTGTCGCCGCGCGCCACGCAGAGGAAATGCCAGACTGCGTTTTCGACGTCGTTTGAATTCACCGTCTGGTGCAGTTCGAACTGTTTTCGGCCGTCCTCGTACCGGCCGGCGTGGTAGTAAGCGATGCCACGTTGCCAATGATGCGGAGCTTGGGAGGGGTCCAATTGGATGAACCGATCAAAGTCGGCAATCGATTGTTGGATATGGCCGAGTTTGAAATGGGCGCTGCCTCGAAGCTGGTAAATCTGCTTCTCCTGACGGTTCAGCTTCAGGACGGTATCGTAATCCAAGATGGCTTTCTCGTATTGCCGCATGGCATCGTGCATCCTCCCTCGGAGGGCGTAGCCTTGCGGATTCTTGGGATCCTGTTCAATCGCCTTTTGGGCGAGCGCTACTGCTTCTTCCCGATTGCCGTTGTCGAAGGCCGAGCGGGCTTGCTTGAGCAGATTGTCGATTTGGCTTTCCGCCCCGGTCAGTTCGAAGGCCCATGCCAGGCTCAGAATAATTAGAAAAATCGGGCAGCATCGCGGGCGCATGGCCGGAGTATGGGCCGTGAGGCTTGGGGAAGGCAAGGGGACTCTCGAAGAATTCAGTTTTGAAAAGCCGCCTGGCCCGCTAGATTTAGGCGTTGCCTATGCAGAGCGCTTACCGGGCTGTTGCGGTTTGGGTCACTTGGGCCGGTCTGATCGGCCTGAAGGCCCAACCCCCTCTCGCCTCGCCTTCAGACGCCGTTGTTAAGACTTCGCCCGTTTTCGAATCCACGTTTCACGTTTCACGTTTCACGAACCACTGGGCCTTCCAGACCCCCGTAGAACCTCCGGTCCCGCAGGTCAAAAATCCAGACCGCGCGCGTTCTCCAATCGATCTCTTCATTCTCGCCAAACTCGAGGAGAAAGGCCTCGCCTTCTCGCCGCCTGCGGACAGACGAACCTTGGCGCGCCGGGCGGCTTTCGATCTCACCGGATTGCCGCCCACGTCAGAGGAAGTGGACTCTTTTGCGGCGGATCAATCGCCGGAAGCCTTCGCGCGGCTCGTGGATCGTCTGTTGGCTTCGCCTCACTACGGCGAACGTTGGGGACGCTATTGGCTGGATGTAGCGCGGTATGCGGATACCAAAGGCTACGTGTACGGGGATCGCGAAGAGGCTCGTTTCATCCATTCCTACGCGTACCGGGATTGGGTCATCCAAGCCTTCAATCAGGACATGCCGTACGATCGGTTCTTGCTCCTTCAGATCGCCGCAGACCAAGCGTTCCCGTCCCTCAACGCTCGATCCTCAACCCCAAGCGCCGATCTCGCCGCCTTGGGCTTCCTCACCCTGGGGCGCCGTTTTCTTGGAGTCATCCATGACATCATCGACGACCGGATCGATGTTTTGATGCGCGGCACCCAGGCGCTCACCGTTGGCTGCGCCCGGTGTCACGATCACAAATTCGATCCGATTTCGACTAAGGACTATTACGCGCTGTATGGCGTCTTCGCATCGTGCACGGAAGGCATGATTCCTTTAGCCGCCGCGCGCGGGCCTGAGAAGCTCGCCCTCGCCTTTGAGCAGGGACTGAAGGAGCGGGCGGAAAAATATGATCAAACTATGCGGCAGAAACGGGAAGAGTTCTCCAATCGGTTCCGAACCAAGGCGACCGATTACCTGGTGGCGGTGCTGGACGTCAAGAAACTGCCGACCGAAGAGCACTATGAGATTCGAGGACCGGATGACCTCAACCCAACCATCGTCCGAAATTGGGAGAACTATCTGCTGCAGACCAAGAAGGATTTTCATCCGGTGTTCGCGCCCTGGCACGCCTTCGAAGCGCTCCCGGCGGCGGAATTCGCTCAGTCCGCCCCGCAGGTGCTCCAGCGCCTAAAGAGCGATGGCCTTTCGCGCGGCTTGAACGGAACCGTCGTGCGAGTCCTCGAAGAGCAGCCTTTGAACACGATGCGCGAGGTGGCGGAACGGTATGGCATGGTGTTTGCGGCTGCCCACCAACGCTGGCAGGAGGAACTCAAGCGTGCCGCCACGAATCACGTGCCGGCGCCTGCGGTCTTGCCGGACCGCGACTTGGAAGAGCTTCGGCAGGTGCTCTACGGCTCGAATGCCCCGGTGAATATTCCGGTGCTCGCGGCGGCGGATTTGGAATGGTACTTCGACGAACCGACGCGCGTGCAGCTCATGAAGCTGCACGCAGAGATTGAACGGTGGATCATCAAATCGGCCGGCGCCCCGCCGTACGCGGTCGCGCTGGAGGACCGGCCCAATCCGAAGAACGCGCGTGTTTTCGTTCGCGGCAACCCAGCCAACAAAGGGGATGAGGTGCCGCGGCAGTTCCTGGAAGTCCTGAGACGAGGAACCAGTCGGCCGTTCGAACACGGGAGTGGACGCCTGGAACTGGCCCAGGCCATCACCAGCAAGGAGAACCCGCTGACCGGGCGTGTGATGGTGAACCGCATTTGGCATCATCACTTCGGAGCTGGGCTTGTTCGGACGCCGAGCGATTTCGGCACCCGCTGCGAGCCGCCCAGCCACCCGGAGCTTTTGGATTGGCTGGCTTGCCGATTTATGAAGGAAGGCTGGTCCATCAAGCAGCTCCATCGATCCATCATGCTCTCCAGCGTGTATCAGCAAAGCAGCGATGGGGACAGTTCGATTGCTCGCGCGCTTGCGCTGCGGATTGATCCTGAGAATCGCTTGCTCTGGAAAATGAGTCGGCGCCGGCAGGATTTTGAAGCCCTCCGCGACTCGTTGTTCGCGGTGACCGGAGAATTGGATGCCCGGATCGGCGGCGCGCCGGTCGAGTTGTTGAAACCGCCGTTCCTCTCCCGACGAACCGTCTATGGGCTGATCGACCGCCAATTCCTCCCCGGTGCGTTGCGAGTCTTTGATTTTGCCAATCCGGACATGCACAGCCCGCAGCGTCCCGAAACCACGGTCCCGCAGCAGGCTCTCTTCTTTATGAACAGCCCGTTCGCGGTGGAACGGGCGCGGGCTTTGATCCAACGCCGCGAAATCGCTGAACTCAATGAGTCGGCCGGACGAGTCCAAAAACTGTTCCACACCGTTTTCCAGCGCCAGGCCGAACCGCAAGAGGTTCAGACGGCGTTGAGCTTCGTCAAGGCCGCGGAAGCGCTGCCACTCTTCCAGCTTCCGCCGCCTCCGGTTCCGGTCTGGCATTACGGCTACGGCGAATTCGACGAGGCCGCAGTTCGCGTGAAAAGCTTCACGCTGTTGCCCCACTTCTCGGGGGATGGTTGGCAAGGGGGAGACAAGTGGCCGGATGCGCAAATCGGCTGGGTTCGCCTGACGGCCGACGGTGGCCACACCGGAAACGATCTCCGCCACGCCTCTATCCGGCGCTGGACGGCGCCGATGGACGGCATCATCTCCATCAGCGGAACTATCCGGCACGAACACGACGCCGGGGACGGAGTGCGCGCCCGCATAGTTTCGAGCCGGCAAGGCGCGGTGGGAACTTGGACCGTACACAAGAATAAAGCCGAAACCAAAGTGGAAGCTCTGGCAGTCGAGAAGAGTGACACCGTCGATTTCGTGGTGGACCTCAATGGAAACCTGAACAGCGACGACTTTGTTTGGAGTCCAATCATCAAAATGACAAGTGGACGCACGGACGGTTCCGTCACCGGCTACCCAACGGAATGGAATGCAAAGAAAGATTTCAGCGGCCCGCCCATCGCGCCGCCTCGACCGCTCACTCCTTGGGAGCAATACGCACAGGTGCTGTTGCTCTCGAATGAATTCGTGTTCGTCGATTAGCTGACTGCAAATCGGTGATACTACATAGCGCGGCAAAGCCGCGGCTGGAGTCTGGACATTTCCAATAGAAAAATCCCGAAGGGATTCCGTGGCGGACAAACGCTGCGACTAATGTCCTGGATCGCGGTCGAAAATGTCCAAACTCCAGGCGCGGCGTAGCCGCAGCCAAATCCGACACTATTTCAAAGCCAAAGTTTATTTTTGGGGAAGCGCTTGGGCCGCTTTTGCCTCTGCAATCTGATCGAGATAGCCGCGTGCGATGCCATCGTCGGGGTTGATGCGGAGAGCTCGTTGAAAGCGGAATCGCAGGCAAATCCGAAGGATTTCCTTCCCGCGCGCCCTCCTCAATCCATTGTTGAAGGAGACCGAGTTCATCAACACTCAAACGGCGCTCATCGGCGAATTCGCCGTAACCAGTCTCGGGTGGCCAAGGTGGCATAATGCGCTCGGCCGTCCACGGTGCAGCGCGACCTCAATCGAAATTCACGGTTCAGAGCGTGGAGCTAGACTTAAATTGTTGCTTTTCAGCCAACGTTTTTGCGGCCGATGATCTGTCGAACAAATGTTCTCGGCGTCACTCCGTAACTTCTCTTGAAATGCGTGGAGAGATGGCTTTGATCGCAAAATCCAAGCCGCAACGCTACGTCAGCAATGCTCGCGTTCGTGTCGAGCAACAGCTCTTTGGCCCGCCCCACGCGGCACTTCAGCAAGTATTGGTGTGGCGCCAAGCCGGTGGACTGCTTGAACATTCGGGCGAAATGAAACGGGCTCAAGTCCGCGATGGCCGCCAGCGACTTTAGAGAAATCTCTTCGGCCAGGTGCTCGTTGATATATTCGAGCGCGCGCCGCAATTGGTATTTCGCCAAGCCTCCGCGAAATTCCCGAACTTGCGCCCCGCGCGCCGAGTGATTCTTGACCAGGTGCACCGCCAGCGCCGTGGCGAGCGACTCTCCATACAACCGCCCGCCCTGCCAACCGGATTCCACGTCCGCCTTTAGCGCCAGGCAAACGGCCTGAAGAAAGGAATCTTCGATGCCGTGCGCGAAGACAAGCTCCGCGGAATCGCCATTGCCCAATTCGCAAGTCGCGCACGCAAGAAAGTTCTGTTCGAGCGACACCACCAAACATTCTCCGCTGTCGCGGCAGCGGATGGAAAACGGCGACAAGGCCGGCCGGATGCCCAATTGGCCGGGGAGAATGCGGGTCTCGTGGAACCGCTCGCCATTCTTCAATTCCATGGTTGCCGGAGTTTGAAGATGAAGAAAAATGACGTGATTGAGGCAGCAAACATCGGTCTTCTCGAAGGGCGAATACCGATGGTGTTCGAGCCACAGGCCTCGCCAAGGCGCATTGGCACTGGCCAGGACGGGGGCCTGCGTTCCCACAGGCTGCCTCCTTCCTGTTTGCAGCTCGAGCAGCAGTTCTCTCTTGTCAGTCACACAACTTGGGGTGGGCGCCTCGGCTGCTCCCGAGAGTAATCCGGTTCCGCCGGAACAAAATCTTTGCCGCAGCCGCAGGTGCGAGAGCCGGTGTTTGCCCTGGCACGAAAAAACGTCTCGTGACCATTCCACCGACATGACGCAAATTCGAGAGTCGCGGTTACAGCGACAGCACTTCCGGCGCTCTGAAAATTCCGCCGGCGCGGTTCGCTTCAGGAACTCGAAAGAACCAAGGCTCAGGGGCCGACTACGAACCGGGCCCAAAACTTCCCAACTCTCCTGCAAACCGGTTCCAAGTCAAAGGAACGGAGTTAGGGTGTTTACCCCAGCAGGTTGGAAGTTCAGTGTTCAATGTTCGATGTTCGATGTTCATCGATTCGGTTGCAGCCCTGCCGTGGTGTGGCACTAGTAAGACGAGGACTCCTGATGGCACCGGTGAGACCGCGCCCAGGCGATTTAGATTCGAACCTCAGATGATGGCGAACCAAAGCAAGCCGGAGTTATGACTCCAGGCGCCAAGCATTCACTCAGAATCTATTGGACACCTTGCTTCCAGTTCAGGTCAGTGCAGGCACTGGCGTCTGAAATGCAATTTGAGCATGCAACGATATGTCGGTTGGTCCGTGGGAGAGATCTGTGCCTTTGCCTCTGTCTCCTTACGGCGGACTGTTCCTGTGGACAGGCACAGGCTCCTGCACTTCGCATTCATCCTGCGGATCAGTTCGTATGGAGAGGGGAAAACGCTGAATTCCGCGCTGAGCCCGTGGACGCTCCGCCACTGCAATATCAGTGGCAACGCAACCGCACCAACGTCCCGGGCGCAACGTCCCCCGTTTTGACCGTAACTAACATCCAGCTTGCCGATGCAGGCTCGTATCGACTTGTTGTGAGCAACGCGTTTGGCAGCGTCGCCAGTCCGCCGTCTTATCTGAGCGTCTCCACCGAGATTGAACCAGCCTGGTCTGTTCCCGCACCTGCCTATGTTTCCTGCCTGGCCGCGGACAGCGGCGGAAATGTCTATTTGGGCTCTCAAGGCGTTCGCAAGTACGATCCGAACGGTAACGTGCTATGGTACGTCGAAGGCGGTTTGCCCATAACCATGGCTGAGTTGTCCGAGGACCGGATTGTCCTGACATCGCCGGGCGGCACGTCGTTCATCACGCCAGACGGTCGTTTGGAGCGGATCATGCGGGACGCTCCGGGCGTTGCCCTGGCCGTGACGGGTGACCATCGTTTCTACATCACTCACCCTTCGACGAACCTCGACGGTTCCGTTGACTTTCTCACGAGCGAATTCAACGAGTCTGGAGAAAGGCTGCGATCTATTCGGCAAATCGGATGGCCTAAAGAATGGGGAACTCCAACCGCCTTTGGCCTGGATGCGAACGGAAACGTGGTTGCGGCCCGCGCTTGGGCGGGCATGTTGGTCGTGGCGCAGTTCAACGGAAAAGGAGAGCGGCGATGGGCGAGCTCAAAGTATGTAGCTTTGTCGGTTGTGGACCTGGGAGCACTTAGGATCGACAAGGCCGGAAACACGGTCGCGCTGGTAACCTGCATCCTGCAACACCCCGGCGGAGCAGAGGATGTCCTGATCAAATACGACTCTGAGGGGAGAGAGTTGTGGCGGTTCGTTATGCCTTTCCCACTCAACACCTCCGTTCCCCCCGCGTTTGCAGTGGCCGAGGACGGCTCGATTTGTGTCGGACAACTTGGGTTTCGAATCTTGAAACTGAGCTCCGAGGGCCGTCCATTGTGGCGGACAAGACGTGGATTCGGCGCGTCAAATGTCGGCTTCGATAAGCTGGGCAACGTCGTGGCTCGGGATCGGTGCAGAACTTCAGGATGTTTCGGATTGTTGCTGAAGTTCAGCGCTGAATCGACGCCTGCCGGCATCTTGGTTTCGCCGTCGAACCGAACTGTGTTGCATGGCGCGAATCTCGCGTTGTCGGCAACGGCCACTGGCTCACCGCCGATTTCCCATCAATGGTGGCACAACGCCGTCCCCACGGCGTGGGCGACGAACGCAGGATTGGCCATTACGAATGTTCAATCCACTTCGCTTGGCGAGTACGTCGTGCAGGTCAACAACGCTTTTGGCTCGGTGTTCAGCAAGCGAGCGGAGATTCAGCTTGAAACGCGCAACCTGGTTTTGACGAGTCTGTCACGCAATCGCCAGCTCGAGTTCATTCTGAACGGCGTGCCGGGCACCTATCGAATCGAATCCACTGCCGACTTTCGCACCTGGGCGCTTGCGACGACGGTGGTGCACGAAGGAAAACCGGTCACGGTAAATGTCGCGTATGAAGCAGCCGGGCCCGGGCGGTTCTTCCGGGCTCTAAGACAAGAATGAGTGAACTCTGTCAGTACGGACGGAAATCGCCGCAAGCCGCGACGATTTTTCAGAGCGCGGCTGTGTGCGTGGCACGAGCCGCAGCACTCCGGCAGTTCGACCGCGCTGCGGCTGGGTCTTCGACCACAGCCGCGCTGCTTCTTGCGACCGCCGCTTTCCTGTCGGCTGCGCCTTGTTTCGGTCAAGGAACCATCTCGCTGAGCAATCGAATCCCGGATCTTGGGATTGATGCGAAGGTGTTGATGCCCGACGGAACCACGCCGGTTTCAGACGCATCCTTTCGGGCCGTCCTTTTGATTGGTCCTCCGCTTGGCCCCCTTCTCCCGTCAGCGGCCACGTTTTTTAGAACCGGACTTTCCGCAGGTTACCTAAATCCAATCGAAGTGACGGCACGAAACGTCCCGCTGGGAACCGAAGCCACCGTCGTGATTCAAGAATACAATGGACAGGATTACGGGAGTTCAACCATCCGAGGACACTCCCAACCGATTGGAGTGCTCCCGAGCGGAGGTGAGCCTCCTCCACCGGCAGCGCCCCTGATTGGACTGAGCGGATTCGCACTCCAAGTCGTAGCACCGGAATTTGGGATTGCCGACGCGCATTGGGATGCCGGATTTGGTGTGTCCGGATCGGATTTTGGAACATACGCGACGGCGCATGTATCCGGGAATGTCTTTTACATCGGCGGCGATTTCAGCCGGATTGGGGTCGCCACCGCGGACAAGATTGCCATCTGGGATGGCACCCAATGGTTGCCATTAGGGGCTGGAGTGAACGGCGTTGTCTCGGCTCTAGCGCTCGTGGGCACCAACCTCTACGCGGGAGGATACATCACCATGGCGGGCGGCATTGCGGCCAATCGGATCGCGCGTTGGGATGGTGCACGCTGGCACGACCTGAGCGGTGGAGTCTTCAAAACCAACCATCTTGGAACGGGGGGCTGGTGGGACGGCGCGGTCGTGCATGCGCTGGCGACTGATGGCACGAATCTCCTTGTGGGAGGCCTGTTCGAGCATACCGGCACGCTGGAGGCAGCAAGCATCGCCCAATGGAACGGAACGGCATGGTCCCGCCTTGGTGATGGGGTGAAACGCAATCCCGATCCGCCGTTCAGCGGAACCGTTGCGGCGCTGATCTGGAGTGGCGGCTCGCTGTATGCTGGGGGTGACTTCCGGCTCGCCGGGCCTGGCAACGTGACAAATATTGCGCGATGGGACGGGCGCCGTTGGCATCCCTTGGGCGAGGGTGTTAGTGACACCTTGCCCGTGAGGGCCATTGCTATTGGCCCCAATGAAGAAGTGTTCGTTGGGGGCGCGTTTATGAGCGTCGGCGGAGTCGAAGCTTACGGCGTGGCCAAATGGGACGGCCGTGCGTGGTCGAAGATGGGCACCGGCATCACTGGGGGAGGAGTGACGTCCCTTGCCTACGCCAATGGTTTGCTGTTAGTAGCTGGACAGTTTACCTCGGCGGGTCGTTCGCCTTCGACCAACATCGCCCTTTGGCATATTCCGCGGACGGTGAAGGTGGACGTGTCGAACAGCGAATTGATCCTTTCGTGGCCCAAGCCGGATAGCAATTTCGCACTGGAAGCGAGCGAAGATTTGGCTTCGGGTTCTTGGTCAGCGGTCCCGACGCCTCCGGCGCTGCAAAACAATCGGCTGACCGTGAAGGAACCAATTTCTGCCAAACAGACGTTTTACCGCCTGCGGCAGAGGTAATCAGATAATCGGCGAACGGATGGGCTTCCGAGACCTTTGTCGCGATCTTTGTCTGCGTGGGGTCAACTCCTAACAACTTAACAATTGGGGCACCCGCTCGATCTGCCACGATCTTGCTATGCCGAATGGCTGAGGCAGCCTTCCCTTGAGCGCGGCAATTGTTAATTGTTAGGAGTTGACCCCAGTTCCCCTGGCCTGTCGGTTCGTCTGCAAGTCTGGTGGGCCCAGAGGGATTTGAACCCCCGACCAA
>JACQWK010000621.1 GCA_016209525.1 Verrucomicrobiota bacterium
CCCTGCTCCCACTGCTGTTGAATCAAGGACACTCCGATGTTTCCTGCTCTTGCTCCTGCTCTTAATCTTACTCTGCAACTTCCAGGAGAGATTAAGAATACGAGCAAGAGCAAGATGTCTTCGGCACAAACGTGAGCCCGTTCTTAATTCCACACCAGCTCCCCCTACGCCTCCCAGGAGGGGAGCCGCGTTGCGCGCCGCCATTGTCCGTTCCCCTCCTCGGAGGGGTGCAGGGGTGGGTTCAGAGACGCTATGAGCGCGCTCGCCGACCGGAGGAGTGCAGTTGGAGAGTGTTTGAAAAATGGGTTCTAGGCGGAACAGGCCACGGGCCTGTCGCGGCAGGTTACCAGCCTGCCGCTCTTTTCGATGGCAAGTTGCCATCGAATACGGGCTGGGAGCCCGTTCCACCCATTCTTCAAACACGCGCTTAGGCCTCTCAGCGTTCATACGCTGAATTACGCTCGGATTTCGACCGGCGGGGCGCCAGTCGAAACACGCGAGGGCGCGTGTGCTCCCCGACTCCGACTCAATACTTCTCACTAAACCATCCATCATTTGAACCCATCGCTTTTGTCGGATGCCGTTGCGTCGATCTCGCCTCGTTCCGATCCCGGAAAAGGATCGGGCAGCACGTCCAAGCCGGCGCGGGCCGTTCCGATCTGGTGGCCGGGAAGGTAAATCACACGCCGAAAAACTTCGTAGGGGTAATCATCGGCCAATGAATCGTCGGGAAGAGGTTCTGCGCCAAGGCTGACTTCGACACCCCAAGGGAGGCCTGGGCCCGGCCACGAGTCCAGCCAAGCGGCTCCATCAAAATAGCGAAACCGGATAAACTGAAATTGATCGATGGAAACGGGACTGCGCCGCGCCGGCACCGCGTTCGTTACTGACAGTTCATCTTCCTCCGGCAGCTCAAGTGTCCGCCGCATCAACGGTTCCTCCGACCGGGTAATGCCGAGAACATTCGTAGCCGCATTGCTGACGCCATTGGTTCCCTCGGAGGGTCTGAGAGTGGCGTATCGGATTACGCGGAAGGGAGAGGGTGGCGCCGTCAGCGCGGGTTCCGGGCTATTCGTCCACGAAGAGGAGGCGGGCGGATCGAGCCGCACAAATTCGATCTGCTCGGGCCCGCCGCTGAGGCCGGTCTGATACGAATCGCACCGCCGGGCGTTGCTCAGCTCCTTGGTCAAGCGGTCCAAGAGCAGCCGCGCCGCCGATATGCGCGAGGATTCATAGAACAAGTGGACGCGGAGATTTGCCGCTTGCGTATAAAAGAAGAGCACCACCGCCAGCATGCCTGCCGCGATCGCAACCGCCAAGACCACCTCAAGTAGTGTGAAGGCGCATTGCGGGTGTTTGGTAGCCGCCGAGGTAACTAGGCGGACATTAGCAAATCGTAGATCGCAATTCGTAAATCGTAAATTCGGTTCCGCCTCCTCACGTCGGCGGCTACCGAATTCATGGACGCAGTGCGCGTTCACATCAAAGCTCCGGAATTTCAGGGAACGGCTCTTCCATCGACCGCGGAGGGTTATCCGGGGAAGGCGTAGTTGAGTTCGCTGCCGCGGGGGCCAGCAAGAACTGAGTCAAGCGCCGGACGATGGGCCGAGTCTGGTGGCGGACGATGACTTCCACATTGCGGAGAGACGATGGGCCGCCCGCAAGATTCTCGACCGGGGTAACTTCAAGCTGCCATGTCCACGCATCAAAAGGCGGTTCAAACGGTTCAGGGCCGGCGGCCTCAGGGGCTTTCAAACCCATTTGGACTTCGGACAGAACCGAGATGGCCAAATCGCTGGCGTGGACGTTCAGACGAAGGCGCTCCACCTCCTGAACGGAGGCGTTGAGACCGCCCGTAATCACCGTGGCGGCGAAGACAAACAGGGTCAGCGCCAGGACAACTTCCAGGAGCACGGACGCCTTCGTCTGCTTGAATGCTGGCTGTTGTCGTGGCCATCGTGGACGGGAGGATTTAGTGAAGACAAAAAACACTACACCAACACGACGAGCCATTCCGCTCTGTTTGATTTTTATTCAGCCGCCGAAATCGGGCTGCTGTCCTGCGTTCGCCCGTGACCGTCCGATTCCGGTTCCCCTTTGGTGTCGGTGGTCACTTCGCGGGAAATCACTCCGGTGAGCCCCATCACCCGCACGGTCACGCGCCGTGAGTCGTCGGCGCTGCGCGCGGCAAGAACAATCTCCGCCGAGTCGCTGGAACCATCCGGATTGAAAGTAATTGGCGCCGGCTCCGACGACGGCGTCGTCAGCGCGTCTTCATCCTCAAGCTCGCTCTCGCTAAGCCCGCCGGCAGGCGCGAGATTGTCGGAGTCCATCAATCGAACCTGCTCCACGTTCACGCCGTCATCGCAGCCGCTCAGTTCCCACTTGGCGCAGGACAATTCCTGAAAAACCTCCGGTTCGGCGAGCGGCTCCGGTTCCCAAGCAACGCGGATCTGGTTGGATGGAACGGTCGTTTCCTTCGAATTGGACACGAACGACACGCGCACACGGCGCCCGGTGTTGGCGGCCTCGGCGCGGGCAAACCGAAGCAGGCTTTCCAGCCGGACCGCGCCTTGATCCAACTCGCTGCCTCGGCTGGAGGGCTCCAAACTGATGATGGCTGCTCCGACCAAGAGCATGAACAGGGACGTCGCCAGCAATGTTTCAATCAACGTGAAACCTTCGCGCGTGCGCCGGACTTCAGAATTGCGTGAATGTGTGATCATCCGAGCGAAGGGAGCGGATCATTGATCCAACACCGTTTTGGAGTCCTTTTCCGTTTCCTTTTCGTCGATGAGTTTGATGTCATCGTCCGTATCGGGCTGTCCATCCGGACCGACCGAGTAAAGTTTGTAGTCCGGCCCTGCGGCTTCCGTCAGTTGGCTCTTATCGATCATCTCGTAGTGGATGATATTCCCCCAAGCATCTTCCAGCTTGGTGCCAGGCTTGAGGTAGGGACCTTGCCACTTCTCCCCCAGGCGCTCATTCTCAAACATCGGCTTGATTAAGAGAGCTCCCAAGCCGCCTTGGTCTTCACTCGGATACGAACCAACGTTGAGGCGATAAGTATCCAGCGCAGCTTGAATCTGGGTCAGCAACAATCGAGTCGTGTTCCTCTCGGCTCCTTTTTGTTGCGGCAGCACGAAGACCACCAAGGCGCCGGCGAGCATGAGAATAATCACAATCACCAGGAGCACCTCGATGAGTGTAAAGCCGCTGGTTCGCGCGCACGGCTGGTCTCTGTCTAATGTTCTCTGCAATATCATAGTGCTTTAGCTCTTACGTGAGGTTCGGACGATTACGGGAGCCACAAAATTCAATTTGTTCCTGGCCGGCGGCCTGCCGACGCGATTCGGTCACTTCCCAAGCCGCCAGTATAGCACAGGTCGCGCGGGTGTGCACTGAACTTATTTTGTCGCCCCCGGCAACAATTCTGCCCCTCCTTGTCTTCAGCGGAATTGAGCGCGGCAAATGCCGAATCTCTAATGACGAATGTCGAACGAAGCCCGAAATTCAAATTCCGAGTTTCGCCCTGGCAGGGTCGAGGCCCGCAGGAAGATCGCCTTCACTTCCATCACCGGCTGGCGTCGCCGGGCCTTCACCAGCGTGGCCGCAAATCCACTCGGAGTCCGGTTGCACTTCGGGCTTCGGACTTCGGGATTCTTTCGGATTTCGGATTTCGTCATTCGGATTTTGCCCGTCAGACGGGGCGCCGAAATCAGCGAGGAACCATCAATTCAGGCTTCGGAGCAGTTTGGCCGCGCCGCGACTTATTTCACCGTCAACGTGCTGGCCATCGTGAAGATTGGAAGCAGCAGCCCCAAAGCGAGGAATCCGATCGCGGCCGCGACACCGCACAGAATGAGCGGCTCGACCAAGCGGACCGCTTGGTCCACCTGGCGATTGGTGCGGCGTTCGACGGTGTCCGCGATGTGCAGGAGAACCTTCTCCAATTGGTTCGATTCTTCGGCCACGGTGATCATCGCGATGATTTGTTCCGGAAAAAGTCCTCCGGCGCGGAGCGGTTCCGTCAGCGGTTTGCCGGCGCGGACATTTTCCGCGGCTTCGCCGACGCGATCGGCCAGCAGTGGCGAGCCGGTCGAGTCTTTGCTGATGCTCAAGGCCTGGAGCAATGGTACCCCATTGGCGAGCATGGTGCCGAGGATGCGGCAAAACCGCGTGATGGCAACCATCCGGAGCGCGGTGCCAACGACCGGGAGCTTCAAGCGCCACTCCTCGATCCAGCGTTTGCCGGTTTCGCTCTTGAGGCCGGACCATAGCAGGCCGCCGGCCCCACCCATCCCCATCAAGATCAAATACCAGAAACCGCGCACGGCATGGCTCAGGGCGAAGAGCAGCCGGGTGGGAAAGCTCTGGTGAACGCCGCTCAGCAGCGGTTCGAATCGGGGAACAAAAAAGATCAAGGCTCCGATCATGACGGCGAGACCAACCACGGTGAGCAGGGCGGGGTAAATCATCGCTCCCAAAACCTTGCTCCGAAGCTCATCCAATCGTTCCAAGAAGTGGGAGAGGCTCCGCAGCACATCCTCCAAGAAACTCGCACGCTCTCCGGCTTGGACCATCGCCGTATGGAGCGCGGGAAAAACGCGCGGATGCTCGCGCATCGCGGCGGTGAGCGATTGGCCGTCCGCGACCGAGGCGCGAATTTCTTTCAGCACGTCCCGCAGTCTGGCGTTGACCGTGGATTTGATCAGCGAATCGAGCGCTCGCAACAACGGAACACCCGATCCGATCAAGTCGGCGAGTTGGCCGTACATGACACCCACGTCCCGGGAGGAAATGCGCCGCTTGGCCGTTTTCTGTTTGCGGCGCGCTGCGCCGGCGGCGTCAGATACCGAAACAGGAAACAGATTCTTCTCATCCAAAACCCGCAGAACAGCCGCCTCATTGTCGGCGCTCACGACGCCCGTCACGTTCTCGCCTTGGGCGTTTTTTGCTGTGTACTGGAATTCGCCCATATTCGATCTACACCGCGGTGCAGTTCAAAACTTCGTCCGGCGTCGTCATTCCGCGCCGCACCTTGAGCCAGCCGTCCTCGCGCAGGAGCCTCAAACCGTTGGCTCTGGCCACCCGGATCAACTCCGAGACCGGCGAGCGCTCCATGATGATCTCGGAGACTGCGTCGTTCATCACCAGCAATTCGTAAAGGCCAGTTCGCCCTCGGTACCCCGTCTGGCGGCAGGAGGCGCATCCGGCTCCGTGGAAGATGGTTTCCCCAGGCGCGAGCACCAGGTCGGCCGGGCAAGACGCGGCATGCGGCGGTTGTGGCGCTTTGCAGTGCACACAGATTTTGCGGACCAATCGCTGCGCCATGGTGCCAATGAGTGTGCTGCTGACCAAATACGGCTCAATGCCCATGTCCATCAATCGCATTGGCGCCGAGGCGGCATCGTTTGTGTGCAGCGTGGACAGAACCAAATGGCCCGTTAGCGCCGCTTGAATGGCGGCGCGCGCGGTCTCCAGGTCGCGGATTTCACCAATCATCACCACGTCCGGATCATGCCTTAGGATGGCGCGCAAGCCGCGTTCGAACGTCATCCCGACGCGATGATCCACCGGAATTTGGTTGACTCCCTGGAGGTGATACTCCACGGGGTCTTCCACGGTCAGCACCTTGAGATCGGGGCCGACGATGGCGTTTAGAGCCGCGTAAAGCGTCGTGGTCTTTCCGCTCCCCGTGGGGCCGGTGACGAGGATGATGCCGTGCGGTCTCGCGATCAGCCCTTTGAACGCCGCGAAGGTGTCTTGATCCATGCCCAGATCGGTCAAGCTGAAGAGAACGCTCGCTTTGTCCAGGATACGCAAGACGATCCCTTCGCCAAAGAGCATGGGAATGACGCTCACGCGCACGTCGATCTGGCGTCCGCCAATTTGGAATTTGATGCGGCCATCCTGCGGCAGGCGCTTCTCCGCGATGTTCAAGCTCGCCAGGATTTTGATGCGGCTGATGATCGCCGCCTGGAATTGATGAATCTGAGGAGGCACCGAAGCCTGTTGCAGCACGCCGTCGATGCGGTAACGGATGGAAAGCTGGTGCTCGTAAGGCTCGATGTGGATGTCGCTGGCTCGTTCGTTGATCGCCTCCACGATGATTTCGTTCACCAGCTTGATCACGCTGGCTTCCTGCGCCATCTCGAGCAGATCTTCGCTGCTCTCGGCTGTCTCGCGGACGACCGCCATCTCCCCGGTCCCCACCATTTCATCGATGGTGTCGCCCCCGACGCCGTAGTGCGACTTGATGAGTTTCTCGATTTCCTCGGCCGGCGCGAGCAGCGGCTTCACGTTGAGTCCGGTGAGCAGGCGGATATCGTCGAAAACGTTCATGTCGAACGCATCGCTGGTGGCCACGCTCAAGGTCCCGTTTTCTTTGGCAATCGGGACCAACCGCCGGCGAAAAACGAACTTTGAAGGGAGCGCGCGGAGGGTTTCCGGATCAATCGTGAGGTCGGCGAGATTCACGAGCGGGATATCCAGGAGGGTTCCCATGGCCTCCAAAAGCTGGGTCTCGCTGACCAAGCGTAGTTGCAGGAGGGCGCGATCCAGACGCAGTCCTTGCGCCTGATGCAGCGCGACCGCCGCACTTGATTGTTCCTGCGTCAGGAGCCCTTTCTGGAGCAGTATGTCCGTTACATTCATCGACGTTGATCCACTCGAGCGAGTGTTTCTGCGGCCGGTTCGCCAACGTAAGGCAGGCTTCCAGCCTGCCTCCTTTGGGCGTTGTCGCAGCCAACTCAGAGGCAGGCAAAATGCCCGGCCCACATTAAATGACTCCAAGGTCCGCGTACTATTCAAGCTAAAGTTTTGAGGAAGGCAGCCGATTCTTACCGTGGCGATAGTGCGGTGTAGCTTGAAAGCAGCGGGTGAGACGGAACAGGATGTGAAGCTCACCAGGTAGCTTGAAGCCGACCTTTTTGGGGAGTTTTGTGGTAAGCTACTATCGCTGCTGATCACCACAATGCCCGCGCGCAGGGAGCGCGGGCTTTTGTGGCGTACGCAAGGGATTCTTGGCACCCCGGCAGAATATCTTCCGGATTTGCAGAATCGTTCCGCGGCGGCGTTCTTTCTCCGCCCAAAATCCGAAACCCGAATTTCGAAATCCGAAACAAATCCGAAAGTCCGAATTCCGAAACGCCTAAACATGCGGCCTCGCGCCGTTTTGCGCCTCGGAGCTTTCGGATTTTGAATTTGTATCGGATTTCGGACTTGGAGCTGCGGATTGCCCGGCCCCCGATTGCCGGGAGGTCCGGGGCTAGAATTCGCCAACAAAGTCGGGTTCTGTTATTGCACGGATCCTTGGGTCAACCTCCGCGCACATTGATTCATGGAAGGTAGTCCAAGTCCGCCAAGTCCTTGTGCCGGCCGCTGGCTTTCTTGTTGGCCTTCAGATCGGAGAGACTGATTACATTCACTTTGACGCCGTCGATTTCGGCTTCGACACGACGGGAGAAGCACTCTGCAAACGTGACGCCATCGATGTCGTTGATGATATCGAATCGCAAAGGCTCCTGACCGATGCGCAGGACCGAACCCCTTTGCAGCAGCAGCTCCGGCTTGAGCCAGGGCAGATTGAACCCCAGCGAGCGAATGGCTGCCTCCGCCTTGGCCGCATTGTCGGGGTTCACAGCGATCCAAATGTCCATGTCGCCGGTCGTGCGGACGTAGCCGTGGAAAATGACCGCGTATCCGCCCACCAGCAGATACTCAACGCCGCTTGAGTTCAGTGAATTCAGCAATCGCCGGAATTCGGGCGGAAGCAGCATCGTAGCCATAAGCGATTTGTCGCAATTGCTCGGCGGCCGCCAGCCGCTCCGCCGGTGTTTTGGAATGCCAGAAGACGCGATCTTCCCGCTCCGCCTCCTGGCGGCTCAGGAGCCGAACAACCGGCAATTCGGTTGGCAGAGATTCGGCTGGAATCATGGCTTGACTCTCTTTTAATTGCGAAACTTGGTCAAGACGCGGCGAACAAGAATTACCACGCCGAACTTGCAGCCCGCAGCCGAGGAAAACTAAGACGCGGAGTGCGCTTCGAGGTAGTCCAATCTGGCTCAGACGGCATGCAGAAGCATGTCGTTCTGTAGAGCACGGACGTACGAGCGAGCAATTGACTTGACCGCAGTCGATATGCCCAACAATTTAGCTCCCATGAAAAAAGTCGATGCGCGAGAGTTTCAGCATGGCTTCAGCAAACACGCGCAGAGCCTCAAGCCTGGCCAGTCAGTGGTCGTAACCCAAAATGGCAAAACCGTCGGGATCTTCACCAAGACGGGCCTCCGATCTAACGCGAAGCCGAATTTCCTGGCGGAGTTGGAGAAACACACCTACAGCGAAAGAGGCGGGCAGAAGGTCATTGAGGCCGTTGTCAATGACGCCGTACTTTGATCTCGGTTTTCTCCTGACGTTGGTCGTCAAATCCCCGGGACGGGGCACTGCCTGGCAAGCCGCGAGCCGGTTCAACCCTCCCTACCGCCTGAATTTCCTTCACCAATTCCACCTTGAAAACGGACTTGCCCGCCAGTTGCTCTCTCCGAAGTCCGAAGCGCGGGAAATCGGCGCGCAAGCGCTGAGGCAATGGAACCAGTATCTCGACGAAGGTGTATTTGTTGTCACCAGTGGCGAATGGGACACCGCATTCAGATTGGCCATTGGTTGGAATCGCAATTTCACAAGGACCGTTCCGCTCCCAACCTTCATTCTGCATCCGGCGCTGGCGTTGGCAGAGGCGGCGACGCATTTCCTGAGTTTTCAACCTGAGAACCGGCAGGTTGCGCGAGCGACTGGCTTGAGACTCTTGCCGGAACGTCTCTGATCGTTCACTCTTGCTTAGACGAGTCGTATCTGCATCCCGCGAAATATTCTGTAGGGATTCTCGACTCGGGCGGTTCATCATGTTCAAAAAGCTCTGCCTTGATTGCCGACCGTCGAGTGGCGGGGGCGCTCGATCAAGAGCGGGAGTTTGCGCAGTGTGAAGTGAAAACAACCATGTCCAGATGAAACCCACTCTGTCCGCCTTCGTATTCCTCGTGGCTTTGCTTGCCTCTCCCACTCTGCTCCGAGCTCTGGAAATCGATCCGCAAACGCGGGAGCACAGCGCCAACGACCCAAGCGATTGGTCGGCCGCGATCACCGTGCGATCCGGACCCAATGACCGCAATTGGACCGCAGCAATTGTCCCCGATCAACCGGGCGACGACGCAACGTGGCTGAGCATCACCCCTGTTCCTCCCAATTTCCTTGTTTACGCGATGAACGAGAATTTCAACGCCGAACCTCGCACGGCGTACATCGAATTCACCGGTGGGGTGCGCTTCAAAGCCGTGCAGTCCGGGAGAGGTTCCACGCTTAGCACGAACGCTTTTGCGTTTGGCCAAGAAGGCGGGACGAATCAATTAACCGTCACGGTGTTGCCAGGGACACTCTGGGCGGCCACAAGCACTGCGTCGTGGATCCGCATTCTCACCGGGCCAAGAGGATTCGGAAACGACACGGTCAAATTCGCTGTGGCCCCCCACGATGGAGTTTTGCCACGCGAGGGAACCTTTGTCGTGGGCGGGAACGTCGTGCGCATTTCGCAGAACGGCATCGACTTAACCATCGAACCGCAACAGGCCGTCGTCGTGGACCAACTCACCATCGTCTCGTTCAATGTGACCGCGTTGGCCTCACAATCGTGGAAGCCGGTTTCTTTGACGAACTGGATAGCCGTCGTGAATCCTGGCCCCGGGAACGGCAATGGAACGGTCACACTAAGCATATTGCCAAATAAGAATTACCAACCTCGCCAGGGAAGCGTCGCTGTCGGCTCCAAAGCATTTCTTGTCAACCAGGCCGGGAACCAGAATCCCACCTTGACCATTGTTCCCACGAGTACAGTCGGCGGAGATGAGGGCGCCCAAGGCCGCATCAACGTCACCGGCACGCCCGGCCTGCCGTGGCCTGCCACGAGCGACGTTCCCTGGCTGCAAATCGTCTCAGGCGCGGAGGGAATCGGGAATGACACCATCGCGTTTGTCATCTCGCCAAATCGCACGCTAGCCCCACGCGACGCTGTGATTACCGTTTCTGCGGCAGATCCTTTGTCCGCACCGGATCTGCGGAGAGGCCTGTCAGAGCATCTTGTTTTCGACGGCGCTTCGGCTGGCGACAACTTGATTGTGGCACAAGTGGGCATTGCCGGCTTGAAAGATTTCTCACGCACCACAGGCAGGAACGGCGGCCAGGCTCTCCGATTCGACACCGGAAAATCCTGGACCTTTGATTCTCCAGAGCAACAAACTCTCAGCTTCTGGGTATTATCGGACTTTTCGAACCGGCAAGCAGCAGTTGCTAACATTGGCGGACACACTTTTTCCTGGTACCATCCCGTGGGAACGCGGGCAACCGGACAGTAACGGCGGTCCTGAGAACTCTGCCCGTTTTGAGGGCGCCTCGACTGGAACGCATGATCGTCGCCCTGATGATACCAGGGACCCGGCTGTGACGGGCTACGTTCTTCGCTTGGACAATGTCGGCGAACGAGTTTTGAATTCATCGGGACTGTCATTTAACGGAGGCACGGCAATTGCCTGCAGATTCAAATCGGACTTCCGAAGCCTTGGACTCGGCGGTTCAATCGACCTCGTAAGAATGGACAATGCCTTGAGGCTCTCGCAAGGAGGTCTCGGTCCATCATTGGACTGGCCTTTAGCGGACGGCTTGCGGGATCGGCTACATATTGCCGCACTTGTCTTGACCAACGGCGTCAGCTTAACGGTTTATCTTGACGGCATACCGCTTTTCTCTCAGCCGACGACCGCCAAGACCCCCATGGACCTGAGAGCTGTCATGACGGAAAAGGGCGAAATTCGCGCATACGGGCGCCCACTCTCGGCGCAGGAAGTGGCCAGTGTCAGTGCGGAACTCGCGCCACGGGTTCAGTATTTCACGCTTTCGCAGGCTGCGGCTGTTCCAGCTCTGAGCACAACCAGCGAATCCGTCCCGGCAGCCGGCGGAACTGTCCAGGTCGGCGTCCTCTTACCATCCGGCGTGCCCTGGACCGCCGTCAGCAAGGATTCCTGGTTGAGCTTTGTGCTCGGGACTAATGTCCGAACAAACTCTTTGAGCGACACCGGTCCACAGGTCGTTTTCGTGTTCGTCAACGAGAATAATACGACGGACACTCGGCAAGGCATTGTCAGTATCGCGGGGCTTGTCTTCGCCATTGCTCAGGCCGGCCGCACGGTGACTCTGAATCCACTTGGCGCCGGGATGACGCGGTACGGCGACAACGTAAACGCCGTTATCAGTGAACTGGGCGGCGCTGTGCTGATTGGTATCTTGCCCGAAGCCGGAGCCGCCTGGACACTGCGATACGCCAGGCCGGAAGATGCGTCATGGGTTGTTCCCATGCCGGGGAATGCAGTCGGCAACAAAGACGTTCTCTTTGCCGTCAGCCCGTATAATTCGCCCCTCGCTTCGAGGACTGCCCTGTTCAATGTAGCCGACAAGCAAATTCGCATTACTCAACGCGGTTACACCGCGACCGTCACGCCATCTGCTACCAGTTTTCCGTCAGATGGCGGCCAGGGGCAAGTCCAGGTCACTGTGCCAACATCTGCGTTCTGGGAAGCGGTAGCGCTTTCGCCCTGGATCACAATCCTGACCGGCCAAAACGCAAATGGAAGCGGCTTGGTGATATTCAAAGTCGCATCGAACACTGGACCTGACCGCTTCGGCACCATCATCGTCGCAGGTGAGGTGATCCGGTTCGCCCAAGCGGCGGGCTCAGCTCCAACCCGGCCGCGTCTGACACTCGTCGGGAACAAGCTCTCGCTGTTTGGGACAGCCGGAACAACCTTCGTCATTGAACGTAGTCTTGACTTGAGAACCTGGGAAACCGTCACACAAATCACCGCGAACGGTGACACCCGACCGGCAGACGTGATTATTCCCATCAGCGAACGAGCGTCTCAATTTTACCGCGCACGGACGCAAGGAGGGGAATCGTCCACTCAGCCGTAGGTGTCAGTTCCCGCCTGAAAACTGCACAACGGAAATCTTCATCCGGCCGAGAAGATTCACCCAAGCCCAGTCGTTCGAATCCTCGGACAGTTTGAGGTGCGCGGCATCGACATAGACCTGGTTCCAGGTGGGATCGACCCCGACCCATTGGCGGCCATCGTGAATCTCCGCCCAAGCGTGCCAGCCGAACAAAGGCGTGCCTTCGTTGACGTACATCACGCCGCCCACTTCGCGGGCCGGGATGCCCGCGGCTCTGGCCAACGCCACAAAGAGCAGCGTGAGTTCCGTGCAATCCCCCGCGCGATTGCGCAACACATCCAAAGCCGACGAGGCGTTGGCCGCGGTCGTTTGCCGGACATTCGTGTAAATCCAAGTCTGCAGCCGGCGGGCCTTCCACAACACGTCCGGCTCGCCGCCGGCGATCTCCTCGGCCTGGTTGCGGAGCGCTTCGTCGTCTGACTGGATCGTTGGAGTTGGCTTAAGAAATTCCGCTCGAGCAGCGGACGTGAGCGGCACAGGCTTGTCCGCCGGCCGATCGCGCGACAGCTCCAGAGTCAGCGTCTGGCCGCGGCGGGACTTGATCCGTTGCCGGTGCGAGACAGGCATTGTGCGGTTGCCGAAGCCCGTAATCCGCAAGGTCAGGGATTCGAGTTTCGCCGGGTCACCCAAGTCTTTGTCCACTTTGATCGCGGATGCCTCCAGCATATCGAACGATGCCGTGCCGGGCATCCTTGCGATCGGTTCCTCTTCCGCCCGCAATTCAAAGAGGCCTCCCAGCATTCCCTTGAGGGGCGTGCCATCCGGCAGCACTTCGAAGGCGACGACCATTCCCTCGATGTTCACATCCACCAAATGCAGGCTGGTCCTCACACCGCCCCAGAGGATGGATTTTTTGCCGCGATATTGATACACCTCCTTGGTATCGATCTTTTCCTCGTTCCAGGAAGTCGAGTAGCTCTGGAATCTTGCCCCTTTCTTCGGTGGTCCGGACAGCCAAGCTTCCAAATCACGGATGGATTGCAGGGTCTCTTTGGGCACGGGAATACGGCGTTTCGTCTCGCCGCCGCCGGACCGCGTCGTGAGAACCATGGCATCGCCTTCCCGGACGGCGATCCGGGTGACTTCGTTGCCGTCTTCCATGGTCCGTTCTTCGCCGTAGATGATTTGCCCTTTTCCTGTCAGGTCGAAGTGCGTGACAGATCGGTCTTCAAACCGCGCTTTCTCGCCGCCCGAAATGAAGGAGCCCTGCATCTCGAATGTGGAAACGGCGACCTCTTTGCCCTCGTCCCGGTGGAGCCGCAATTCGTCGATGGCCCAGCCGAACTTGTGATTTTTCAAATAAACGCCGTAGGCCTGCCGGCGCTGGTTGTTTTCGACATAAGCACGGAGGGAGGTGGGAGCAGTGTCTATGGCGCCGAGGGCCTGCTTTGAAACCGCGATCAGGACAAACAACGCAATCGCTATTGGGAGAATATTTTTCATGCGGAAACTGAGCGCCACAAGGCGCGCGGGAACCGCTTGGAGACTCCCCAGGAACCCACCGGAACGTTCAACGTTCAACGTCCAACGACCAACTTCCAAGCGATAGGTCCGTTGAACGTTGAGCGTTGAATGTTGAACGTTGGACGTTGTTAGGTTCAGGGGAATCATGCGCGAATCCGTTGGGGAAATCTCACACCGCCTTCCCCCCAAGGAGAGGGAAGGGCCATTGCCAAGCCACGTCAACCAGGGGCAGCAAATTTTTTCGCACGCTGCGGACGGTTCTCCCTCTCCCATGCGGAGAGGGCCGGGGTGTGGGGAAAGAAGGCCAGTCAATGCTCGGGGACGTCATAGACCTGGCCAGTGCCCGCCGGAATTCTGAGACCTCAACATTTTGCCCGAAATAATGCCAGGGCTCGACAGGAGTCTCGCCCCGCCCTGTTTGGTTGAGGCTTCGCCACGCTGCGTTTCCTGCTGGCGCTTTCATCGAGTGACAAGCCGGGCTACCGCGATCTTTCCATGCGGCCGCTGAACTCCGCAAGCAGCACCGCCAATTCGTCCACCTCGTCGCGGCCCGATCGAGCCGGATTGAAATAGTTGTTGAGCATGAAAGAAAAGACCAGCGGTTCTCCTGCCGCCGTCGAGACGTAGCCGGAGAGCGTATCGACATATCTGAGACGGCCCGTTTTGGCGCGGACGTTGCCTGCCGCTTTGGTTCCCTTCATGCGGTTGCGCAAGCTGCCGTCCAGCCCGGCCACGGGCAGTGATTCCCGGAAATGGTTGGCGTGCGTGTGGCGGGCCATGAATTGAAGGAGTGTCACCGTCGCATTCGGCGTCAGCAAACAGGATCGCGAAAGCCCGGAACCTTCGTCCAGGAGCACCTCACTCTCGGAAAGGCCAATTCCTCGAAGGAATTTCTTCATCTCGGCCAGTCCCAGCTCTTCGGTCGTGCTTCGTCCGAGAGGCGGTTGTTCCGATGCTTGGGAGAAGTCCGGCCGAGATGAACCGGAGGAAGCCGCCGCAGTTGTGGCTCTCCGGTTTTCCGGCGTTCCGGCCGCGCCCACTTGAAGCAGCAGCAATTGCGCATAAAGATTCTGCGACGGTTTCATCATCTTGCCAAGGATCTCGCTCAAGGGCCGCGATTCGACGGCGCCCAACTCGACGAGTGGCTCGGAGTCGATTCGATCCGCGTCGCCGGTCCATCGGACGGTGCGCAAATTTCCTGAGACCTTGACCCCGCGCCGCGCCAAGGCCTCCCGCAGGAGTGAAACAAACAGACGCGCCGGATCATGAACGGCGACCGCGTCGGTGCGGTTCGAGCTGTCCAAGGGCACGCGGCCCGTGGCGAAAACAAGATTCTCGCCGACGGGCCGATAGAGTTCGATGGACGGCGGCGTTCCGTTGGCAGCGGTGCTTGTTCGGTTGACAAACCGGACGAAATCCGTCGCCGGTTGAACGATGATTTGAACAGGTTCTCCGACTTTGGCGCCCGGCTTCAACACCAGATCGAGAACGTTGTCCTCGACCGTGAGCGCGGACACTTCCGCGCCGTAATAGTGTTGCAAGTCGTCCCAGGTCCAACCCAAGCCCATCGGCGGCCCGCGAAAAAACGATTCATCGCCGACCAAGTCGCCTTGGACCGATTTGACCCCGGCGGCAGCCAGCGCCTCGGCCAGTGGTTCCAGAGCTTTCAGGTGGTCGCCCTGATTGAACCGAGCCGCGAAGGACGGGTCACCGCGGCCATAGACGATCAGATCGCCTTTGATTGCGCCCGTCGCATCCGGGGGAGCCGCGGCGTAGAGCGAAGTTTTGATCCGGAAATCCGGCCCCAATCGGTCTAAGGCCAGCGCACCCGTATAGAGTTTGGCGTTGGATGCAGGTTTCAGCAGTTTGTCGGCGTTGTGTTCGAAGAGGGTCTTTCCGGTTTCGAGCGAGACGGCCTTTACCCCCCACATCGCGGCGCGGAAGCGAGGTTGCGCGAGATGAGCGGCGAGTTGTTGTCGAAGTCCGGACAGGTTCTCGCCGGAAGGCTTGGCCGGTTCGTTGGTCGGCGCGGCGATCTGATCCGCGGAGACCATGGGGCAGCCGATAGAAAGAAAGAGGCAAAGACTGAAGATATGGAGATTGGGCGCCACGATTTCTACAGTACTTTTATCAGCCATTCTTAATGGTCTTTCTCATTGAAGGCAAAGAAATCCGCGTTTGGTCCGGTAGGGAGGGCGCATCTTGACACTGCCACCGAATCGCCAACGGCGTAACTCCCTCTCTTCCACGAAGTGGAGGAGAGGGCCGGGGAGAGGAGGAGCGTTTCATCCAAGCACATCTGGCCATGGTCACCACACGAGGTTGCCCTCTCCCCGACCCTCTCCCACTCCTGCGTCGTGGGAGAGGGAGAAAAAAAACGGTGGCAATGTCAAGGTGCGCCCCGGCAGGGACGCGTTCCACCGCGTCCTCAACCGAGAAATTTCAGAAACTCGTATACAGATTTCCAATCTATCAGTATCGCATGGAATTGTCGCAAGCCACACGAATTCTTGGGTGGGGCGAGACTCCCGTCGAGCCCTGACTTTCTTGCCAGGAAATATTCCAGGGCTCGACAGAGTCTCGCCCCACCGGATTTGGTTGCGGCTTCGCCACGCTGCGCCGTATCGGAGGCTTGCAGCCTGCGCCGACTCGACATTTACGAACACGCGGTAGTGTTCGACGCTTTACCGACTGCAAGTCGGCGATACAGCCCAGCGCGGCCGAGCCGCAACCAAAACTTCGAGAGAGGATTACGATTACCATTACGATTATGAGAATTTGCGCGGGCTGCGACGATTTAAGGCGATACTGATAGACTTCAAGTCTGCCCTGCAGGGCGTCGGAGCCGCGTTGGTTCTAAAAACGTGTGGAAGCTCCGGGCTAAGACTTGCGGTGGACTCGGAGATAATAGACCAAAGCCATGAAGTCATACGCGGCGTGCGTGACCATTGGGACGAGGAGATTCCCAGTCGCCATCTGCAATCCGCCCAGGTAAACGCCGACACCGGCCGTCACAGCGACATAGTTCAGCGTGATCGGGTGAACGCAGCCAAAGAGGAAACTCGTCGTCGCGAGCGACAGGAACGGCCCGAGCGACTGCGCCAGTTTCGCTTGGACAAAGCCTCGGAAGAGCAACTCCTCGCCGATGCCCGCGCAGATGGAGATGGCCGCCAGCCGAAAGATTGACCAGTTCGCGAAAATCGGCCCCACCATTTCGTCCAGAGCACGCCGGATGTCGGGGAACACTTTTCGACCGGATCGCAACATCGCTACGAAAAGGACGAAGAGCGGAATGCCGGCCCCCAAACCAATCAGAGCATGCCCCAGGCCCCACTTGAACTGAGCCCACGGAGACGGTTGGAAGAGGTTTCCTAAAAAGGCGGCGATCACCGCAAGAGACAATTCCGCGGCGCAGGCGACGAAAAACCATCGTGCTGGAGTTGGCAGCCGCGATGGCGCGTTGCGCACTCGGGACGGGTTCTCACTTTCTTCCATGTTCCTAATGAAGATGGGTGGCGCGGGCAACCTGCTCGCCCCGGTTGGCAACTTGCCGGCCGGAATGGTCACGGGAGTCGCAGTGAAAGCAGCCCCAGGATTGTTCATCGACGCCACACGCGTTCCGTCCGGCAAGTTGCCGGACAGCACAGGCTGGTAGCCTGTGCTACTCAAACCAGCATTTTGACTTTGGCTTTAAGGCTCGGTGACGATGAATTCCAACAGGTCCGCCACGTCCTGCGGCGTCAAGGCCGCTTCCAGTTCTTCCGGCATGATCGACAGTCGCTGGCTTTGGATACGCCGGATGTCGGATCGGAGGATCGTGCTTTCCTCCCCAAAGGCGCGGCGCAGAGTCACGCTGGTGGCATTTTCGGCGGCAATCAGGCCCATGAGACTCTCGCCGTCGTTTGTCTCCACGAGATAATTCAGGTAAGCCGGCGCGACTTCCCGATTGGGGTCGAGGATGCTGACCAGCAATTTCTCTTTCCCGCCGGATTTGACGCTCGCAAAATCTGGGCCGACCGCATGACCCTCCCGGGCCACTCGATGGCAGGAAAAACAGCGTTCAAGGTAAGTTTTCTTTCCCCGGGCGGCGTCTCCGGACAACTTGAGGGCGGTAAGGAACTGTTGGACCACTTCTTCCCGCGGCTGCAACTGAACGGACTTGAAGAGCGCGATGGCCTGCTCGCGAATTTGCGAATCGCGGTGCGAAGTCAAAAACTGAATTTGAGCCGGGGAAAACTCAGACCGTGTAATAGCGTTGTCCCGAATCGCGCCGAGGAGCGCTCGAACGGAGATTCGGCGAGCGAGGAGGGTGGCCAGGACCTGGCTCCGCAGTTGCGGAGTCAGCGATGGCCATTTTTCAATCAAGCCGCGGCTGGCCTCCGCGTTGTCAAAACTTCCGATGGTTTGAATGGCCGCGGCCAGAACCGGTGGGGACTCACCGGGGCTCAACGCAGAAAGAAGAGCTGGACCCGCTTCGGACCATTCCGCCGCGCCGGCAAGCTTGACCGCATAAACGCGGCGTGAATCGGGGGCTTGCCGCTCGGACAGCGTGAGCAGCGCCTTGCGGACCAAGGATTGGAAGGCTTTTGCATTGGCAGTCCCCCAATCGCTGGGGGTGCTCCTGGACAGTCTCAGCCCCTCGGCCAAGGCGCCAGCCAATCGGAAGACCCACGACTGATCCCCACGGAGGGACAGGAGTTCGAGAACTTGGGGGAGCCCCTCGTTATCCTTCTGGGCGGCGATGATTCGCACGACGTTCGCCAAGAATTCCTGGCCCGCCTCGGAAGCGAGGAACTGGCTCTTCGACGCGCTTGCGGTGGCAGAATCGCCGGCGAGCGTTCCAAACAAGTCTCGTGCTCCATCACCGAGCGAACTCAAAATCGCGCTGCGCAGCCAGGGATTGTCCAAGTCGCGGCGAGCGAGCACCGACATCGCAGTGACCTTGTTCGGATGCTTCACCTCTCCCAAAACAAAGGCCAGTTGGTAGCGGACTCGTGGATCGGAATCCGTAGCGCGGGATTGAAGTGTAACCCAAAGGCCGCCCGGCAGTGAGTCGGAGTTTGTCAGAAATTGTCTGGAAAGCCGGACCGCGTGTTCGCGGACGCCCGCATCGCGATCCGAAAGTTTTTCGATCAGGTGCCGCGGCGCCAGAGCTCGCAGGCCATCCAGCGCATAAAGCGCGTGCAATCGGCCCTGAGCGGGCGCCGGCTCCTCCAACATGTGCTCAAGCGCGGGAATCACTGAACGATCCTGGCGCTCGAACAGCAACCGCGCGGCGGTGTCGCGATGCCAGCCGTTTTCGTGAGCCAGAACTAGAACCAATCCCGCGGCCGAGACCGAACCAAGCCTCGGCAACGGCGGTTGCTTGAAACCGTCGGGGGCGACGCGATAGATGCGGCCACGATCATTGCCGCTGTTCAAATCGAGAAGCCGTTTCATCGGTTCCGGCAAGGACCACGGATGCTCAATGATCTCTCGATACATGTCCGCCACGTAGAGCGTCCCGTCCGGCGCGTTCGCGAATTGAACGGGCCGGAACCAGTTGTCCGTCGAAGCGATGAACTCGGTTTTCAGCTCATCGTCAGGCCGGCGCGCGGTCCAGCCCACGCCGTCCCGAAAGAGCTTCTTCCGATGGATGAGGTTGCTGCCGCAATCCGCGACGAAAGCGTCGCCTCGGTATTCCTTCGGCCACGCATTCCCGCGATAAATGGTGATCCCTGTCGCCGCCGTAAAGTAGCCGGAAGGCCGACCTCCCCCTTCGATGGGACCTGGAACGAGCCCGGACACGCGCCATTTGGTCCGGATCACGCGCCATGGTTCATCGGGACTGAGGCGGTATACCGGTGCCGCCGGGCCGTCCTCCGCAATGTTCACCAGCGGACTGGGCATGGCAAAGAATGGATTCCGCCCCGCGCTCCAGTCGTCGAACATCAGCATCTGCATGTGCGCGCTGTTGCTGCAAACGAACTTCCGCCCGAAATCGTCGAAGGTCAGGCCATACTGGCCACCGCCGCTTTCGGGCCGGATCTCGAGCGTGCGCGGATCGAACGAGAAGTCGCGCCGGCGCAATTCCAACGGCGGCCGATTTGGATTCTTGGGAGAAGTGATCGTTCCCCCGTTCCCTCCGCTGGCGCCGTGAATGCGATTGTCGAGTCCCCACGCAAAGCTGTTGAGCAGGGCCTGGACATTCAACCTCTCCACACCCGCGCCGAAGCCGGTAAAGACCACTTCGCGATGGTCCGCGACGCCGTCGCCATCGGTGTCCTTCAAGTACCAAATGTCCGGCGAGGCGCCGACAAAGATGCCGCCACCGTAGCAGATTACGGCGGTCGGCCACGCGAGATTTTGCGCGTACACCCCGCTCTTATCGAACCGGCCATCGCCGTCCGTGTCCTCCAGCACTCGGATTCGCCCGAGATGTTCGTCCCGCCGCTCGGAGTAGTCGCGCATTTCGACCACAAACAATCGGCCGTTCTCGTCGAACGACATGGCGATGGGGTCCATGACCAGTGGTTCGGCTGCGGCGAGTTCGAGCTTGAAGCCGGGCTTGACCTGAAACGTGCCGAGCACCTTGTCCGGCGCGGTCGGCGGGACGCGCGGGAGGTCCTTGGATTCGATGAAAGGTTCAGCCGCGGCGGCGCCAAGTGCAATTTGGAACACCGTCGCGAGCACGACAATGGCGCATCCCGGAGCTGTTGGCGACGCGAAGTAGCGGCGGGCGTCCCGCCTGCCGTAGAGGGCGTGCGTCCCGCCGCCCGGCTCGGACTGCCAATTCCACAGTCGTTTCCAGCTCCTCGCGGAGTCCGCCGGGCGAGACGCGCCGGCTCCACGGCAAGCGAGACGTCCGCCGCTACGTACAGTTTCGAGGTGCGCAGTGGGAGCCACAACACGATGGATTTGCGGAGTCATGACGGAACATTCTAAGGAACCGACCGAGAAAGGCGAGGATCGCTTCTGGCTACCGCAAGAGTTTGCGCAGGGCGGCGAGGTTGGCGCGGTCGTTGAAAAATGCATTGGCCGGCGCCTTGAAGCCGGTTACGACTTCGCTCCGCACCTCGTCATCGCCCGAAGCTTTCTTTTGCAGGGCGTAGCGGCCCAAAGCATTCAGCAGGTATTGCTCAACGGTGCGCGCGTCAGGATCCAGAATCCAGTACTCGCGCACGCCATGAGCGGCGTAGTCTTCGAACTTCAGGCCTCTGTCGCGCCGCCGCGTGCCGGAGGAAAGCACTTCCGCCGCGAAGTCAGGCGCCGGAAACCTGCTCTGGTCCCCTTCGAGGGCCGCGGCCTTTTCCTTCAGGAAGAACACGACATCGGGCATATAGTCGTTGCGGGTCAAAGCGACCAACAGCTTTTCGTCACCGACCAGACCGAGGTCATGAACAGCGGCGTGGGTGTCCAGCAGTTTCGTGAGGCGCTTGCGCACCTGGACATGTTTCAGCGTGTCGGGGGAATGCACGATGATCTCTCCGTTGATAAATTCGACCTTCTGGCCGTCTTCGACGCTTTCGTAGAAGCGTTGTCGAGCCTTCTGTTCCTGCTCCCAAAGATCGGCGAGGTCGCGGTAAATCAAACCCAGTTTCGGCGAGCGGGCCAGACGTTCAACGACGCTTTCCATGCGCCGAACATATCGATGACCGCTGGTCTTGTCGAATCGGTTTTCCTTTTGATTTTTCCCTATCCTTGGTGAGAATTGTTTCACGCATCCAAAACGACAGATGAATCCTTCCATGAACCTCAAGGTGGGGCGAGACTCCGGTCGAGCCCTAACTCTCCTTGTCGCCAAGGATTCCAGGGCTCGACAGGAGTCTCGCCCCCACCAGGAAACCGATTCATGGTCCCCAAGCATATGTTCCTTAATCACCCCCTCAATCGCCGCGATTTCCTGAAGGCTTCGGCTGGAGTCGCCGCGACGGCTACGTTGACCGGTGCCGAGCCGGAATCTCCTACCACAGAGCCGATCATCGACATCCACCAGCACACGAATTATGCGGGCCGGACCGACGAGCAATTGGTCAAGCACCAACGCGCCATGGGCATCAGCAAGACCATTCTGTTGCCCGCCGGCACGCCGGTGGAGCGCCCGTCCACGCACATGGGCAAGTCCAACGGCCTCGCCGCGAAGTGCGGCGGCAATCAATCGTGCCTGGAGTTGGCCCGGCAGCATCCGAAAGAGTTTCTGTTTGGAGCGAACGAAGTTGCCGATCTGCCGTCCGGGCGGGAAGAAATCAAAAAGTATTTGAAGCTCGGCGCCATCATCATCGCGGAACAAAAGTTCAGCGTGGAGTGTGATTCCGAAGCCATCGAAAACCTCGCCCGTGTGGCGCAGGATTATGGCGTTCCTGTGCTGATGCATTTTCAGCATGCCACCTACAACATGGGGATCGAACGCTTCCACAAGATTCTCGCGAAGTTCCCGAAAGTGAATTTCATCGGCCATGCCCAAACCTGGTGGGGCAACATCGATGCCAAGCATGATCAGAAAGTGATGTATCCGACGACCAAAGTGACGCCGGGCGGAATCACCGATCGTCTTCTCGCCGATTATCCCAACATGTACGGCGATATGTCGGCGGGTTCCGGCCTGAACTCCATGCTGCGGGACGAAGACCACGCGCGCGGCTTCCTGGACCGGCACCAGGACAAACTTCTCTACGGAAGCGATTGCAACGACGTCATCGGGAGAGGGCCGGGTTGCCAGGGCGCGCAAACGCTCGCGGCGATTCGGCGTTTGGCGCCCAATCCGAAAGCCATTCGGAAAATCTTCTACGAAAACGCGGCGCGATTGATGAAGATTGGATGACGATGAAGGCGGTGTCTCGTGCAGCACGAGCTCGTGGCCGCGTATCGATGACTGAGCGCAGCTCGGCGCCGCGCGGCCTTCCAGGCCGCAGCGGCTCCGAAAGCCCGAGGGGTTCGAAAATCTCCGAGCCTCACCTTCCGTGTGCGGCCGTTGCGGCCTGGAAGGCCAGTGCATCCACCGGTTGTCGGTAGCGCAGGCGTCTCGCCTGCGAGTTCGCCGAGCGTCCCGCTCGGACGCGGCCCGGCGGCGAGACGCCGCTCGAACTCGCAGCCGAGGACGGCTGC
>JACQWK010000643.1 GCA_016209525.1 Verrucomicrobiota bacterium
ATGCAGAGGCGGTTCGTGTATGACGGCTGGAACGTGCTGGTGGAGCTGGATGGCAGCAACAACGTGGTGCAGCGGTATGTGTGGGGGATGGATTTGAGCGGGAGCGTGCAGGGAGCGGGCGGAGTGGGCGGGTTGGTGGCGGTGAAGTCGTCGAGCGGCGTCGCGCACTTCGCCGCGATGGACGGGAATGAGAATGTGATGGGATTGGTGGAGGGCTCGACTGGCTTGGTCAGTGCCAACTACGAGTATGGCCCCTTTGGCGAACCCATCCGCATCAGCGGCACCCAGGGCAAGGCCAATCCGTTCCGCTGGTCCACGAAGTTTACGGACGACGAAACTGACCTGGTTTACTACGGGCATCGGTATTACAATCCGTCAACGGGACGCTTCCTCAGCCGAGACCCGATTGAGGAGAAGGGTGGCCCAAATCTGTACGCGTTCGTCTCCAACAACCCGATTGACTCTGTTGACGCGTTTGGGCTTATCCAGGAGGCTCCCATTAACTACATTCCTGACGCAACCAAGCTGGGAGTGCCGTGGGCTATAGCAGAAACACAAGGTCCTTGGGTTGCAGTCATCTCCAAAGAGGACTGCACTTGCGGTGCGCGAATAACCAAGGCTGTCGTGAGACTTCAGATTACGATTAGAAAGTTGGGAGGAATCCCTTGGGACCAAAAAGACGCCGTTCGGATGACCGTCCTCCAGCATGAGCTTCAGCATGCCAAGATTTTCAGAGAGCACGCCACGAAAGTTGAGAAAGCTCTGCAAGAACTAGTTGGCCCCTGTCGGCGCAAGGAGTGCATGGATGCTACGAACGACTACATAACCTACTTGCAGCAGTATTATCTCATGGACGAAGGATATGCGAACGCGAACTTTGACTGTCACGTGTACCCTACCGGCCACCCTGCCAGAGTGCGATGTGATCAGGCCCGGGAGTTCAAGAGGCTCAGGGACAGCTACAAGAAGGATATGGACGAATCAAGAATCCGAATGGGGAGACTCTGCGAATGAAAATCATCATTACCGTCTCGTTGTTAGCACTTAGCCTTTTTTTTACTTCCGTTGGATGTCAACACCAGGATGACGGACAACTTCCCGGTGGCGAACGTTTGGCATTGGGAGAGAACCCGACGCTGTTGCCAATCGAAAGGGCGCATCCCGTAAAACTTGAGCTCCGAGCAAAACCGGCGTCTCTAACGGAGGATGATCTCAAACAGATCTCCGATTTAGTCGGACGCATACCTGGTTTGCGGAGATACGCGGTGACGTTGATACGAGAATCCGCAATCGTGAAAGGTGGGCTCGATGTCTTTGTTGAGCCAGTGTATGCCGTAGTGAAGAAGAACGGGAATTGGTCGATTGTTCGAATCGATGCTCCTGCTTGGTAGCGCTCGGAGAACCGCCAATGACGCAAGCTGCATCCAGCTTATCGTTCTTGGCAGTACAGGTCTGCCTACCCTGAATCCATTTGCCGTCAGAGCGGTGCCACCCGTGTTGACCTCATCAGTACACACGTTCTCTTCAAGCCACCCAGTTCAGCCCCCGTGCCGCGCTGGCGCGCGGCCCGGGGAAGCCGATCCGGGACCCGCTGGCTCTCTTTCCTGAATCGGGCTGTCATCCGATCCAATCCTGAGAGCGTCCTTTCAAGCGAATGCTGGTCGGACCACGAGGATTGCTTGGGTGAGATAACATTCCGTTAAACCTGGGCCGCGAATAGAGCTCACGGCTCGTTTTTTGGCCTCATTTTCTGATCAGTATGATCTGATCGCCAGCCATCGGGTCAGGCGCCCGATGGGTGACTTTTCAAGGGTCAAAACGCGCCTATGAGTTGATTCCGCAGACGAATTGCGCTCTCAGCAGTTACTGCCAAGCTGATTGTTGTGGTCCGACCTGAATCGCGACCAGAATCGGAAGAATCGCGACCGACACTTCGCTTTATCCGCGTCCGGCGTACGGCATTTGCGTGGCCATGACGGTCAGAAACGGCACGTTCGCATCCAGAGGAAGGCTCGCCATATACAACACCGCCCGCACTACGTGATCGATCTCGATCGTTGGCTCAACTTTCGTCGAACCGTCAGGCTGCAAAACACCGCGCCTCATTCGCTCGGTCATCTCCGTCGCGGCATTGCCGATGTCGATTTGGCCGCACGCAATATGGAACGGGCGACCGTCCAGCGCCGTGGACTTGGTCAGGCCCGTGATCGCGTGTTTGGTCGCGGTGTAGGGCGCTGAGTTCGGGCGCGGCACATGGGCGGAAATGGAGCCGTTGTTGATGATCCGCCCTCCGCGAGGTTGCTGATTCTTCATGATTCTGAACGCTTCCTGTGTGCACAAGAAAGCGCCGGTCAGATTGACCGCCACGACAGCCTGCCATTGCTCAAAGGTCAGTTCTTCCAAAGGCACTGGTGGCGCGCCAATGCCCGCGTTGTTGAAGAGCAGATCCAATCTGCCGAACACGTCTTTCGTCCGCTCAAACAACGCTCGAACGCTGGCGGGCTCCGTCACGTCTGTGGGGACGACCAACGCGCGCGATTTCGCACTTCCGGCTTGGGCGGCGGTTTCCTCCAAGAGTTCGGCCCGCCGTCCTGCCAAGACCACCGAATAGCCTTCGTGCAAAAGCCCGATGGCCGTGCTCCGCCCAATGCCGGACCCGGCTCCAGTGATTATGGCGATTTTCAAAGTCTGCTACTCCGCAAAGCTACAGGTTTTGTTCGGAGCTTCCCAGACTTATCCGACCTTCGCGAAATTTCGCAAAACCTGAAGATAGCTCGCCGCCTGCCGGCAGGGCACGAGTGCATCCGCCGCAGCAATGAATTGCTTTCCCATGAGTGTTTATTAGTGTCGATGAGTGGTTAAGTTCAGAACGCCGTTCCAGACACCTGTTCCCAAAGAGCGTTTTTTGAAAATGGGTGGAACGGGCTACCAGCCCGTTTTCGGCGGCAACCTGCCGCCGAAAATGGCGGCAGGCCGGTAGCCTGCCGCAACAGGCCAGTGGCCTGTTCCACCCAACAAGCTCATTCAAAACTCGCTCTAAATGAAATGCGCCATGAAAACTCAAACTCCATGCTTCTCATCCTCCTTGTCGTCCACCCTCGCGCGTTTTGGCGCGATTGCGCTGTCGCTGCCGCTCGCGGCGGCTCAGCCCATCGTGCCGCCGGGCGCGCAGTTGGGAAAACTGTTTGAAGGCATCGTGCTCACGGAAGGCGTGGCGGTCGCGCCGGACGGCACGGTCTATTTCAGCGACATTACATTTTCCAATGTGGCTCGCGACGACAAAGGCGCCATTCATGCCGGCCACATTTGGCGGTTCGATCCGAGCACGGGCAAGACGGCGATCTATCGTTCGCCCAGCGGCATGTCCAATGGCATCAAGTTCGATGCCGCCGGAAATATGATCGTGTGCGAAGGAGCGGATTACGGAGGCCGCCGGGTCACGCGGACGGACATGAAAACCGGCATGAGCTACATCATCGCCGGGTTGTTTGAAGGCCGGCCTTTCAATGCACCGAACGATGTCACAATCGACGAAAAAGGCCGGCTTTACTTCAGCGACCCGCGCTATCTGGGCTACGAAACGATCGATCAACCGGTCATGGCGGTCTATCGAATTGATCCTGATGGTTCGATCCATCGCATCATCACGGACGCCGGGAAACCGAACGGCGTTTGCGTGTCGCCGGATCAAAAGACGATCTATGTCGTGAGCAACGACAATGGCGCCACGGGATTCGAGCGTCTAAGCAAAGGCGGCGCCACTCAGGCCGACAAAGTTTCCACGCCATTGCGCAAAGGTTACATGGCCTTGATGGCTTATGATCTAGCGCCGGATGGCTCGGCCAAGTTTCGGCGCGTGCTGGTTGATTACTCGCCCTACGACGGTCCGGATGGCTTGGTGTGCGACAAGGAAGGCAATCTCTACGTCGCGGTCCGGGCGGAAAACCGACCGGGGATCTGCGTGTATTCGCCCGGTGGCAAGGAACTCGCCTACATCCAAACCGAAGTGCCGACCAACGTCGGCTTTGGTCGCGGGGCGGAGAGCAAGACGCTCTACATCACAGCAGGGAAAAGCCTCTACCGAATCCGGCTGAACAAAGAAGGGTATCATTTGCCGGCCAAACCGTAGCCGACGTAAGGAGGCTCGCTTTTTCTGATTTGCAGAAGACCCCTCGTTCCCCGGTCACTCCCGCCACCCGTGAGCCGTGCGCACGGCGAGCATGGCGGACAGAATATCGTTCCACGTCTGCTGTTTCATCATGATCGCGTTGGGGAACATGCAGCCGTCCCAGCAAACGTGTTTGAACGCCTTGGTGGCATTTCCTTTCTCGTCCCGGAGCCAGAAACCCGCGTCGCGCGGAATGTTCAACTTGCCATTGGGGTCTGTCGCCAGGCAATGTCGGCCCGTCTTGTCGTGCGAGCCCGATCCTTTGACCGTGGCGTCGTTTTGCGCGACATGGAAGTCAATCGTCCACGGACGCAGTGCCGCCGTGAGCTTCTTGAGCGCCTCCTGGAGTTTGCCCTGGTCCTTCCAATCAAAGCCTTGGGGCAGGATCGCGTCCTGCGGCGCGTTGTAGCCAAGGGTGTAGAGGAGCGTGTGCGCCATGTCCGCTTGGAAGCCCAGCGTCTTCGGACGGCCCACCGCTTCCAGCAGCTTCACCATTTCCCGCCAACTGTGCATGCCGCCCCAGCAAATCTCGCCTTCCGCCGCGAGGCGCTCGCCGAAACTTTCGGCAACGTTGCAGGCTTCCTTGAAGGTCTCGGCAATCCGTTGGGTGTTGCCGGCAGGGTCTTTGGCCCAGTCCGAAGGACTGCAAGCGGAGTCGATGCGAACCACGCCGTAAGGCCGAATGCCCAAGTCGCGAAGCTTCTTGGCGATCCGGCATCCCTTCCGCACTTGCTCCACGAATTTTTGCCGGTCCTCCGCGCCGCCCATGGCGGAGCCGCCGCCGGTCGGAGGCCACACCGGCGCCACGACCGATCCGACCACGAAGCCTTTGCCGCGGATTTTGTCCGCGAGGCGCTTTAGATCGTCGTCGGAGCTATCGATGCTGATGTGAGGATCGAAGAGGAAAAGATCGACGCCGTCGAACTGGGTGCCGTTCAACTGGGCCTTGGCCGTCAGGTCGAGCATCGTGTCCAGGTCGATGCAAGGTTCGGCGCCGGGGCTGCCTTTGCCCACCAGGCCGGGCCACATCGCGTTGTGCAATTTCGGGTAATGGTTGCCTTGGCTCATTTTAGAATCCTTTCACGATGTCGGTTTGATCTCGGATTGATCCATCATTCGTCTGGAAACTGGAATGAGTAAGTACCAAGCGCCGTCCCTCAATCAATGCCAAACTCACGGTGATTCTCCTTTGTTGAACTACTCAGAGAGCGTTTCAAAAGTCGGTCTCCCCAGCGTAGGACAGGCTTCCATCCAGCCTTCTTTGAGCAATTTCAACGACAAATGGGAAGCAGGCCAGATGCCTGCCCCACCTATAAAACTCGCCCTTAGCAAACCGATCTTCCCGCTCTGAACGCTGCGAACGGTTCTCCCTCTCCCAGCGGGAGAGGGCCGGGGCGAGGGAGAAATGCCGGCAATTCCGGTCGGTTCGGATTTCGGATTATTCGCGGTTTGCCTAAACCGTTACCGAGACGGAGCGGCGTCGATTCGCCGGATCGCATGGCGAGCCGCTTGGCGCGTGTTGAGGCTGATCTTGCAGGCCGCCTCCAGGCCGGGCAGAGCTGGACGCGCCGCAGGGCCGATTTCCGCAAGGGTGATGCATGCCAGGACACGTGTGAAGTGGTCCTTGGACTTCAAGGACCGCTGGAGCAATGGAAGCACTTCGTCTGGATCGCCTTCAATTTTCCAAATGGAACGAGCCAAAACCGGCACGAGCCACTCAGGGCAGTTCTCCAAGGTTTTCCTGCAAATCGGCAGAGCGTCTCTCGAATCAGGAGCCAGTTCCCCAAGGAACCACGCCGCTGTCTGGAGCCGACCGAACGAAAAGTGTTCGAGCCCAAATCGCCTGACAGGAGAGATCCAAAACTCCTGAGAATCTCGATTCGCGGTCAAGGCCGCGCTGACAACGGGGATGCTCTCCTTCGCATCGCCGCCGATTTTGGCTACCGCCGCGGCGGCCAGAACCCGCACGACAGCATCGTCATGCGCCATCAATTTTCGCAGCGCAGGCAGCGCGTCGGCCGCGTTCGGCCCTATGTTCATGAGTGCTTCGCAAACCCCCACGAGCAGCCTCGACCCAGGCATCTCCAAAAGCGGGATCAGCACGGGCACCGCGGGCGCCGCGTCCGGGCCAATTCGCTGAATCGCTGAGACGGCATTTCCATGAAGCTGCGGATTCTTGAGCGCCTCGACAATGAGCGGCACAGCTTCTCGGGCTTCGGGACCAGCCACACTGAGGGCCAACAGTTGGTTGTAGGGGGGTTTCGTTCTGTTCCGCAAAGCCGGGAGGAAATAAGCCAGAGTATTGGAGGGAAACGTGGCCGCATTGTAAGGAGCCATCGCGGCTGCGTCTGCGGTTGCGGGATCTCTGAGCAATACGGCAAACAAAGAGGCCACCGCCGGTTCGTCATGGCCGATGGCCACCACGGCGTTCATTGCGAAAACCCGGCAGAGCCAACCAGGATCGCTGCGCGCCGACTTAAGGACAGCGGGAAGGGCAGGTCTTGCTTCCTCGCCGAATTCGCGCAAGGCGGACAACGCATTTTCGCGAACGCGTTCCGACGCGTACGGCCAAGGCAGACGTGTCCGGACTGTTTGGGGCAACGATTTCCAGAGGGGTGTATAAAGGCGGTTCCACAGCGGATGCGGGGGCCTGAGTGTTCGGATCAGAAAGGGTATCGCGTCCGGGCCGATTTCCGCGATGCCCTCGCCGACCGTGTGCTGGTCGGACTTCGCCAGCCACTCGGAAAGCGACATGCCCCGGCAGCGCGGTTCCGGCGGAGCGGCCATCAGGAAGGATGCAACCAGGATAAGGAACCCGATGATGCCCACAGTCCCTCCGATGAGGACCGCCCGTCTGAACAGCACTCGCCACATGGCTCAAGGGCAAGCGTATCGTCCGTTGCTCAACACGACAAGTCTCGGGCTGCGCGAAAGGTATTGGCAAGAGGGCTCCCGCTGATTAACCTCCCTTCAAGATGTCGCTGACCGCGGCCCCGCAAGAAGACTTGAATTTCTCGATTGAGCAGCCGGACTGGGTTGCCCTCAAGATGGTGCTGCGCAAGATCGAGGAAGACATCCGCCAGCGGCGCAAACACCTTTTGATGAAGTTGTCGAACTGGTTCCTCGCCATCGAGATGCTCCGGGAGTTCGAGGATAATCATTTGTTCGGCTCGTCGCCTAGTCCGCGAGACGCCGAATATCATCGGGTATTTTTGACTCAGTTGTTAGGATGGGGAGAGGGATTGTTGCTGGAACTGAAACGCAGCGACGTCGATCCGAAACATATCGGCTTGGTGCTGGACGACGTGGAGGCTTGCGTTGCATATTTGCGCGATTGTTATGGTCAATGGTACACGGACCTAACGCCACAGCAGAAAGCCGACATCCTCCGCGAGTGCTTTGGTGAAGCTTGATGGCGTATCGTTCCCATTCGCACGATGCCAAGGAGTGAACTGCTGGAGAGGATACTCGCAACCAAGTTCGAGTTGGACTTCGCCCCACCAACCGAAAAAAGGGAAATACAAGAAGTTTTCCATCGTTTGATCGAGGAGGCGCGTCGGAATACCCACCTCTCACGCCAAGACTTGCTGGCGGCTATCAACAGCCGTTATGTAGAGTATCGGCGCAAGCGGATGTCTGAGGAGCGCACCGCCATCGCAAGAAAGGTCATGGGTTCGTCCTCTTAGATATCCAGGATTTCGTTTGCCCGAAGCGAGACGATTGCCCAAAATGACCGCCTAAACCCATGAAAACCCACGAACCCAAACCCGCTCCTTCGAACGATCCATCCTCAAGCACTCTTCGCCTCAACCGCCGGAGTTTCTTTGCCGCTTCCGCAACCGCGACCGCCGGTGCCGCTTTGTCATCGGTCTCCCACGCGGCGTCCCGCGACTGGACCGGTGTGAATCCAGTGCGATACCCCGACGCTGATATCGTCGTATTGGACCCGCGTTTCGGAAAATACAAGGTGGGCAACACGCCGATCCTCCGGCTTCACACCGGCACGCTTTGGGCTGAGGGTCCTGCTTGGTGCGCCGTGGGCCGTTTTCTTCTTTGGAGCGACATTCCGAATGACCGGCAAATGCGGTGGCTCGACGACGACGGCCATGTGAGCGTCTTTCGCCAACCGGCCGGCAACAGCAACGGAAACACGTTCGATTGGGAAGGCCGCCAGTTGGCCTGCGAGCACGGCAATCGACGCGTCACGCGCTACGAACACAGCGGCAAGATCACGGTCGTGGCCGACAAATGGCAAGGCAAACAACTCAACGCACCGAACGACATTGTGGTCCATCCCGACGGCGGCATCTGGTTTACCGACCCAGGCTACGGCAGCATGATGAACTACGAAGGAAACAAAGGTGAGCTCTACATCAAAGAGGCCGTGTATCGGATCGACCCCAAGACCGCGAAGATGGACTTGGTCACCGACGAGATCTACAAACCGAACGGCCTTTGCTTCTCGCCCGACTACAAGAAACTCTACATTGCCGACACCGGAGGGCCCACGCGCCAGGGCATCAAAGCCTGGGATGTAGTTGATTCGACCAAGCTCGCGAACGGACGGAAGTTTTGCTCGATGGAACTGAAGGGCAAGGAAGGCGTGGCCGACGGCATCCGGGCCGATGTCGATGGCAACATCTGGGCTAGCGCCGGCTGGGTGGGCGACGGTTACGACGGCGTGCACATCTTCGCTCCGGACGGCCAGCGCATTGGCCAAATCTTATTGCCGGAAATCTGTTCGAATGTCTGTTTCGGCGGCGTGAAACGAAACCGTCTGTTCATGACCGGCAGCCAGTCGCTCTACGCCGTGTACGTGGAGACGCAAGGGGCGCATATTACTTAACCTTGAAATCAGGCACTCGTCATTTGACATTATTCGTCATTCTTTGGTCATTCGTGCTTCGTCCTTCGTCATTTTCGCCTTCCCAGGTTCACTCCTTCGGCAATAACGAACCATCCGGGTTGCCCAGAAAGGCGAGCAAGTCCGCCATGTCCTGGAGCGTCCAACCTTGTTCCAGGCCGTCCGGCATGAGCGACTTGCCTTCGGCGCGCAACTCTGTGATCTGATTTCGCGAAAGCGTTTCGTCGGGCAAGTTTTGCCGGCGCAGCGTAATGGCGGTGGACGTTTCTCCCACAATCAAGCCGGTCACCGGCTCGCTTTGGTTCGTGAACGCGGTGTAGCTTAGAAAATCCGGCGTCACTTGTCGGCTCGGATCCAGGATGTCCACCAACACGGCTTCGGGCGGGCGGCTGGCGATACCCGACAGGTCGGGGCCGACGTCGTTGCCACGGCCCTGAATTTTGTGGCAAACGATACAAGCTTTCGCAAACACTCCGGCGCCGCGCTTCGGATTTCCGGCCAATCCGAGCGCGGACTGGAACGCTCGCACAGCTTCTTCACGATTGCTCGCGGCGGCGCTTGGCAAAAGTTTTTGGGCGCGCGCTCTGATCCCGAGGTCTCGCGCTTTCTGCAACGCTTGCCTCGCCGACGCGTCAACTTCGATGGGCGAGATTTTGTTTTGTTCGAGTTCGTCAAGCAGAGCAGAGGCCAGCGCCGGCGAGCGCGGGGCGGCATTGACCAATTGGCGGCGCATTCCAGGCGAGTACTCGGTCCAATGCGGGAAAGGATTTGCCGCGAGCTCGGCGCCGGAGAGTTTCACCAACGCTTGAACCGCGGCCGCCTGAACCGCCGCGGGTTGGCGAGGCAAGCAAAGATTGAGCAACGTCGGACCAGCGAACGAAGGCTCCGTTTCGGCGAGCACCCGCAGGGCAGCGGCGCGTAGGCGCGGCCGTTCCCTGCCGGAATTGGCGATGGTCAACACGTTGGTGAAGAAACCGCTGGGACGCTGCGCGGGGTTCCGAGTGAAGAATCCCATTCGTGCCAGCCTGTCGCGCAGCATTTGGCCGCGCTCCTCGAGGCCGTCAGCCAGCCCCGCGAGGAACACCAGCATCCCCGGCAGGACTGGTTCGGAGGTGTGCCACAGCACCCGGTTCAGCGCGTCATCGAGATGATCCTCGTTCGAACCGCCCCCGATCATCCTTGCACACTTTTCGACAAAGAAAGCCGTGTCGTCGTTGGGCAACGCCAGCCAATGTTTCCCATCCACCAGGACCGGGCCTCGTTGACTGACCAGTTGGAAGAACAACCAAGGCTGGAGCCGCATGCTGCTGAGAATCGCGAGGGCTTGCCATCGGTCTCCCATGCCCTGTCTGGCCAGCGGAACCAGAAGTCTGTCGTTCATATCTTTGTTGGCTTCGCCGGCCGTCAAGGCCAACTGCCATCGAACCCGCGCATCAGGATCGTTGACGAGCTCCGCAAGCCTCTTCTCGAGAGGAGTCGTTTTGAAGCGCAGAGTTTCGTCGATGACAGCCCTGGCGGACGGCCATGGACGCTTGGGCTCCTTCACGGCTTCGTACGGACAGGGATTCTTCTCGAGGAAAGCTTCACTCAACCGCACGGCGTGTTCGCGAATGCGCGGGAACTTGTCTCGCAGCGCCCTCAAAACGGTTTCCTCATCAAGCGCCTTTAGGCCGTCGAGCGTCCAAAGCGCGTGCAGACGGGCCAAGGGGATTGAGGATTTATGATTTGCGATTTCTGATTTCAGAATGGGAATTGCCGCGCGATCCTGGCGTTCGACCAGCAGCCGCTGGGCGGTGTCGCGCCACCAAGCGTTAGGATGGCCTAGTGTGTTGACAAGTTCAGCGGTTGAGGCGTCGCTCAACGTAGGACAGGCTTCCAGCCGGACCTCCATTCTTCCTGTCCATGAACCACGGAGCGCCGCTCTCCGATCCGGCGCGGTTTTCCGCTCAATCTGGCTCGCGCCGGGTCGGAGACCGGCGCTCCGGTTAGGGGGCACCATCCGGGTTGAGAGTTTCGGTCGTTTCTTCTCCGGCCGATCAGGTGCTGACATTTCTTTCCGCGTGATCCGCCAGACGCGTCCATGCTCGGCGCCGGTTCGCCACGGGATCCGCTTTTCGACGGCGGCGTTGTGGACGTACTCCGGGTGTTCGACAAACTGCCGGTAGAAATCGGCCACATACAGCGCGCCGTCCGGTCCCGTGGCAAAATTTACGGGATGAAACCAAGGATCGGACGACGCCAGGAATTCTCTGCCTTCCTCGCCACGGCGGGCGACGAATGTCACGCCATTGGGCACCAGCACGCGCCGATGCACCAGATTGCGCAGCGATTCGCCCATGAATGCATTGCCACGGTATTCTTCCCCGAGAGCGGTCCCGCGATAAATGGTCAGGCCGGCCAGCGCGTTGAAATGGCTTGATGATTCCTTGTTGAACACCAGCGGCGGCGGCGAGAGCGGAAAGACTCGTCCGGTGTCCCCCGGAGCAAGAATATCGAGCACGCCCTCGCTTGCGGCCAAATGCACATTGCGATTGAGGTAGCGCTCTTCGATGACGACATGCCGGACGGGAATGGTGTTCCAGGACAGAAATTGGTTCCCCCAGTCATCGCGCGCCCGGCCGAATTGGCTGCGGCCGGCGATCGCTTCGAAGGCGCCGGTGTCTGGGCGGAAGCGAAGATCGTGATTGCGGAGTGACGCGCGCCGCTCCGAGGGATTTCCGGGCGCGCGCGCCTCGCCATCGCTGCGACCGTTGGCGGCATAAATCCAATTGTCCAAACCCCACGAGAGGCCATTCACGCGCAATTGCTGGTTGCCCTCGCCAAATCCCGTCAAGAGAATCCGGCGTTCGTCCGCGCGCCCGTCGCCATCCAAGTCTTTAAGATGCCAAAGATTCGGAGCTGCGGTGACCAGGAGGCCGTTGTTCCAGGGGAGAACGCTGTTGGGAAATGAAAGCTTGTCCGCGAATACGGTCGCCTTCTCGTAAAGGCCGTCACGGTCCGAATCCTCGAGCCTGCGAATCTGGCCCGTGCCCGGCCCCAGCGGGTAATCGATCATCTCCGCCACAAACAGGCGGCCATCGGCGTCCCAGGCCACCGCGACAGGGCTGATCACGTTCGGTTCCGCAGCCACCAGTTCGGCTTTCAATTCGCTGTCTGCGAAACGAAACGAGGCGAGTTCGTCGGTGGGATTGAGTGGACCTCCGAGCGTTGCCGTCAGGAGAGTGCCGGGCAAGCCGGCCCGAGCGATCCGGCGGAGGACCAGAGGCAGCTCGAGAATGAAAAGCTTGAAGACCCTCCGATGGTTTCGATTTCTCATATGGCAGGTTGCATCGGCTATTCCCGCCGGATTTGGTTGCGGCTTTTCCGCGCTCTGTTCCGTGCTCATTTTTCCGCGATGCAATAGAGATGGCTGCGGCCACGGAGGAAAAGTTCGTTGCCAACGACCGCCGGAGAGGCCTCGAAGCCGTCCTCGAGTTTGTTCCGAGCCAGGATTTTCAACTCCTTGGATTTCTGGAGCACGACCGTCGTGCCTTCTCGTCCAGCCACGTAAATTCGGTCATGAACACCGATGGGCGAGGCATAAACACTGGTGATTCCTTCCAGCCGTTCCTGGGCAAAGTGCGGCTGGCCCGTGGTGGCGTCCAGGCAAGTCAGGATGGCGTTGATATGTTGGAAGAAATAGAGGAAGCCGTCGTAAAGCAGCGGGGAGGAGACGTACGAAGTGCCGCGGCTGAACTTCCAAAGCACCGCGTCGGTCCCCGTCAGGTCGCCCGAACCGCCCAACTTGATGGCCATGGCCATCGGCGAAGTGCGCTGACCGGACATGGCAAAGACCGTGTTCTGATCCACCACCACCATGGGCACCACGTTGATGCCAAGCCCGGAACATTGCCAAAGCACATTGCCGGAAGCCGGATCGTAACTGCGAACCGCTTTGGCGCCATTGATGATGACCTGCGTTTTGCCGTCGCGTTCGAGAACAAACGGCGTGGTCCAACTGGAGCCTTCGTCGCGCCTTTGCTTCCACAGTTCCTTCCCGGTCTGTTTGTCGAACGCATAAACGTAAGACTCGCCGTTGTTGTCCTGCACGACGATCACGGCGTCCCCGACGATGGCTGGAGACGAACCCTCTCCCCAGGTGACATTCACTTTTCCGAGGTCTTTTCGCCAAATCTGATTCCCTTCTAAGTCGTAACAATAAAGGCCGAACGAGCCGAAGGACACAACCAGATGTTCGCCGTCCGTGACGGGAGAGCCGGAACTGTGGCTATTGGTCGGCTGGATTTCCTGGTGCGGGGTGTGCTCGCGGGCCACTTTCTTCCAAAGCGTTTTGCCAGTCTGCTTGTCCAGGCAGAGAACTGTGAATGAGAGTTGTTTGCCGCCGCTTCCCGATGGCACGGCCGTGAGGAGGAAAACGTTATTCTCCCAGACGATGGGGGTGGCGTGGCCCTTGCCAGCGACTTGAGCCTTCCACTTGACATGGTTTTCTTCGCTCCAACGCAGCGGCGGGTCCCCGTGCAACACGAGCCCGTTTCCCGCTGGACCGCGCCACTGAGGCCAGTTGCGGTTGTATTGATCGGAGTGCGCGGCGGACGCGGGAATTGAGTTGGACAGAACACAAAGGATAAGGCCAAAGGCAATCAGGGAAATTCTCGGGGCTCTCATGGCGGGAACTATGGCACAGCCTCATTTCGTTCTTCAAGCCAGAGTCTGGCGGACGCAGCAATTCTCGTCTTGGCCGTAACGCGGACACTCCTGTCCGCAACATGCTCGAAAGTTTGCGAACAGGAGTGTCCGCATTACGGCGAGAGCGGCTTCCAGCCGGGGTAACGGAACCGATTGAACACCCAAACAAAATCCGGGTTCTTCGCATCGCCGCCGGCCCAGAAGAAGCTCTCCCGGCCGTTAGCCGAGTCGGTGGCGGCTTTGACCGTGGCGGCGTCGCGCCAGGCATGACCTTCCGCATGGCCATCGGCAAAAGAGAACGTGCTCCAATTCCCGTGAAAGATGGCGAAGGGATCGACCCAGCCGGGCGGATTCAACCGAAGATTCCACGTGCCCCGATTGTAACTGCGGGGATCAGCCTCCTCAATGAAGACCATGGAGTCCGCGGGCTCGGTAATCGTGGATGACTTGGCGAAGAGGCGGATGGGATTATAGTCACGACCGGTTCCGTTCATCGTGTCGGACTTCGAGTAGCTGTCATAGGCCCAACCGCTGCCGGGCTTGTTCCTTTTGGTGCGCAAATCGCCGGGGCAGTGATAAGAATCGTAGGCGCTGCAATACTTGGTCAGCGGCGAATTGCTGAGGCCGTTATAGACTCGTTGGAGCGCTTGGTCGATCCGGAGGTTCGCCGTGATGTCAGGCTGGGGCCCGCGCCAATAACCGCCGGCATACAAATCGACCATGCCACTTGGCCCTTGGTACTGCGTGGGCAGGATGGTGTCATTGTTGTCTTCGGCATAGAGCATCCACGCCAGAACGATCTGCTTTTGATTGTTCAGGCAGACTGCCCCGGTGGCTTTAAGCTTGGCCTTGTTCAAGGCGGGCAGCAGCATTCCGGCCAGAATGGCGATGATCGCGATGACGACCAGCAACTCGATCAAAGTGAAACCGGCTTGGAGTCCTTTCGCGATTGTCGGCCTTTTGCACATGGGACACGATCAGTGGTTGCCGAAGACTCTACGCCAAATCTGCCATGTGAGCAATCTAACTTAGAGATCACTTCGTCATGAGAATTCTATTCTTCAAATCTTCCTCCGAATTCCGTCAGTGGCTCGAGGAAAACCACGACAAGACGTCGGAACTTTGGGTCGGATTCTACAAAAAGGACTCCGGCAAAACCGGCGTCAACTATTCGGAAGCCTTGGATGATGCGCTCTGTTTTGGCTGGATCGACGGCATCCGAAAACGCGTGGACGCCCGCAGCTACACGTGTCGATTCACGCCGCGGAAGCCCAAAAGCACGTGGAGTCTCATCAATACCCAGCGAGGCGAGCGACTGAAGAAACTCGGACGAATGACTCCGGCGGGGTTGAAAGCGTTCGAAGGGCGCCGGCCGAACACAACGGGCATTGATTCCTTCGAGAATGAAGCCCGGAGCCTGGCCCCGGACTTTCAGAGGAAGTTCGTGGCGAACAAGCCCGCCTGGGAATTCTTCCAAGCGCAGCCTCCAGGGTACCGCCGGATCGCCAGTTGGTGGGTGATGAGCGCAAAACGAGAAGTGACACGGTTGAGACGGCTTGCCTGCATGATTAGCGACTCCGAGAAAGGGGCGAGGCTTGGGATTGTGACAGGCAAATCGAAGTGAGTTTGGCCTGGGGCAGGTCAACCGGTGGGGCGAGACTCCCGTCGAGCCCTGACTTCCTGGCTCGAAAAAATGCCAGGACTCGACAGGAGTCTCGCGCCACCTTGAAGTTCATGGAGAGAAGCATGGCCAGCATGCTGAAGGTCTTCGTGCTGCCGCCTTTGGAGGGCAGATGTCGCCCACAGACCACAAGTGTCGCTATTGGACTACAGTTGGCGATAGCGCGTTGGCAGGCCAGGACTTAAGCTAAGCGGGTCGGTACGTTCCAGGACCGATTCAAAAGCCGATGTCAACCTTCATGCGCCACCGTTATGATTGAGACCCTTGAACAATTGACGGAGCACGTCCGGAAGCACCTTGTCCCAGCCAGCGCCATCAGCGGATGGAAAACCTTTGAAAAACACGGTTTCGTGAGTTTCCGGTGGTACGAGCGCGACTTTGTGGTCAAAAGGTCTCTGGAGGTCTTCGAAGTCAAAGGCCAGAACCTCCTTGCCACAGGAGCGTCAATGTTGATGCAAAGCGCGTTGAGTTCGGCGGAAAAGGACAAAAGAGTAGTCGAAGCCATCGTCAACTCCATCGTTCAGGCGGAAGACTTGATTTCCGACACCCAGCAGCGAGATTCCGGCTTCAAGCAATTGGAAAACGTCAAAGCTATCCTGAGAAAACTGGGCAACCCCAGAGGGCAGACTCTTCCAGCACCGCCGCTTCGAAGCGCGGGATCGCTTGTTGGCGACTTCGGAAAAAACTCCCTGGATCACGCGGTGCCGGTCGCAGCCGGCTAGGCAAACCTCCACGCGCGCTTACGCTCAGTGCTTGAGGCTCTCCCATTTCGCCGCCTTGAGCAACTGGCCGACGTAACGAAACGTCCAGGCCACGACATGCTCGGCAGAATTCACGGGCCCGATCTTGAATTTCATCGCTACGGACAGCTCCTCCGCCTTCTGCAGGAGAACGTCGAAATGCTTCTCCCCAATCTCTTCCGCCAGTGTCTTCTCCGCCGGATTAAACTCGTGCGGGCAAAAGTTCTCCCCCCCCTTGCCCACCTGCTTGCACAAGAGCGCTCCCAATGCCCAAATCTTCTCCTTAACCGCCGGCTCAAGGCCGGACAATTCGGAGATGGCTCCGAACAAAAAATACGTGGTCAACCTCTCCTGCGTCTGTTTGTTCACCTCGCTTTCCAGGTTCCGATACGCGACGGCGAACTTGAACGGATACCTTTCCTGGAGCTTTTGGACGAAGCCCAGAAGATGATCCTTGACTACGCTGACCTCCAGCCTCTCGCCGTCGCCCAAGCGGTCTCGAAGCGACCTTAGCGACCTGCGAAATGTGGGAAATGTTCGCCGAGGATGAGTTTGTGCCGGCCCCATAAATTCGAACGCAGAAAAAGCATGTCTAGTACACGGATCAAATAGACTGAGAAACAGAAAAGAGCAAGCGCGCTTAACCGGCCACGCTTGCCCGGTCACAGACCGCCAATTCTGTCGCGCAGATTTTCAATCTGCCGCAGCGCACAATTGCATTCTGCGGACGCCACGAATTGCCAAGCTTGCCCTCGGCCTTGACCGTCCAGCCGAGTGCAACTCGGCGATACAGCAGATTGAAAATCTGCGCTACACCGGGCAAGACTGAGGCCATGACGAGCGCGCTACGCGGCGCCAGCGATTCGGCTGCGCAGGCGCTGGGCCATCGCCTCGGAAGTCAGGCCAAGTTCGGCGCGGATGTAATCATGGATCTCCTGGGCCGGCCGGGTTCCGTCCACCACGACCACCAACTCCCTTTGCCGCAGGAGGTCCACAACCGGCTCGGTTTTGGTATGGTATTCTCTGACCCGCTCCTGAATTGCGGCGGGACTCTCGCTGCCCCGGGTCACCAACTCCGCCCCGCAAAGCCCGCACACCGACTCGGACCGAGGACGGTCGTAGATCAGGTTGGGGTCAAAACCGCAGGCCGGGCAAACCCGGAAGTTCGCGAGGCGTGCCGTCAGAACCTCATCCGGGACTTGCAGCAGAATCACGCCGTCGAGGTCGTAGGATTCCAAGAAGAATTCCGCTTGAGATTGGCTGGCCGGGTAACCGTCCAGCACGAAGCCGTAGTTCCAGTCGTGCTGTTCCAATCGCGCTTTCATCACTTCGGCCACGAATTCATCGGGCACCAACTGCCCGGAGTCGATGAACCGGTGGATCTTGGCGCCCAGCTTGGTGTGGTTCTTGATATTCCAGCGAAAAATATCCCCAACCGAGATTCGCACAAAACCATGGATTTTGGCGAGAGTCGCGGCCTGCGTGCTCTTGCCCGCGCCAGGCGGCCCAATAATGCTGTATTTGTTCATTCAGCGTTAGGTTTGTTTGTGAATCAGTTCATCACCTTCCCGACACCGAGTCCCCTCACCTCATCCCTCTCCCCATCCGATGGGGAGAGGGTGTCCGTAGGACGGGTGAGGGGTTTTCAAACAGTCCATTCACCACGATTGGATCTTATCTCAATAACTCACCGGAGATGTCTCACTGTTGAGCGACGATAAATGCGAAAAATACGACGACGAGCACGATGATCAGCAGCAGACCCGCCAAGGCCGTTGTGACTTGCTTCTTGAACCGCTGTTCGGCCTTCAATTTCGCCTCCATTTTCTGTTCCCAGATTTTCTCCAGAGCTTGATGGGTCTGCTGCAGTTGGATATTCGCCAGCACGTTCGCGCGGTCTTCTTCCACATCTTTCCGCGCCGCCACTCCGACTCGCCCCAAGGTCTCCAACGCGTTCGCCATCTTGAGTGAGATCGCTGCTTTGACCGCCGCCACTTGGTCCCGCTCAAACTGGTAGTTCACTTCGCCGGCGAAGCATTTGTCACAAGAGTAAGAGAGAAGCGCTCCCGGCAGGTCGATCATGGCTTTAAGATACTGAGCGATCCGGAAGAAGGCTTGCGCTTGCGCATGCAGCAACGTCTGGTGTTGGCGCACAAGCTCATCTTCGGTGGCCCACTTCTTTCCTCCGCTTCCGGCCGCGTCGGCGCCTGGGTCGGCCGGGCTCGGATCCGCCGATTGCGGCGAGCCCGTTGGATGATCAAGCGCATTCCGGATCGTTTTGATGTTTTTGTGAATGGTTTCGATCTTCTTGGCGCTTCCCACGTAGCCCGCCAGGATATTGTCCAGAATTTTGAAAGCGGTGTCGCGAATTCGTTTGGCCAAACTGGGCACAGGCGCCTCGCGCACACTGGGAATCACGGAAGCTGAACGGATGATCTTCACCAGTTTTTGGCAGCAATCATCCGTCATCTTGTTGGCCAGCCGATAGAATTTGGGGAAGAAATCCTCCCGCGTCATGGATTGCACCACCAGAGTGGATTCCGGCGCCGATTGGAACGTGAGGAGGAATTCGTTCAGGCTCGAGGCGACCGCATCGCCCATGGCTGCATACACCATCAGTTCGGGGAAATCCGATTTGGAGATCCGGCTCGAACTTATCCCATTGGGCTGAGTTCCCGGCACCAACTCATTGGGCGCTCCGTCGGGCTTCGGCGGCGAACTCGTCATTAATGCTTTTCCAGCTCCTTGATGTAAATGTTCTTGAACTGGAGCAAACTGGGCGGGCTGACCCACTTCCCATCACGCTTGCCTCCGTGATGCTGCAAGCCGATGGCCCCTTTGGCGGCGATTCCAGGCAGCCGCGCGTTGTCGATTACCGTCTTCCCATTGAGCACGACCGTCACTCGATCCCCCCGGCAGGTGATCTCGTAGCGGTTCCATTCGCCGACCGGCTTGTCGGCCTGCGTGCGTGGAGTGACGGCGGCGCGGACCTCCGCCGGCTGCTTCGGGTCCATGCGATAGCCATAGAACTCTCCCGATCCGATCGGCCAGCACCAAATGTTGATTTGGTTCTTGCCCGATCCACGAAGAAGGATTCCCGAATCCGAGTCCGGCAATGCCATCCGCATCGGCTTACCCGTGATGTCGCGGGCATGCGTGCCATCGGGCAAAATGTAGGGAACGTTGGGGTTCACGTAGGGGGTCTCCTTGATGCGCCAATCGACACGCAGGATAAAATCCTCGAACTCGCGCTGCGTCCACAGGCTTTTATCTCCTTTAGCCTCGCTTTGGGCGTCGTAGTCGATGACCCCATCCATGACTTTCCAGTGGCCTCCGTCGCCTTCGGGCACTTTCCAGCCGGACAAATCCCGGCTGTTAAAAAGCGCCACAAACCCAGAAGGCACTGGATCTTCGGCGCCCAACAACTTTGCTGATGTGATGAAAAGAATGACAAAGGCCAGGCCATTGAACGGTTTCATAGTGATCGGTGGGTTACTCAACAGTTCATCGGAGTTCCGAGACGAAACATCCCTCATCCGTTGAGAGGAGCAAAGGTGCGGTGAGGGGTGTCGGTTCACTTCTGGACTCTTTAATACCTCTGACCGCCGGGCGGTCAATCTCAATGTGCGGTGGGGTGTCTTCCTACCTCCGGGTACTGATTGCACCCTATTGGTTGGTGTGCGGACCTCCATATCTTGTGCCTCGCTTAGGTTCAGCACCGCGAGTCGAGCGGTTCAATGGCCGGAAGCTTGCATGGCTGTGAGCAAAACAGTGAGCGCAAGCGGACTCGTGGCGCGTTTGAACGGAGCGTGAGGACAGAATGAAAACGCAGGTTACAACCTGTCTGATACCGGTAGCCGCCGACCTGAGGAGGCGGACTCAGATTTCGGATTTGAGGCCGTCCGGCTCGTCCCCTCGGCGGCTACGGTCTCCCAGCGAACGCCGACGGACGCCTAGCTCTCCAACGGCCCCATTCTCGCGAAGGACGCGTGACGCCTTTTCGCTCATCGAGCTGATGGTGGCGGTTGGGATTTCGGGCATCATGTTCGTGAGTCTGTATGCGGGTTTGTCCAGCGGATTCGCTGTCGCTCAGCTCGCTCGGGAAAATCTGCGGGCGGGCCAAATTCTCCAGGAGAAGATGGAGACGATCCGGCTTTATACGTGGCAGCAAATCAACACGTCGGGCTTCATCCCCACCAATTTCGTAGCTCCATTCTATGCCAGCACCCAAGCGACCAGCGGCCTCGTGTACACGGGAAGGGTCACGATCGCCCAAGCTCCGGTCTCGGAAGTTTACAGCAACGATTTGAAGATGGTCCAGGTGGAGGTTGATTGGGTTTCGGCCCGCACTCCCCGGAAACGGGAGATGAGCACCTTCGTTTCACAGTATGGATTGCAGAACTACATCTACTACTAAACGCCGGTCGGGATTGACGTTGATCGAGTTACTGGTCACCAGCGCGGTCGCTTCTCTCCTTTCTCTGGGGCTGGCGTCCTTGGTCATCTACAGCAACCGCAGCTTTGCCGCCATGGCCAACTATTTCGACCTCGACCGCCGGAGCCGCCATGCGTTGGACACGATGTCGCGGGAGATCCGGCAGACCAACCGCCTGATGACGTTCAGCGAAACGAGTCTGACTTTTGAGGACTACGACGGCGGCGTGTTGCGGTACGTCTATGATCCGACGGAAAGAACTTTGACTCGATCCAAAAACGGGCAGCCGGACTCGGATCCATTGCTGACGGAGTGCGATTTCCTGAAATTCTCCATTTTCCAGCGCAATCCGGTCGGCGGCACTTACGATCAGTATCCCACGGCCGACGCGGCCACCTGCAAGCTCGTGCAACTGCATTGGGAATGCTCACGCAAGATTTTTGGCGCGAAGGTCAACACGGAGAGCGTGCAGTCCGCCAAGATCGTGATTCGCAAACAGTAGGCGATCTATGAAGGCGAAACCGAGCATGATCCTGCCAAGTCGGCAAAATCAGGGCAGCTCCCTGCTCATCACACTCGTGACCATGGCGGTGCTCGGGGTGTATCTGGCCGCTTACCTCAATCTGGTCAGCAGCCAGAATCTTTCCATGATGCGCTCAACTCAATGGAATACAGCGATTCCCATCGCCGAGGCCGGGGTCGAGGAGGCTTTGACCCATCTCTATTACAATCCGATCATCCGCCTGGGCAACGGATGGAATCTGGTGAACGGCGCTTACACCAAGGAACGCTTCATCGGAGACACGAAGTACGTCACGACCATATCGACCAATTTCTCACCCGAAATCATCTCCAAGGCCTATGTGCGGAAACCTTTTGAGAACGAGTTTCTCGATCCTCCCAGAGGCGTGCGAGTGATGGTCACCAATTTTGCCACCTTCGCCAAAGGCATGTTCGCCAGAGGCCAAATTGAACTCAACGGTTATCGAGTCACCAGTGATAGCTATGATTCCGCCGATCCGCTCTACAGTACCTTGGGGCGATACGATTCCACCAAGTTCAAAGACACCGGCGATCTCGGAACGAACGCCACGTTCACAGATTCGTTGTCGGTTTGGAACGCGCAGGTCTGGGGCAAAGTCTCGACCGGACCTGGCGGCAGCATTGCGGTGGGCGGCAAAGGTTCGATCGGCAGCAAAGCGTGGCATCAGGGCGGCAACACCGGAATCGAGCCCGGCTGGTCTTCCAACGACAACAACATCTCCCTCCCGGAGGTGCAAGCCCCTTTCACCGGCGGCGGCATGGCGCCCTCCAGCGGATCGGTAGGACTCACGAACTACACCTACGTCCTCACCACCGGCAACTGGCAGATGGCCACGCTGAACATGGGATCGACCGACAAAATGATGGTCATGGGCAGCGCCGTTCTCTACGTGACGGGCAATGTCAGCCTCTCGAGTCAGTCCTACATCTACATTTCGACCAACAGCAGCCTGAAAATTTACGTGGCCGGCTCAAGCGCTTCTTTCGGCGGGCAGGGGATCGCCAACCCGGCCGGCAGCACGACGAATTTCCTGTACTTCGGATTGCCGAGCAACACATCGATCAGCATGAACGGCAACACCATGTTCGCCGGAGCGATTTACGCGCCGAACGCCGCTGTCCAATTGGGAGGCGGCGGCAGCACGATCTACGATTTCATGGGCGCGTGCGTGAGCGACACGGTTTTTATGAACGGCCATTACAACTTCCACTACGACGAAGCGCTCCGCGGCATCATGAGCAGTGGCATGGTCGTCACCTCTTGGAATGAACTCTAACCGAAAACGAGATCGCTCGTGGCTGTTTCAGAGCGGCCTCCGGCACCTGCTTTCTCCGGCAGGACCGGCGGAGCCTTTCCACGAAGCTCAAGGTGGGGCGAGACTCTTGTCGAGCCCTGACATTGAAGAATTTCTGTCTGTCAGTGCCAGAACCGGCACTGGCGTTGGGACTGGGGCTGCGCATAGCGAAACGCGGCCGGCAAAAGGCAATTCGTGAACAAACGTTGCACTGATACAAACCCGCCTTTTGCTTCGTTCACACCGCAAAAGAAAGGTTAGTTATGAAAATCAAAACTCATCGGCACTCAGGGTTCACCCTGGTGGAAATCATGATCGTGGTCGCGATTATTGGCCTCTTGGCCACGATCGCCATCCCCAACTTCGTCAAGGCTCGAATCACCGCGCAGAAAAACGCGTGCATTCAGAACCTGAAGCAAGTGGACAGCGCCAAGGAGCAGTGGGCGCTCGAGAACAAGAAGACGGAAGGGGCCTCCACGGCCGGCTCGGAAACCGCCGTTGACGCCTTCCTGAAAGCGCCGCCGGTCTGCCCTGGCGGTGGTACTTACACCTACAACGCTGTCGGTACGAATCCCTCCTGCAGCCTCAGTGCTTCCAACGGGCACACGCTGTAGCCTCAGACATGCCGTCCGGCGCAGGATCCAGTGGGAAACTCGGGATTCCATTGGGCCCGGACGGCTCTCTTCACCCACCCCTCTCCCCTCCTTTGATGAGGGGAGAGGATGTTCTCCGCATCCGCGCCACAATGATTTCCAAGAGTGCGGATTCATTCCGCGGGGTTTCTGCCCTCACTCAAAATCCAAAATCTGAAACTCGAAATCCGAAACAAACCCAAAAGCTCGAAATCCAAGTCTCAAAACCAGGCGTTAGGGCGCCGTTTTGGACTTTGAAGCCTTCAGCTTTGGGATTTGTTTCGGATTTCGGATTTCGAGTTTCGGATTTGTCGTGCTCGGCATGGCTGCGGGAGCGGGGCAGAATTGCGCCCGAAAATCGGATTGTGCCTTTGCACAGGCCTTCAAGGAAGTTCAATCCGGACTAAAATGGAGTTCCCGGCCCTTGGCGGCAGAATTCAGTCGTATGCCCCGCAAACCGTGCGCCAGGTTCAGAAAATCTTCCTTGCTGACCGGCTTGACCAAGAATGAATGCGCCCCAAGACGGTAAGCTTGCCGAATTTCTCCGGTGTTCCCAAAACCTGTCATCACCACAATCCCTAGAGCTCTGAATTCCGGTTCCTCTCGCTCGCGAATCCATTGGAGGATCTCCAAACCCGATTTCCAAGGCAGGATCAGGTCCAAAAAAAGCAGCGTCGGAAAAGGGAACCGCTCCCGGTCTGAGTACGAACCTCTCCCCGCCAAGTAAAGAACGACCTCCCGTCCTGTGTCCGCGACATGAATCGCGTTGGTAATGTTGGCCGCCCGGATGATGCGTTCCAATGCTTCCGCATCGGATCGGTTGTCATCGGCGATCAGAATCGGCTTAGCGTCCCTCTTCACTGCTTGCTGCTCGGCAAAATCGGCCTCTATCCTTAAACGATCCGAGCGGCTTCTGTCTTTAGGGGAGGCGTCGGACACTGCCATCGGGGAAACCCCGGCTCGGCTATCCCGAGTGCGTCCTCTGTAAAAAGATTCGCTCGATCAATCCCTTCCTCAAGCTCTTGCCCAATTCTAACACTGGTTGTCCCGCCGTTTGGGGCACGACAAATCCGAAACTCAGCCTCTGTTTGAAGGCGAGAATTCGTCGAGGAGGATGACTGCTTCCAGGCCCTCCAGGTGGGGTTTCGACCCTCCCCATCTTGAGGAGTTCATTCTATATGAAGCCGCCGGTGCTTCAGCCAGCCTGTGATCGTGCAGGTAAAAATGACAGTGCCGCATCCCGGGCCGCGCGGAACGCCGCGAAGGCACGCGAGCGAGGAATTCAGGGCACTGGATGACGGGAACAACCCTTATGCGCGGATCAACAAACCTATTCTTCGTCTGCAGCCGCTGTCGCGGCCTGCTGGAATTTCCGAGACTGTGCGAGAACGGGTCGGTGAAATGCTACCACTGCGGTTCGTTAAACTGGTTAACTCAGGGCAGTCGTTCGCCGGCTCCCGCGTCCGGCATCGCGCCAAACCTGGGCCACAAGCGGCGCGATCCGGTTTCTCCAAAGGCAGCAGCGAAGAAGAAGATATGGGGCTTCTTACGAAGAGTCTTCGCTCGTCAGGCCGCCACGATTCTCCTTTCGGCACTCGCCGCAGTCTGTCTCCTTTGATCGATACGCCGTCCCCTGGCTCTCTTCCATTATTCCGCAAGCGGAGCGACATAATCCAAGACCCGGCGCCGTTTATCCCGTTTGCCGTCCATTTCAGACGGTCGTTCACTCCACTGGCGGCACAGCTTCAGAATCACTTTCGTGAACCGGCCTCGATGAACATTGAACATGGCACTCCCGACTTGGAACAAGAACTGGGGTCCTTCGACGTTCAGCGTTCGATGTCGGATGTTCGATGTTCATCCCCTCGCTGAAACCACTTCGGAGCATCCGAGCCGGTTGGGCGGGGCGAGGTTGCCTTCGTCGCAAATTCAACTATCGCGAGGGATTTGGCCCTGGGCTGTTGCGGAGCGGGATAAACTCCATCGCGTCGTTGACATAGAACCTTGGTGTTGTTGGTGCCGATGGAGGGACTTGAACCCACACACTCTTGCGAGTACCAGATTTTGAGTCTAGCGCGTCTGCCAGTTCCGCCACATCGGCTTTCCCATCGTCATAGGTTCCCATGCAGTCGAAGGATTGGATTCACTCGGCGCCGGTCTGACGGCGTGAAAGGCGACACACCCGCAACTCGCAACACTTCGAGCTAATCCATACTACGCCCACATCGCGGGGGACAATATAGGAATGTGCAAGAGGCGCGCAAGCGGCGAATTCGCAGCCTTTGGGAACCCCCTGCATCCTGAATTTGTTCGTAGCGATGGGCGTCTCCCTTGCCGTAAAGCCGGGGCGTCTCGCCCGGCGCGCTTAGTGGTCATGAACAGAAATACGATGACGTTCGTATTTCTGTTCATGACCACTTGGCCTGGACGTGGCCCCGATCGCGAAGTTAGCGGCTCGGGCCGGGCGGCGAGCCGCCCGCCGCTACGAACAGATTCGGGCTGCGCGCTTGGGAACGTGCGACCCTGCAATCGGCTTGTCATTGCATTTCATCTTGGTCTGAATAAGACGGTTTAGACGGGTCAAGTCGGATGTCCCATGCCGGCCAACGTCACACCGGAATACGAGAAAGCCGAGCAACGCTATCGGCAAGCGACCACCGACGACGAACGGTTGGCCGCGTTGCAGGAGATGCTCAGCGCCATCCCGAAACACAAAGGCACGGAGAAAATGCAGGCGGACATCAAGCGCCGCCTCAGCCACCTCCGCCGGGAACAGCAAAAGACTGGACACAGCACCGGGCCCGATCCATTCCACATCCCCAAGAGTGGCGCCGGGCAAGTCGCGCTGGCGGGCGCGCCGAACACGGGCAAGAGCAGCTTGCTCGTCGCCACCACCAACGCCGCCGCAAAGGTGGCGGATTACCCATTCACAACGATCGTGCCTCAGCCAGGCATGTGGCAGAAGGACGACATTCAAATCGAATTGGTCGATACACCTCCTCTGACTCCCGACCATGTGCCGGCGGGATTGATGGGGACTCTCCGCAACGCGGACGTAGTCTGCGTCGTCGCCGAAGCAGGCGAGGTTGCGCTCGAACAGGCGGAGTCCGTGCTGAGCGGACTTGGAGCCCGTGGACTCACGCTTTGCTCCCGGCCACGCGATGAATTGGCCGCATCGGAGACGAATGAAAAGTCCGGCTTGCTCATTGTGAACAAAGCCGACCTCGCCGGTGCGGGAACGATCGACTCGCTCCGAGAACTGTATTCTGAGAAACTGGATACGGTGGCAGTGAGCGCCCGAACGGGCCAGGGGCTGGAAGACTGGTTCAACCGCCTTTGGCAATTGCTCGCGATGATTCGCGTGTACGCGAAAGAGCCGGGAAAGCCCCCGGATTTGCACAAGCCCTTCACTCTCCCGATCGGCTCAACCGTCGCAGACTTGGCGTGCCTCATTCATCGCGATTTGCCCGAAAGGATGAAGTTCGCCCGGCTCTGGGGCCACGGGCGTTTTGAGGGACAACACATGCACAAGACGGAGCCGCTTCAGGACCGGGATATCGTGGAAATTCATGAGTAAACTTCACTCACCCGCACTGGCCGATTCTCCTGGAGCGATTTTTTGGCGGCCAACCCCATCACCACCGGAATGAATCCGTCTTCACCCGTAACCGGCGGAATCGAATCGTCAAGGATGCTTCCGATGAACGAGGTCATTTCGGCCACGTACGATTCCTGATAGCGATCGAGGAAAAAATTCTGCGGTTTGGCCGCATGTCCGCCCTCGGCATCCACACAGGTATGGTGGTCCAGCGGGCGATTCGACACCGCCACCATGCCCGCGGAACCGAATACTTCAATCCGTTGGTCGTAGCCATAGACCGCTTTGCGGCTGTTGTCGATCGTCGCCAGAATGCCATTCTGAAGACGCAGGGTGACGATGCACGTATCCACATCGCCCAACTTGCCGATTTCAGGATCCACCAACGCGGCCCCCGCGGCGTAAATCTCCACGGCCTCACTGCCTGTGAGGAAACGGATCATGTCAAAATCATGAATGGCCATGTCCAGAAAAAGGCCTCCGGACACGCGCACGTACTCGAGCGGCGGCGGGGCCGGGTCCCGGCTCGTGATGCGGACAATCTGCGGCTTACCGATCCTCCCGCCGGCGACGAGCTCCCGCGCTTTGGCAAAGCTGGGATCGAACCGCCGGTTGAAGCCGATCTGGAATTTTATGCCCGCTTTCGCCACCGCGTCGAGAGCCGCGCGAATTCGCTTCAAATCCAGGTCAACAGGCTTCTCGCAGAAAACGTGTTTTCCGTGAGCCGCAGCCTCCTCAATGATCTGAGCGTGCGTTTGCGTGGAGGAACAAATCACGATTGCCTCGATGGCCGGAGCCTCGAGCAGCCGGCGATAATCCGCAGCCGCCAGCGGAATGTTCAACTGGTCGGCGACCACTTTCGCCGCGGCGAGATTGATGTCGGCCACACCGGCCAACCGGGCGCTCCGGATGCGCGTGGCCAGATTCTCCGCGTGCAATTTCCCGATCCGCCCTGTGCCGATCAGGCCTACCTGAACTTCTTTCCTGCTCATGCAACTAAACCTTCGGCAACAAACTCAAGACCGCTTGACTCGGACGCGCGATGACATGCGCGGCGATCAGCTTGCCAAGGTCGTCCACTTTGGCACGACCGGCATCGACCGCAGCGGTCACGGCGGACAATTCTCCTTTGATGATGACGGTCACGTAACCGCCGCCCAGCTTTTCTTTGCCAACCACTTCGACGTTCGCGGCCTTGCACGCCGTGTCGATGGCTTCGAAAACTGCGGTGAACCCTTGGGTCTCGATGAACCCCAAGGCGAATGTGCTCTCCTGATTCATGGTTAATTTGCTTTCTTCTGTCGGCGGTGCGGCCTCCGTCTCAATGTCAGCTTGAAAAACGACCTCTTGCTGGATCAGCGGGTTGAATTCGCTCGGCGAAACCACCACGGCGAAGGCGCGGTCCTCCAGCCGATGAATCTCATCGGCCACAGGTCGCCCGCCCATTGGCCCGGCCGTGCGACGGCCCGTTTCAATCGCGGTCGAAATCGCCGCAGTCGGCCCGCGCAACTTGATGCACACGCCGTAAAGATCGTTCAACTCGACTTGGATGACGCGGACGGGAGCGGCCTTGGTCATCGCGTCGATCGCCACCATGGCCGCAGTGAGCCCAGTGATTTCGAGCAGGCCGATGGCGTCGGTCACAACATTCCTCGTTTGCGCAACGCTTCCACGACTTCACTCGTGATTTGATTGACCCGGTGCCGTTCGAGGTTGGGGGCCCGCGGCGGACATCCCTCCGGCGGAGGTTCCACGTAACCGAAGTCCGCCAAAATGCAGCGCAAGATTTGCTGGAGATGATCGCGGTTAACTTGCTGCGCCGAACTCAAGGGTTGGCGGCTCCGGCCCATCGCAAAACCGCGCAGCTCCACCGCGGCCCGGAATCCCTCCGGAAAATCGGCTGAATACAGCATCGCGTCGAACAGCTCCAGCAAGCGGAATTGCAGCTTCATGGCCTGGTCGATTTCGTTCCGGCGCGTGAGGTCATACATCATGCGCGTCAATTCAGGAACGACGCCGCTGGTGGCGTGCGTGCCGCCGTCCGCTCCAACGATCAGCATCGGCACCAGCACGGCTTCCCAACCCGTCAGGAAAGAGAAGTCCGGCCGCATCGGGCGCACCGCCGCGATCATTCGCATCATGAACGCCAGGTCGCCCGAGGAATCCTTGATCCCAACGATTCGTTCCAATTCGGCCAGCCTTCGGATGGTGGGGACGTCGATGGGGCTGGCGAACATCGGAATGTTATAGAGCGTGACATCGATCGGACTATGCTGCGCGATCTCGCGAAAGTAGGCATACACGGACTCCGGGCTTAGCCGGTAATAAAACGGAGAAACAATCGCCACGGCCCGCGCGCCGAAACCGGCATAGGCCTCGCAAGCAGCCACCGTCTCGCGCACGTTGGCCTCGGCGGCGCCCGCGAGCACGGGAAGCCGCCCCGCCGCTTGTTCGCAGACAATCTTGACGATCAGCCGGCGCTCTTCGGGCGAAAACCGGATGAATTCACCGGTAGAGCCATTGGGGTAAAGTCCGTGCACCCCCTTCTCGATCAGCCAATCCACATACCGCCGCAGCTCGGCTTCATCGATCCGGCCCTGGTCGTCCAGAGGCACCATGTGGGGCGTGAAGATGCCGGAAATTTTGTCGGACATGGTTTTTGAGTGCAAAGCAGTCCGAGGCTACCTGGGAAGCCAACCGTTGAAAGCGAAAAAATTGAGTCCGCTCCATCTTGGTTGAACCGGACCGCCGGTCTCCGACCCGGCGCGAACCAGATTGAGCGAAGAATCGTGCCGGATCGGCGACCGGCGTTCATAGGTTCATGGGCACAATAGCTCCCCACGCAGTGGAATTACGCTGAGTCTGTTCGTGCTGTCCGACGGGTCCTTCCCTCTCACCCCCGCCCCACTGCTGTTGAATTAAGGTCAACCGGCCGGTTCTTGCTCTTAATCGTGCTCCTACTCTTACTCCGGAACTCCCTAGTGAGATTAAGATTAGGAGTAAGAGCAAGAGCAAGAGCCTATCGGGATGGCATCGAATTCATTCTTAATTCAACAGCAGTGCACCCCGGCCCTCTCCCCAGGGGAGAGGGAGAATCGTTCGCCGTGCGCGGAAATGTTCGGCCATCCCGGATTAACCCAACGCGATGGCAGTGATTCACTCTCCCTGGGGAGAGGGCCGCGATTGCATGCACTACTGTGGACGAATGCATTGACCGCCTAGTGCGCCGGCATCATGCTCGCGGCGTCCGGACAGCAGATCATGATTGCGAAGCGAGTGTTTGGAGAGAACCGGCTGGCCTGGCTTTGGAACGTTCCTGCAACCCGTGCGCTATTGGCGCTGGGGTTTGTGGTGTTGATCGGTTGCGTTTTCAACGCCGATGGCGCTTTCTTCAAACTGGGAACTCACCGGGACGCCCTCAGGCAAGCTTCCGTGTTCGGAATCTTGGCCTGCGGCATGACGCTGGTGATCGTGAGCGGAGGCATCGACCTCGCCGTGGGCAGCGTATTGGCCCTGGTGGCGGTGAGTTTTTCCCTCGTGAGCATCCACTGGGGCTGGAGGCCGTGGCTGGCCATTTCCCTCTCCTTGGCCCTTGGCGGCGCTTGTGGCGCCGTGGCAGGCGGACTCACCGCCGGGTGTCGAATTCAGCCGTTCATCGCCACGCTGGCGGTCATGGTTTTTGCCCGCGGTCTGGCTAAAACCATCTCCGGCGGCATGAAAGTCTCTACCGCCGTCAAAAATCCGGATGGCACCTACCGCTACGTCAACGTCCCGGAAATCTTCCGGCTGATCGACAGCCGCGTCTTGGACGGCAACTTGTCCATGGTCACGGTGATTTTCGTGATCTGTGCCGGGCTTACTTGGCTCGTGCTCGCGCGGCATTGGTGGGGCCGCTGGCTTTATGCCATCGGCGGAAACGAAGAAGCGGCGCGCTTGTCGGGCGTGCGGGTGAGCTTGACCAAGGTCCTCGCTTACGTTGGGAACGGGCTGCTGGCGGCCATCGCCGGCATCTGCCAGGCCGCTCAAGAACAACAAGGCGATCCCGAAGCCGGCGCGGGCTACGAACTCACCGCCATCGCTTGCGTCGTGATCGGGGGCACGACGCTCACGGGCGGGCGAGGCGGGATCGGTCTGACGCTCCTCGGCACGCTCACCATCGGTTATCTGGAGAAAACCCTGAGCATCAACGCGGTTCCGGAAGCGAGCCGGCTGATGCTGACGGGCATCATTATCATCGCAGCGGTCCTCGCCCAGAAACAGCGGAGATGCTAGCGCTTGATCATTTTTTCTCTCCGATTCGACAGGCGAGATCGTCCAATCTACACTATGCTTTTCAAAAACCTCTCATGGCTTCCACTCGCCAGCGCGAGTTTCATCGTGACGGTCATTTCCTTGGTTGGCTGCGGCAAATCTGGCCCCGACGCGCAGCCTGGCGCGGGTGCTCCGAAAAAGGCCAAATCCGAGTTCACCATCGGCATGAGCCAGTGCAACCTGGGCGAACCGTGGCGTGTCCACATGAACGCCCAGATCAAGGCCGCCGCCGACAAGCATCCGAACTTGAAGGTCATTTTCAAGGACGCCCAAAACGACACGCTCAAACAACGCGCGCACGTGGAGGAATTCGTCAGCGCGGGCGTCGATCTCATCATCATCAGTCCCAAAGAAGCCCAACCGCTGACCGAGCCCGTCGCCAAAGCGATGGACTCCGGCGTGCCGGTCATCGTGCTGGATCGCCGAGTTCTGGGCGACAAATTCACCTGCTTCATCGGCGCCGATAATAAGAAGATTGGCCGCGCGGCTGGGGCGTGGATCGCCAAAAAACTTGGGAGCCAGGGAAAAGTAGTCGAGCTGAAAGGCCTGATGACTTCCACGCCAGGGCAAGACCGGAACAGCGGTTTCCGCGAAGGGATAGCAGGTTCCGGACTCGAAGTCATTTTTGAGGCCGACATGAAATGGCTCGAGCCCGACGCGCGCAAGGAAATGGAATCGGCGCTTTCGCGCTTCGGCAAAATCGATCTGGTCTATGCCCACAACGATCCCGGTGCGCACGGAGCTTATCTGGCCGCCAAGGCCGCAGGACGCGAGAAGGAGATGCGGTTCGTCGGCATCGATGCGTTGCCTCAGGAGGGCGTGGCCTACGTGAGCCAAGGTATCCTCAGCGCCACGTTTGAATATCCGACGGGGGGCGCTGAAGCCATCGACACCGCGCTCAAGATTCGCGCGGGAGAAAAAGTGCCGAAGGAAATCACGCTCGGCTCGCGTCTGTTCACCAAGGACAATCTGGCCGCGGGCGGGGAGGCGCTGAAATGACTGGCCCGGCCTGCCCTCGTTTCGATGTGTGTCGGAACCACGAGCTCGCAACCGCCGACGTGAGGAAGCGGATTTACGTTGGGGGGGCGCATTTTGCAGCAATTCTCATTTTGGCCGTAACGCGGACACTCTTGTCCGCAAGACTTCCGAAAATGTGCGGACAGGAGTGTCCGCCTTACGGTCACGAACCGCGCCCGTTGCCAAAATGAGAATTGCTGC
>JACQWK010000623.1 GCA_016209525.1 Verrucomicrobiota bacterium
CCCCTCACCCGTCCTACGGACACCCTCTCCCCATCGGATGGGGAGAGGGATGGGGTGAGGGGCATCAATTTGGTGCCAGACTCCAATCCGAGTGGATACGTTGCGCGAGATGTTTGATCCGAATTTCCTGCTGAGGAATTCGGTTTACATGAGCCTCCTGGTCGGAATGGCTTGTCCGCTCGTCGGCGCCTATCTGCTGTTGCGTCGGCTCGTTTTCATGGGGGTGGCGCTGCCCCAAATCTCCTCCTGCGGCATCGCATTTGCCTTCGCTCTTCACACTTGGGGGGTCGTGCCTCACCTGGAAGAGAGCGAACATACGCTCGCGTTCGTCGGCTCGACGGTTTTTACGCTTACGGCCATCCTGGTGCTTTCGATGTTGGAGCGCCGCGGGCACCGGTTGATGGAAGGCAGCATTGGAACGGCCTATGCCCTCGCCGGAGCTTGGAGCATATTGTTGCTGGTGAAGAACCCTTACGGCGAGCACGGCTTGCTGGATCGGCTCAAAGGAGAGATCATTGCGGTGTCGAATGCGGATTTAGGCTGGACCTTCGGCGCCTTCGCCCTCGTGGTCGCCACGCTGATCGTGTTTGAAAAGGAATTCCTGCTGGTCTCTTTCGACCGCGAAATGGCGATCACTCTCAAGAAGAGCGTGCTTTGGTGGGACGGACTTTTGTTTCTGCTCATCGGCTTGACCATATCAATGGCGGTGTTGAGCGTCGGGCCGTTGGTTACGTTCGGATTTTTGCTCATTCCGCCGCTCACGGCCCACCGCGTCGCCCGCAATATGCGCCAATTCGCTCTGGCCGCCTCCGCCATCGGAGGGCTCACGGCGCTGGCGGGATTTTGGATCGCGTACCGGATGGATTATCCCGTTGGCCCGACCGACGTCGGGTTGCTCGGTATTGTTTACGCCGTGGTGTTGCTTGGACAAAAGAGTGGCAGTCTTGCGCGGGCCGCTTGGCGACAAATTTCCGCGTCTCGGCGGCAGAGTTCCGGAGGTTAAAAGCATCGTCTTGGGCTTTCCTTTTCGATGGTCGGGATGGAGTGGAATCCGTACCAACAATGAGCTGATTAGCAACCGAGTGTGTGTCGCAGCCTTGCCGTGAAACGCTCGAGTCCGCCCCCTCACGCCGGCGGCTACGAACGAGGTTATCCCTCTTCTTCGATCACGTTCGTTCCATCCACGCGCAGGCGCTCAATCGGCACCTTCTGCGTCCGGTTGCCAGGCCAGACGACTTCGAGTTCCTCGATGCGCGTTGAGGTTCCCAGGCCAAACGTGACCGGAAGCTCGGACTGCGAGAGATAGCTTCTCGCGGGCATGACGTGCCGGACGATAGTTTTTCCATCCACGCGCGCGCTGATCTTGGCGCCAATGGCATCGCGGTTATTTTTCTTTCCGACAAGTTTAAGGCGGAGCCAGTGGTGGCCGAGCTTCTGATCGTTGCGCAACAGGAGCGGCGAGCCGCCGGTTTGAGTCAGCACCGCGTCCAAGTCACCATCTCCGTCGATGTCGGCAAACGCGGAGCCGCGTCCGACGATCGGTTTGAAAATGTCCGGACCGCACTTGTCCGGCGGCACGACCTGGAAAGCGGCGGTGTTGGGTTGGCCGCTGTTCCAAAAAAGCTGCGCGGGCTGGGTGTAATGCTGGCTTTGCTGAACCTTATTGATTTCTTCCTCCAAATGTCCGTTGGCGCTCAAGACGTCCAATCGGCCATCGAGATCGTAGTCGAAAAAGAAGATGCCGAACTTGAGCAGAAGCCGGCTGGCCGGCCCGATCCCCTCGGTGATCGCTTCATCCGTAAACATGGCCGCCGGGCCTTGTGAGACGTAAAGGGCTGTCATCTCGTTGGCAAAGTTTCCAATGATGATCCCCAGCCGGCCGTCATTCTGAAAATAACCGGCGTCGATACCCATGGCACCGCGTGTGTTGCCATAGCTGTCGAAGGCAACGCCGCTGAGGGCGCCGATCTCTCTGAACGTCCCGTTCGTCTGATTGGCGAATACAAAATTTTGGACGGTGTCATTGGCCACGACCAAGTCTATCCAGCCGTTGTTATCCAGATCGACCGGTGCCACACCCAGGGACTTCGCCGCAGGGACGCCGGTGGACGAATTCGTGACTTGAACACCGCTGGACGGGGACACATCCTTGAAGCGCCCGTTGCCTTCATTGCGGTAGAGGTAGGGGAATGCGCCTTGAAAGTTCATGGGGGGGCCATAGGCGCGGCCAACTCCGGTGAGTTTGTAGCCCACCTCAAGGTCGATCTCTTTCGACCATTGAATGTAATTGCAGACAAACAGATCCAGATCACCGTCGTTGTCGTAGTCGATCCACGCCGCGCTGGTGCTCCACTCACTAGGCGAACCGCCGACTCCCGCCGCGCTCGTGACGTCAGCAAATTGGCCGCTGCCGCGATTCTGGAAGAGTCGGTTCCCTCCCACTGCCGTGATGAAGACATCCACCCGGCCGTCGTTGTCGTAATCCCCAACGGCCACCCCCATGCCATACAGGCTGATCTCAAGCCCAGATCCGGCAGTGGCGTCCTCGAATTGGCCGGCGCCGTTGTTGCGGTAAAGCTTCAAGGTGGGCGGTCTTGCGCCCTCCGGTGTTTTCCAGGGCCAGTAGGTCGAGTTCACAAACAGGAGGTCCTGGTCCCCGTCATTGTCGAAATCCAGGAAGGCTACTCCGCTCCCCATGGTTTCCGGCAGAAGTTTGTCGCCATAAGCGCCGTTGCTGTGCGTGAACTTGATCCCTGACGAGGCCGTGATATCAGTAAACTTCGCCTCGGGAATCTGCGCGGCAAGAACAGGCCGCGCCACAGGCGCTGTAATCTCGGTCACCTTGGCGGGTGCCGTGTCGGGTTTGCGGGTCAGGAGAAAGATCACAACACCGCCCACAGCGACCAGCAGCAGGAACGCGATTAACGACCAGCGGAACGCTCGGCCAATGACGGCGTCGTCGTAATGCGCTAGTTCTTCGGTCTCGTGCTCGCCCGGTCGGGCGGGCGTTTCGACGGGTCCAGTCCGGCGGTTCTTATCGAACAATTGGTCGCTCATCAGCGGAAGGAAAGCATGCCTGCGCCAAAATGGGAAGTCTGGGGAAACAAGTTTCGACAAATCTCATTCTGTCCGTAAGGCGGACACTCCTGTCCGCTAAATCCTTGAGAATGCACGGACAGGAGTGTCCGCTTTACGATTCCAAAACGCGCCAGCGGCCATTATCAGAATCGCTGACAACCATCGGCAACCGATCTCGCTAATCCTCATCTCCTCGACAAGATTTCGGATTTCCGCTGCGGATTTGCCGCGCTGCGCTTTTCGTGGCTCCAACCACTCTACTGAGTTCACGCTCCCAAGTACCTCTTCGGGATCTCCGCTCCTGCCACGTAACTCAGCTTGGCGATCTTGCACATCTGATAAACGTTGATCCGGAAGTTGGGGCAGGTGCTCACCAGACAGTAGGCGTCGGTCGGTGTGAAACCGTATTCCGAGATCATCCAGTCCATGAGCTGGACGGTGGCTGTTTCAACGGCGACTTCGAGCGGGCGGCTGGCGTGGACCGAGATGATGGATTCCGGCTTTTCGATGCGCACCCAGGGAATGCGTTTGCCTTTGATCAACTCCAGGCGCAGTCGAACAGTCGCTTTCGTCTCGGCCGCCGTGCCCGTGAATTCCGTGTCGCCTTGGCTGGCATGAACGTCGCCAAGATAAAAAAGCGCACCACGATGAAAAACCGGGAGGTAAATGCGATGGCCCGGCGCGACATCGCGGATATCCAGGTTCCCGCCCCACTCGCCTTGGCCGTCGATGCTGGTCGCGACTTCGCGGTCCGGCGCCACGCCGAGAGTTCCAATGAATGGCGTGATCGGCCAGGAAATCCGGTCATTGAAGTGGAGGGTGCCATCCCGATTTGTCCCGCTCGGTCCGGGCGTGTGCCGGAAAATCTTGGTTGTGTAATCCGAAGACAGTTCCGGCCACCGGGTCGATTCACCGAGGGGACCGCGGCGGGGCCCGATGGCGATCCAAGAAGAATCGTCCACCAAAATGTCCTCGATCGTCACGCTCAGCGTGTCGCCCCGCTCGGCGCCTTCCAAGCAGACTGGGCCTCCAATGGGGTTGGCCTGAGGTGGCGTGCGATCGAAGCCAGGTCGTTGCGAAGGGATGGCCTTATCTTGCGGCGTTTTGAAGTAGCCGGTGCCGGCGTCGTAAGTTTCGATCTCAAAACTTTCACCGCATTTCACGGTCAAAAGCGGTTCGTCTTTCCAGTCAAAGGCGTACTTGCGAGCTTGGTCCCGGGTGATTCGTTGCATGCCGCGACTCTACCAGCAGGCCCCAAGGTTCGGCGAGGATTGAAGAAGGCCGACTGTGCATCCACGCCCATTCAATGTGAATATTCTTCCCAGTCAAATTCGTCAGACACGTGCACCCTTGAAATTGTTTAACTTAACGAGTGCCAGAGCCGTCATTGTCTGCTAGATTAACAAGCTGAAATGCGCCGATTTCACTTTCGCCTCGCGTCAATTGTAATGGCCTGCCTGGGATTGGGGACTATGAGCCCATGGGCCGAGCAGGATCCGCCAGCCGGAACCGCCGCTTCGACGGGCCAAGATGCATCCACGCCGTCGGTGACGTTTTCAGTCCACATCCAGCCCGTCCTTTCAAAGTTCTGCAGCGAATGCCACGGGAAGGAAAAGCACAAGGCTGACATCAACTTCGAAGCCTACAGGGAAGCCACTCAAATTCTGGAGGATCGCGGCACCTGGGAAAAGGCCAGAGACATGCTGCGATCCAAGGAAATGCCCCCGGAAAAGAAACCGCAGCCGACCGACGACGAAAGGCAGACTTTAATTCGCTTTATCGAGTCCGAGTTGAGCAAGTCGGACTGCGATGGCGCCGTCAACCCAGGACGAGTAACCATCCGCCGTCTGAACCGCAACGAATACAACAGCACGATCCGCGACTTGATCGGAATCGATTTCAAGCCGGCGGCGGATTTTCCGAGTGACGAAGTCGGCTACGGCTTCGATAACATCGGCGACGTGCTTTCGCTGCCGCCTATTCTCATGGAAAAGTATTTGGCCGCCGCTGAACAGATCGCCAAGCAGGCCATTGTCACGGAGTTCCTCGGGCGAACGCCGATCAAGCGCATCGAAGCCGAGACACTCACTTCGACTGCCAACGGCGGATTCTTCGAGGACCGGGCGCTGTCGCTCGATACCGAGGGGGAAGCCTACACCGAATTCGAGTTTCCCCGGAAAGGGGATTACACTATCCGCGCCCGATCCTTCGGCCAGCAAGCCGGACCGGAACCGCCGCGCATGGCCTTCCGGGTGGGTGGCAAAGATTTGAAAGTGGTCGATGTCACCGCGGTCGAAGCGAAGCCGGCCATTTATGAAGTCCGGGCTCAGATTGACTCTGGGAAGCACCGATTGGCCGTTGCCTACCTGAACAACTACAATGTTCCGGATCATCCCGATCCGAAACTTCGAGGCGACCGCAATCTTATCGTGGATTACATCGAGGTGGAAGGCCCGGTCGGCGTCGAGCCTCCGCCGTTGCCGAGGAGCCATACGCGGATTATCACGTGTGTCCCTCGGCCTGGCAGCGAGAAGGAATGCGCGAGAGAGATCCTGTCCAATTTCGCGCGTCGAGCCTACCGTCGGCCCCTCACGGACGAAGAGGTCAAGCGGTTGGTTCGTTTCGTCGAAGTGGCCAAATCGGAGGGCGGGAATTTCGAGGAGGGCATTCAATTGGCCATTCAGGCCGTTCTCGTCTCCCCCAATTTTTTGTTCCGTTGGGAGCTCGATCCGGCGCCGGAAAAAGAAAAGACTGTGCGGTCGCTTTCCGATTACGAGCTGGCTTCGCGGCTTTCCTATTTTCTGTGGAGCAGCATGCCGGACGATGATCTATTCGCCCAGGCGGAGAAGGGAATTCTGCACCGGGGCGAGGTGTTGGAGGCCCAGGTCAAACGAATGCTGCAGGACTCCAAAGCCAGAGCGCTCGTGGAAAACTTCGCCGGCCAATGGCTCACCACACGAAACCTGGATATCACTACGCCGGATTTGGAGCTTTTCCCTGAGTTCGACGACGCGCTCAGGAAGGCCATGCGCCAAGAAACCGATCTCTTCTTTGAAGCGATTATGAAGGAGGATCGGAGTTTGCTGGAGTTCCTGGACGCGGATTTCACATTCGTGAACGAGCGCTTGGCCAAGCATTACGAAATTCCAGGCATCAACGGGCCTGAGTTTCAAAGGGTCAGCCTGGATCGGGACAGCCACCGAGGCGGCATTCTGACCCAGGCCAGCATATTAACCATCACTTCAAATCCGACCCGCACCTCGCCGGTCAGCCGGGGCAAATGGATACTGGAGCAAATCCTCGGAACTCCGCCGCCGCCTCCGCCCGCAGACGTGCCGGACCTTCCCACGGATGAGAAGGCTGTTCAGTCGGCTTCTCTCCGGCAGCGGATGGAACAGCATCGAACCAACCCGGATTGCGCGGTTTGCCACAACAAGATGGACCCGCTTGGGTTCGCGTTTGAGAATTTCAACGCGATTGGCGCCTGGCGAAGCTCGGATGGCAAGTTCCCGGTTGATCCCTCCGGAACACTCCCGGATGGCCGGTCCTTCAACGGGCCTGAAGAGTTGAAGCGGATTCTGAAATCGGAGCAAACTTTCATCCGGACGCTGACCGAGAAGATGCTAACGTTTGCCTTGGGACGAGGTTTGGAGCATTACGATCGGTGCGCCGTGGACGAAATTGGCAAAGCTCTGGCAAAAGATAGCTATAAATTCTCGACTTTGGTGGTCGGAATTGCTAAGAGTGCGCCATTCCAAATGAGAAAGTTAGAAAGAGCCACACCATGAATACCAGTTGGCATATCCCCAGACGAAAATTCCTGAGAGGCCTCGGCACGGCCATCGCGTTGCCCATGTTGGACGCAATGGTTCCAGTGAGAGCCTTGGCCAGCGTCGGCGCCAAGACGAAATTTCCCACGCGCATGGCGTTCATCTACGTCCCCAACGGCGCTCACATGCCGCATTGGACCCCTTCCAGGACGGGGGCGGACTTCGATCTGCCGCCCATCCTTCGGCCGCTGGCTCCGGTGAAAAGTGACTTGCTGGTTTTATCGGGATTGACCCACGACAAAGGCCGGACCAATTCCGATGGCGCTGGGCATCATGCCCGCGGGGCCACGGTGTTCCTGACCGGCAGCCAAGCGCTTAAGAGCGAAGGATCAGAGATTTGTGCGGGCGTTTCGGTGGACCAGTACGCGGCCAGAATCGTCGGAAAGGAAACACGCTTTCCGTCTCTGGAACTCGGGACTGAAGCTGGCCGGCAGGCCGGTAAATGCGATTCGGGTTATAGTTGCGCCTACTCGAACAATATTTCGTGGCGCGACGAATCGACTCCCATGGCGAAGGAGACAAACCCCCGGCTCGTTTTTGAGCGGTTGTTCGGCAGCAGCGTCAATAAGGAGCGCAACGAAAGCCTGACCAGACGTGATCTCTACAAGAAGAGCATCTTGGATTTCGTCTTGGAAGATGCGAAGCGCCTCAGCAACCGCGTCAACGGGAATGACCGTCAGAAATTGGACGAGTACCTGACCGCCGTTCGAGAGATCGAAATGCGGATTGAACGCGCCGAGCGCGAGACCGCTTTGTCGCCGGTCGTGGTTCCAGGCTACGAACGGCCTGCGGGCATCCCGGAATCGTTTGAGCAACACATTCGCTTGATGGGCGATATGATGACGCTGGCCTTCCAAAGCGACGTGACGCGCATTTGCACCTTCATGATCGCCAATGAAGGCAGCAACAAGAGCTATCCGTTCATCGGCGTCAATGACGGGCACCACACGCTTTCGCATCACCAGGGCGATCCCAATAAGCAGGCCAAGATCGCTCAGATCAACCAGTTTCACATGGCGCAGTTGTCCTACATCCTTCAACGGCTCAAATCGATTCCAGAAGGCGACGGCACTCTGCTCGATAACTGCATGGTGGTCTATGGCAGCGCCCTGAGCGACGGCAATGCGCATAACAGCGAGAATTTGCCGGTCCTGCTGGCAGGACGGGGCGGCGGCACCATCCGGCCCGGACGCCACATCAAATTCGAATTTGAAACCCCAATGTGTAATCTCTTCCTCTCCATGCTCGACCGCATGGGAGCGCCGGCGGATTACTTCGGAGACGGCACCGGTCGGCTGAACGGCTTGGAAGGCTGAGCAACGTGCAAGTCGCAGCCGCCGATGCAGGGAGGCGGACTCCGATCTTGGCTGGAGGCGCAAAGCATTCTTGAAATTTGCGCCTTCCTCGTTTTTGTCATCGATGCTAATTCAACGGAGAATCCGTGCCGATATGACAGGTCGCAACTTTCAGAGTTCTAAAGTCAGAAGCCAGTTTCCGGGGTCTTTGGTGAACAGGGTCTCTTCCCCTTCACCCCGGCCCTCACGCGAAGGGAGAGGGGGGACTGTCCGCGGCGCGCTCAAAAGTCCGGCCGCATTGGATTGTCCAAGGCGGGGAACCACGATTCCCTCTTCTTGGGGAGAGGGTCAGGGCGAGGAGAAAGCAAATGTCAAACAGCCTGAGCAGCGAAAGCGCACAGCCGCGTCGTCAGCAGTCCTATCCTGGATATTTCACGACTTCGTAGCGCAGATTTTCAATCTGCCGTACCGCAGGCTTGCAGCCTGCACCGGCTCGACAACTCCAAGCAACTCGCGTCATCCGACGCCATGCCGACCGCAAGTCGGCGCTACCGCAGACTTTAAGTCTGCGCTACAAGGTCTCGGAGCCACACCGGTCCGAAAGCCGTGTTCGATATCCAGGCTAGGCCTGCCGATTGCGCTCGCGCTTGGCGTCGTTTTCCTCGGCGTGCTCCGCGGCTTGGCGGAGGAGCCCCCCAAGTCGGTTCCTGAGCTGATTACGGCTCTGGATGCATCGGACAAATTCGTGCGCCGCGATGCGGCAGAGCAACTGAGCCGTTTGGGGCCGGCAGCGAAGCCCGCTGTCCCGGCTCTCGTTCGAGCGCTGGAGGATCGGGATAACGACCAACAGGTATGGTTCCAAGCCGTGACCGCGCTGGCCCGCCTGGGCCCCGACGCGGAGGAAGCCATCCCGGCCCTTGTGGAGTGGCTGGACAACGCCAAAGGCAAACGAGAACAGCGAGCCTATCGCCGGCAAGTCTGGTATCGCACCGCCTACGCGCTTGGCCGCGTCGGGCCTGCGGCGATTCCGGCGTTGGTCAAAGCCCTGGAGCATGAGAAAACTGCTGTGCGGTCCGGAGCCGCCAAAGCGCTGGGATTCATGGGACCGGCGGCGAAAGAAGTTATCCCGCAACTCATCGCAAAACTCAACGACTCGGAGACCGAAGTTCGCCAACAAGCGGCGGAGGCGCTTGGTCAGATGGGGCCCCACGGCTTGCCGCAACTAATCGCGGCGCTCACCGCACCCGAGACCTCAACGAGGGCAGGCGCAGCAACCGCGCTGGGGTCCATCGGATCGGGAGCCAAGGATGCGGCGTTGCCGCTCGCCGATCTTTATCAACGGGAGATCGACAACGAAGTCCGGGCGAGTGCAATCGAGAGTTTGAGCAAGCTCCGATTCGACGCGGGGAAGTTCGTTCCCTTGCTCCTGTCGGCGCTGAAGGTCGATCACAAGAATGTCCGGCACGCTGCAATCAATGGTCTTTTGCTACTCTCGGATCCCGAGCGAAAGGCTGTCCCCCCTTTGCTTGAGATGCTCCGCCAAGGCGATGCCGACGCCAAAGAGCAAGCCGCTTATGTCTTGGGACGCTTCGGGCCGCAGGCCAAGGCGGCTGTCCCGCTCTTGATTGACGCCGTGAAAACGTCGGGTGAAGCGCCTCCGATCTTCCCCTTCTCTGACGCCATCGTTCAGATCGGGCCGCCGGCGGTTCCGTTGCTGCTCCAAACCTTGAGCAGCCAGAAAATCGAAGCCGTGAAAGCAGGGCATTGGACGGTGCGTTGCTTGACTGCGATCGGTGAGCTGGCTGTGACGGAATTGATTCAGGCCCTGAATGACAAAAGCCCTCCAGTCCGGCTGGCCGCTATCGAGGTGCTTAAGGCAATGAAATCGAGCGCCAACGCTTCCGAGGAGCCGTTGTTGAAGCTTGTTCACGATCCCAGTCCGGAAGTGCGAGCGGGCGCGTTGAACGCGCTCGGCACCGTCAGTTCTCGACGGCAGTCGTTGGTCCCGAAGTTCGTGGAGGCGCTCAAGGATGACTCACCACAAGTTCGTTCGGCGGCCGCGTCGGCTTTGGCCAGCGTGGGGCCCGATGCGAAAGCCGCGATCAAACCGCTCGTCGAGGCCTTGACCGACCTTGATGCTTCGGTTCAAGAGGGCGCCGTCAAAGCCGTGGGAGCCATCGGGCCCGAAGCAGAATCGGCGGTGCCAGTGCTGACGGCCGCGTTGAAGACGGGCGACCGCACGCTTCAAACGGAGCTCATTCGCAGTCTGGGCAAAATCGGTCCCGCTTCCGCGTCGGCCGTCCCGCACTTGATTCAATTCAGCGACGACCCAAGCAAAGATATTCGCGCCGCCCTTTTTGCGACGCTGGGCCAAATTGGGTCTGCCGGAAAAGCCAGTTCACCCGTGTTGTTAAGAGCCGTGCAGGATGCGGATTCAGAAATCCGCGCGAACGCAATCGGCGCCATTGCCAAAATCGAATCGGATGCGAAGACAGTCTTGCCGATTCTGGAGGAAGCGCTGTCGGATGAAGCGCATCGAGTGCGCAAGGCGGCCACCGAAGCGTTGGGCAAACTCGGCGAGGCCGCGGAAGAGGCCGTGCCGAAGCTTGTTTCACTCTTGAAGAGCGATGAGGATCGTCCGGCGGCGCTTGACGCCCTCCGTCAGATCCGAGTCAAGGCTGTTCCGCTCTTGATCGAGGCTCTGGCCAACGGAGACCCCTCCGTCCGCCTCTTCGCGTGCGAAGCCTTGGGGCGCCTCGGTTCCAAGGCCAAGGATGCGGTAGAACCATTGCGCAAAGCGCTGAACGACGATTACGACATCGTCCGGCGCCAAGCGCGCTCCGCCCTGCGCCGGATTGAGGACGAAGGGTGAAGCTGCCTCGTTGCCTTCGTGCCCTTCTGTGAAAAAACAACTCAGCCGGATTTGGCGTGAGCGAAGTAAGGCGCGGCACAGGTCGAAGCTGGCCAATGGCGTTTCACGTACAGGAAAAACCACGGAACAGCGATCATTCCAAGAATCGGCGCAGCTTGAAGCGGAATGGTCGCGAAACCGGCAGCTCTCAGCATTGTTCCGACGCCATTCACGCACATGTGCAACGCGACACACAACGGGAGAGATTGTGTTTGCAGATAGAGCAGGCCGAAGAACAAACCTGCACACGCGGCCGCCGGCATCCGATTGTCGAGATGAAAAGCACCAAAAATGAGCGAACTGGCGATCAGCCCTTTTCGAGCGCCAAACCGCACCGCCAATCGATTCAGCATGATTCCTCTGAAGACAAACTCCTCGAAGATTGGCACGTATCCTACGTCGGAAATAATCTGACCCAATTGGACTAAGCGAGGCGGCTGATCAAACGGCCCATCCTCTTTCCCCGAACCGGATGGCCATAAGGGAAGCGTTGGCACCAGTGAGCTCGCTTGGTAGAGCGCCCAGGCGCCGACGAAGAAGAGTGTCACGAGCGGCAACAACATCCATAACGACGTGAGGAACTGGGTCCTAGAAGGAGTGGGTCCGACCAGCCGCCTCAAGTCAACGCCTTGGTGTCTGGCGATCCCGAGCAAGCAAAGCATGAGCAAGCTCCGCCAGCAAAGGTTAATTGCCATCGACCTCCATGGACCCTTCTCCATATCCATGAGAACGTTGACGAACAGCTCACTGGCGACCAGCGCATAGCAGAAAAGGACCAACACCATCCAAATGCGGATGTTTGAGAACGGATTCTCGGCGTCCGAAATAGGAGCCATAAGCTGTGCCGTTTCGAGTTGGACTGGCGTTCGCAGCGAGCATAACACGACCTCCATGGGTCAGGGTAGCGCCGATTGGCGTTGATTCACAGCCGAACTCGGCGTTCAATCTCATCCAGGACGAGCCCTGTAGAATGTCACGATTCTATTCCATCTTTTTCGCGCTTGCCGCTGCAGCCATCCTTGTCGCATCGGAAAACACACCCATTCGCTTCTCAGATCGCACCAAGGAAGCCGGCCTCCAGCAGCCACTCTCAGGCATGCTGGGCCATGGCGGAGCCTGGGGGGATTTCGATGGCGACGGAAAAATCGATCTGTTCGTCGGCGGCTTTTGCGATCGGCCAAACGCAGAGTACGCGCCCGCGCCGGGACCGGTCCCCAACCGCCTGTTCCGAAATCTCGGAGACGGGCGCTTCGAATGGGCACAGCGCACGGCAGTCGAAACGCGCGCCCGCGCCAGTGGGGCGGTCTTCGCCGATCTGGACAACAACGGAACTCTGGAGCTCTATGTCGCCAACAACGCGCAACGGCAATCGCGCCGCGCCGACGAGCCGCAACGCTCCGCGCAATTGAAGCACAGCCAGCTCTTCAACAACGAAGACGGAAAGTTCAGGGATTTTTCAGCGGCAAGCGGCGCCTGTCCGGACGGGCTTTTCACAGCACGCAACGTCGGCTTGCTCGACTACAATCGCGACGGTTTACTCGATTTGTTTTTGGTGGAGGACAAGTTCAGCCGAGGCGGCCAGGGACCGAGGTCTGTTTTGATGAAAAACCGAGGCGGCCTCAAATTCCAGGCAGCAAACCGAGAGACCGGTTTGCCGGATGACATCTTTGGTTTGGGATTGGCAGTGGCCGACCTTAACGAGGACAATCGACCGGATTTTCTTGTGGGACATCCCAACCGGCTTTTCCTCAGCCAGAGCGACGGCACGTTCCGAGAGGCGACGGAGCTTCAGGCCATCTTCCGTCAGACGCCGTTGGATGGCGAGGATTGGCCCTGCGGCGTTGCCTTCGGCGATCTCAATCGGGACGGCCAGCCTGACTTGGTGATCAGCGTCCATTACAGAATTGCCCGGAACCGAGTCTTCCTAAATGGAGGATTGAACCAGGGCATTCCTCAATTTCGGGACGTGACTCGAGAGGTTGGCCTGGAGGAGAGCGTCCCGGTCAAATGCCCGCACGTTGAAGTGCAGGATTTCGATAATGACGGCTGGCCGGATATTTATCTCTCGGCGGCCTGGCTGGAACAGGGCCAAGTCATTCCGCTCATCTACCGGAACGCGGGGCTGCGCGATGGCCTGCCGCGATTTGCTCCGCCTCGTCCGGTCAGCAGTTCGATGGTCTATTTCCCCGCCGGACCTTCCGGCGATTTTGACAACGACGGCCGCCTGGACCTGTTTCTGGTCAACTGGTTTTCCGACAATCACTCTCGACTGCTGCGTAATGAGACTCCGCGGAACAACTGGCTGCAAGTGCGAGTGAGCGGGACGACTTTCAACCGCATGGGCATCGGCGCAAAAATTCGTGTGCTGAGGTCTGCCAAGACTCGATCTGCCGGAAAGCTCCTCGGCTATCAGGAGGTCGCCGTCGGTTATGGCTATGCCAGCGGCCAGCCGGCCCTTTGCCATTTTGGCTTGGGAGATGAGACGGAGGTTGACCTGCAGATCATCTTTCCGAATGGCGCCAAAGTTGAGCGCGCCGGAGTGAAAGCAAACCAACTGTTGAAGATCACGGAACCATGAATCCACGCCAGCAACTTCCGCTAAGCGTTGCCCCGAGACTTTCCATCAACCTCAAGGTGGGGCGAGACTCCTGTCGAGCGGCCAAGCTCACCAGGCGGAGAAGCGTCTCCAAAACACCTCCTTCTTACGTCGGCGGCTGCGGTTCACGGACCGGTCGCCTAGCTCTGGTCTGGGTCCAAGTTTTCTTGTCGATTGCCCGTACGGCTCCGGCCCAAGATTTGAAAGGCGTCCGGGAAACCGACGTCTTCGTGAGCGGGCAGCAAGGCTACCACACCTATCGCATCCCCTCGATCATCGTCACGCAGAAAGGCACCCTGCTCGCGTTCAGCGAAGGCCGAAAGCGCGGCACGAGCGACACCGGCGACATCGACTTGGTGGTGAAGCGAAGTTTCGATAACGGGAAAACCTGGCGCGACCCGCAAGTCCTCTGGGATGACGGAGCGAACACGTGCGGCAATCCTTGTCCGGTGGTGGACCGAGACACCGGCACGATCTGGTTGTTGCTCACTCACAACCTCGGTGTGGACCGCGAGGCGCAAATTGTCGATGGCACCAGCAAAGGCTCGCGCACAGCCTGGATGACCAAGAGCACGGACGATGGAGCGACTTGGGAAAAGCCGGTTGAGATCACGAAGGACGTGAAAGCCACCAACTGGACCTGGTATGCGACCGGTCCGGGAATCGGCATTCAGTTGAAGAACGGACGTCTGGTAATCCCTTGCGACAACAAGGTCGCAGTCACTCAAGCGCGGCAGTCGCACATCATTTACAGTGACGACCACGGTGCCACTTGGAAGCTCGGCGGTGTGGTCGGGCCGAACTGCAATGAATCGCAAATCGTCGAACTCCCGGATGGTGCGTTGATGTTGAACATGCGCAGTTATCAGGCGAACAACCGCCGGCTGATTTCAATCAGCAAGGATGGCGGCTTGACCTGGTCGAAGCCGTGGGAGGATCCGGTGTTGATCGAACCGGTGTGCCAAGCCAGCATTCTGCGCTTCTCGAGCGGCTTCCAGGCTCAGCGGGATCTTCTGCTCTTTTCAAATCCGGCCAGCACGAAACGAGAGAAAATGACCGTGCGGCTGAGTTACGACCAGGGCAAGACCTGGCCGGTGAGCAAACAACTTTATGCAGGGCGAGCTGCCTACTCGTGTTTGACGGTTCTGCCCGATGGCAACATCGGTTGCCTGTACGAGCGCGGCGAGAATTCCGCCTACGAGAAAATCACTCTGGCCGTCTTCCCACTCCGATGGCTCGAAAGTGCGGCCAGACAGGATTGAGACCAATCCGCTCAAAGAATGAATCCAATAACGGAACATCGATGAACAGGCCAAGCCTCCTTCAACCGTCAACGTTGCGCCTCAAAGCTAGCCGTCTGCTTCAGCCACTATGCTTGGCGGTCGCGCTGTTCGTTGCCATGTTCCTGCCCGCCGGCGCGGAAGGCCAAACGAGAAACACAACCCGCGCGAGGGAAGAGGTGATCTATCCGCCCGTCCTGCCTGGCGGGCGTGAAGTGGTGACCGACGGATCGGAAGCCTTTCTCCGCGCTCCAAAGACGATCAAAAGCGAGGTGACGATCTCGAAGGTGGTCCCAACGATCGATTTCATGTTCTATCCGAATCAAAGTTATCCCGGGAAGCCTTGGTCAGCTTGGGGCGACAGCCTTGCCATCCTCGGCAAATATTACGCCTCGATCGGCGATCATCTGGCGCCAGGTGGGAATGCTTTCGTTTACGAATACGATCCTGGCGCGAAAAGGTTCCGCCAGTTGGTCAACTTGAAAGAATTCCTCAATCTTCCGGAGGGCCAATACACGCCCGGCAAGATTCATGGCCGGCTTGATATGGGCCGCGACGGGTGGCTTTACTTCGCCACTCACCGAGGTTCTCCCAAAGTCACCACGGACGCCTATGGTTATCTCGGCGACTGGATCATCCGGCATCATCCAGTCCAAGGAAAAACAGAGATTGTCTCGCATGCGCCGGTTCCGAAACATGCGATTCCCGCGAGTGTGCTGGACTCCGTTCATTTGATCTTCTACGGCGGCACCGCTCCCGGTGCTGATAGCCCCGACCAGCGAATTCAGTTCCTGGCTTACGACACCGCCGCGCGCAAGCCGCTCTACACCGGCCCAGGCGGTCCAGCTCGCTGCATGATATTCGCCAGATCCACCGGGCGTGTCTATTTCACCGAGGGAGAAGATGACGCCGGCCAATTATGGCGCTATGACCCGTCCAAAGGAGACCGGCCTGAAAAGATTAATGCTTCGATCGGTTTGCGAGCCGCCAGCGAGGAAACTGCGGACGGCTTCGTCTATACGGTGTCGTCAGGCCAACGCGGATCCGAAGCGATTTTGTATTCCTTCAACACGAAAACCGAAGAGGTCCTCACGCTTGGCGCGGCTGCGGTTGGAACCCAGAATTACATCACGTCGCTGGATGTTGATCCGAGTGGAAATTACCTTTACTACGTGCCCGGTGCCCACGGAGGGAGCGAGCAGGATGGTTCACCGGTGGTGCAGTTCGACGTGAAGACGATGCGAAAGAAGGTGATCGCATTTCTGCACCCGTTCTACACGGACAAATACGGTTGCACGCTTAAAGGAACCTTCAGTTCGGCAGTCGATCCCAAAAGCGACAAACTCTACATCACGTGGAACAACAGCCGAGGCGGAAGGGCGTGGGATTCTTGCGTCCTCACCGTCATCCACATCCCCGCGTCGGAACGGAGCCGTTAGCACCACAGCAACACTTTGCTCCGGCGCGCGGCCTTCCAGGCCGCGGTGGCTGGGAAAAGTCGGCGGGATTGTAGGACCGACCGAGCCTATTGCCCAAGCGGACGCACTGCGGCCTGGAAGGCCCCAGGATGTGTCGCTGAACTGGAACGGAGTGGAATCCGTCCTTACTGACAACGCGGCAGGGCGCAGGCTTCCCGCCGTTCCAAACGGACCGCGAGCACTCACGGCTCGTTGGCCGTATAACTGGACTCGAGCACTTTGGCGATCCTTTGACGGCACTCAATCAAATGCGCGCGGCTCGTGTCGTCAATCTTGAGATCAGCAAGGCTCAATTTCTTGTCGATGCGGTCTCCAATTTCCCGCAGGTGCATTCGAGCCAGGCTCTTCGCATCCGCAGGGACCGAGCTCGATCCGCCGAGGATGATGACATAACCGTAAAGATCTTCGAGCGGGCTTCTGCGGCTTCCCAAGACCATATTGGCCAATCGGCGAAGATGTTCGCGTTGCAGGTTGCGGCGCACGGTCGAAAGCGACACGTCTTTCGCGTCCGAGCCTGTCGCCAGTTCGGACCAAACACCATCGGTGATCGCGCGGAAGATCTCGGAAACTTTGATTGGGTTCGCTCCTTCATCGGCCTGGAGTTCCTGGTTCATGATCCGAGAGAGGACGCCTCCGTCGAAACACTGGCTAAGGACGATGCGCTGCAAGGCAAGGATGCGGTCGTAGATCGGATACGTGATTCCGCCGCCGAACGAAAAGCTGTCGCTGCCCCAATGGTACCAATGCTCGGTGGTCAATCGGCGGAGCAACGACGGGGAGAACTTAAAGGCTTGGTCGGTGAGAATCTTGTCCACCAAAAGCTTCAAGGCCTCCCGCTGTCTGCTCCCGGCGATGGGCACGATCGGATCGCGGCTCTTCTCCCCGCCCTTGAAATCGCGCGAGAAACTCTGGCCGCCGACGTAGGAAGCCGCGATGTAAGCGGCGTTTCCAAACTGTCCGAGCAGAACGGAGAAAGCCGATCGAAGGCGCGCCCAGGATTCGCCATCCTTCACCACTTTTTCATCGAGATTCTTGAGGAGGTCTGAGGCGACCGCCATGCGGTCCTGGCCATACCGAAGCGGATCCGATCCCAAGTCGTAAGTGTTGACCAGCGGGTCATCGCTCATCCAAAGGTCCTCATCCGTCGCGAAGGTGAGATCGGGATCGGGAGAACGCGCGGCGATCTTCTTCAGTTCGTCGGCTTCGTTGCCTTCGACGGGTCTGTAGGCGTACTCGATTGCCCAGTAGTCGTAGGGCCCGATGGTGGTTGTGGCATAATCACCTTGCTTTTGGCCTTTGGGGGCGATGTTGATGGGGTTGTAATCCATCACGCTTCCCGTCATGCCTTTGGTTCGGGTGATGCTCGTATCGTTGATCTGGTCGTTGTTCAGCATGCTGCTGGCTTTGAAGTTGTGGCGCAAGCCGAGCGAATGCCCGACTTCATGCATGACGACTTCCTTGATGGCCTGGCCGAGGAATTCCTCCGGCAGTTTGCCGCCCGGCTCGACCTTGCCTTGGTCAGCCAAGGCCATGGCCGCCATGGCGAACTCGAAACGCTTGCCGGTCGCGAATTGGCAATTCGCCAATTTGCCGGGGCCTAATCGGCGGCTGAGCTGCATTTGGAGCGGACTCAAATCCGATGGATACAACTGCGGCACGGGCTGGCCGTTAAGTTCAGTCCTGGAATTCAGGCTCCATTGACGATGGGGCAACGGGAACGGCAGGCCATAACCGTGCTTGGCGGCCATCATGGGGCTGATGACTTCCGCTACCGCCAGCGGTTCCAACAGGCCCTCGGCCGCTGGCACGGGCGTTCCGGCGAAAAACGCATATTCCCGCTTCCAGTAGCGAATCCAACTCGCGTCGAAAATCACGTCGCCATCGATCATTTCGCCCGTGAGCGGGTTCGATCGCAGGCCCGACATGGCGAAGGTTGAGCTCGTCGTTATCCAGCGGAACGTGCAGTAGTTAATATCCTCCGGCTCGAATTCCTCTCCGTCCTGCTGCCAGCGGACGGCCAAAGCGTTGCGGAATCCGATCTTTTCAAACGCCTTGTTCCATTCGAGGATCCCGTCCTCCACAAATGGCCGGTATTCGTGCGGCACCGTGTTCTCAACCCACCAAACCACTTGTTTCTTCGGCGGTGAAAGCTTGGCCTTGGGATCGGCCTTTTCCAGCCGCCAACGATTCACGTATCGGACGAACGTCGTGTCGGGGTCGTTCGAACCGAAATCTTTTGTCGCGTTCAGGAAAAAGCCAACCCGCTGGTCGGCCACGCGCGTCTTATAGGCCGCGTCGGGCAGCCTGGCCAGACTGTAATGGATCACTAACGTAATTCCTCGCGGATCAACCACGCCGCCATCTCCGTAACCGAAGAATAGCCCGCGGCCGGTGAACGTGGCTTCGACTTGCAGTTCAACGTTGTTTGGAAACACCTTGATCTTGCTCCAACTCGAGCGGTTCCGATCCAACATGCCGATCCGCAAATCCGCAAAGTCCGCCAGAAAGATTTGGCCAAAGTCGATGAGCGCCCCTTGCGTCGCCATGTTAATGCTGACGATCGGCAGTGCCATCAGAACGGAATCGGTGTAATTCTGCTGCACCGCTTTCTCCAAGGGCGTTCCGCGCGGCGCTTGATAGTGAATGTTTCGGCGCAGGACCTGAATTTTGTCATCGACCCGCCGAAACACCAAGATCCACTCGTCGCCGAAGTTCAAGGGCGTCCCCGCGGATTCCAAGCCTCGGGCGATCGCCATCGGTGCGATCATCGGCTGATTCAACTGCATCGGCTTGATCTCGGCGTAGAGGATTTCGTTGGTCCGGTACAGGGTGAAAAAGCCGTCGTATTTAATCGTGTCCTTGGTCACTTCGGCGAAGTCCCGGAACTTGGAAGGAGGCCTGGGAGGTAACATTGGCGCTCCGGGTATGGCCACCGTGGCCGGCGGCGCGGAAGTCTGCGCCTGCGCAGTGGAGCAGCTCAACCCCGGGCTTAAAAACGCTATGCTGCCGACAAGGAGCGCGCGGCTCCAACGACAAGGACTGGCTTCGCGAAATCGGACAAACCAGCTTGGCTGAAAGATTGATGGCACCTCATTTCCGTCTCGATGAGGAATCATTTGGAAGGCATTGGGAACATTCATAGCGCTTAACTAGGAACGAATGGGCCAAAAAGCAAGTGGATTCCGGCTACGAATTGTTTAGTCAAGGGCTGCATCAAGCCCATCCTCTCCCCGCGAGGAACGAGTGGGGAGAGGATCGAGGAGAGGGGGAACCAATTGAAACGACCTCCTCTCCCCAACCCTCTCCTCCATCCGATGGAGGAGAGGGAAGATTCAAGGAGCTTGATGCACCGCTGTGTTTAGCCCACGACTTCCCGCACAGCCTCCCGCAGCGCCTCTACCATCTTCTCTGCCTGCTCGTCCGTGGTGCAATAAGGCGGCATCAGCACGACGACGTCGCCGATCGGCCGAGTCAGCACACCCCGGCGCGCCATCGCTTCACAGACTCGCGCGCCGACGCGATCTTTCAGCGCAAATGGCTTTCGCATGCGCCAATCCTGCACTAATTCGATTCCGGCGATCAAACCCACTTGCCGAATGTCCCCGACGCTCGGCGACGACCAGAGACTCGGAAGAAGAGTTCCGAGAGTCCGCTCCAGCCCCTCCCGGCGCCGAATTGCCGCTTTGTCTTCGAGCAATCCGATGCTGGCCAACGCAGCAGCGGCACCCAACTGGTTCCCCGTGAAGCTGTGCCCGTGAAAGAAGGTCTTGAACTCCGAATATTCGCCAAGGAAGGCGTCGAATACAGGTTGAGTCGTGAGTGTGGCCGCCATCGGAATGTATCCGCCCGTCATTCCTTTGGCCAAGGCCAGAAAATCCGGCTGCACGCCTTCGAGGTGGCAGGCAAAAAGGCTCGATCGAACACGGGCGGACGAGGACACGGGAGGACGGGACGGCTGTAGCTTCCCGTCTTCTCGTTTTCTCGTTTTCTCAGCTCCAATCGCAGACACTGGCCGCGCGTGCCCCGTCCTGCCAAACCCTGTCATGACTTCGTCCGCGATCAACTGTGTCCCATGCCCGCGCGCGATTTCCGCGACGCGACGCAACCAACCCGCCGGCTGCGGAATCATCCCGGCCGCTCCTTGAATCAACGGCTCCACCACCATCGCCGCGTAAGGACTCCCTCGCTTGCTCTGCTTGTCAAACTGCCGTTCCACTTGATCCACACATTCCCATTGGCAGCTTCGATAATCGCGCGCGTCCGCGCGCTCCGGTCCGGCCCGATTGAATGGGCACCGATAGCAGTAGGGCGCCATCACGGTGTCCGTCTTGAAGGTCAGCCCTGCGTAAGCTTTGTGAAACAGATCGATGTGACCCAAGCTCACCGCGCCCATGGTGTCGCCGTGGTAAGCGCCTTGGAGCGAAAGAAACTTGGGTCGGCGAATACCTCTTGTGCGCCGCGCGTACTCATACGCGAGCTTTAAGGCGACTTCCATGGCTGTGGCCCCGTCGTCCGAATAGAAGACTTTGGTCAATTGACGATTGACGATTGACGATTGACGCCTGGACTGGCCAGTTGTGGCGTCAATCGTGAATCGGATATCGTAAATCCCCAGGTTGGCAACTTCGACCAGCTTCGCTGCGAGCAGTGACGCGGGCTCGTTCGCCAGGCCCAAGGCGGACGAATGAGCTATCTTCTTCATTTGCCTCTGAAGGGCCGCGTTGAGCTTGGGATGGTTGTGGCCATGCAGGTTGGTCCAAATGGAGGCATTCGCGTCGAGATACTCCTTCCCCTGGATATCCCGAAGCAGCGCGCCTTGGCCGGAAACGATCACGGTGGGCTCGCCCTTGAGCCAATCCCGCATCTGCGTGAAAGGATGCCAGACGAATCGATGATCGAGGCGGGCGAGTCGGTGCATCAAAATCTCAGATTTGAAAGTTGAGATTGGCGGCGGCCTGGAGCAGGCGTGAAACGTCCTCGGCCGTGTGGCTGGCCGTCAGCGTCACTCGCAGCCGCGCCCGACCGCGCCCGACCGCCGGATAACGGACAGCGGGGATGTAAATGCCTTCGGCGCGCAGAGCGGCGGAGAGCTTCATGGCCTCTGACTCATCCCCAATCACGATCGGAATAATGGCGCTGTTTCCCTGAGCACGGGCAGAAAGTTTTGCCGGTGAAAGGTTTCGTCCGGAACCGGACGGAACGCCCGGAGCGCTCGGCAGCCACCGCGTGGCCGCTTCACTCAATTGTTTTACGCGGACCCATAACTTCTGACGCCGCGATTCGCCTGCGCTGGATTGGACGAATGTCACGGCGGCCATAGACGCGGCGGCCAGAGCGGGAGCCGGTGCGGTTGAAAAGATGAAGCTCCGCGCGCGGTTGATGAGGCATTCGACGAGCGCGCTCGACCCGCAAATGAAACCGCCGACGGTTCCGAGCGCTTTGCCGAGCGTGCCCATCTGGATTTCAACGCGATCGCTCACCCCGAGTTCTTCAGCGAGTCCCTGGCGCCTCGGACCGTAAATGCCGGTGGCGTGCGCTTCGTCCACCATCAGCCAGGCGCCGTATCTTTCCTTCAGCTCGACTAACTCGCGCAGTGGCGCGTGGTCGCCATCCATGGAGAAAACGCTTTCGGTCACGATCAAAGTCTGCGGGCGGCGCGAGGCAGAACCTTTCGTGCCGCGCCGGTCCGCCCACTTCAGAATGTCCTCCAGATCGTTCAGGTCATTGTGAGCGAACACTCGGAGCGCGGCGCCGGACAGTCTCGCGGCATCGACGATGCAGGCGTGAGCCAGCTTGTCGATCACAATGATGTCGTCTTTGGCGACCAACGTCGCGATCACGCCCAGGGCCGTCGCATAGCCCGAAGAAAAAGTCAGAGCTCTTTCAGCGTTTTTGAACCCCGCCAGCGAGGCTTCCAGTTCATGCAGCGGCGCCAAGGAGCCGGAGATCAGGCGCGAAGCCCCGGAACCCACTCCAAATTTCTCGATCGCTTGAATCGCGGCTTCCTTGAGTCGCGAGTCGTTGGCCAGCCCCAAATAATCGTTCGAAGAAAAATTCAAATATTCCCGGCCATCGATGACCAAAAGGTGCGACTGAGGGGAATCGACTTGGCGAAGCTCGCGGTACAGGCCTGCTTCGCGAATCTCACTCAGCCGTCGTGCGAGTTCTCCAGTAAAAGCTTGGGGCTTGGTCACGGTCGCGGCTCGGTCTCTTGTGAGCTGTGAAATTACCCGAAGGGGCAGGCTGGAAGCCCGCCCTAAGTGGGTGGACGAATACCACGCCGCTGAGGATTCGCCGACGCACGGCAAACCATGCTCCCTCTCTCCTCGGAGGAGGGCCGGGGTGAGGGGAAAGCAGCCGTCCGACCTGGCGCCACTGCGGCTGGTTTTGATGCTCCCCTCGCCGGCGCTGCAGCCGGGCCATGAAAGGGATCAAAGCTGCCGCACGTCGTGCAGCAACCCGACGGCAGGACTGCCAAAACCGCGAAGGCTGCCAACAGCCCCGCTCTCGCGCTTAGCGGCTGATTGAAAATCTGCGCCACGAGTTTGTGAAATTTCCGGGCTAACGGAGCGGAGCCTCGATGACGAGGACGGCTGGGGCTGACAAGTGGTTCATTCATGTTCATGGGTCCATGATCGCCGCAAAGCGAAGGCCGCGCGTGCTAATCCGCAAGTTGGGAAACTCAAACTGCTCCATCACCTCTGCGAAGATGGCCACCCCCATCAAGATGACGTCGGCCCGATTGGGAGGCAAACCGACGAGAGTTTTGCGCTGCGCCAATGGGAGGCTCCAAAGATGTCGCTGCCGTTGCCGGACTTGCTCGAAAGTGAGTTGAAGCGCCTCCATGAGGTTCCGATCGAATGCGGTCAGTTCCAGTTGCATCGCGGCCAGGATTGAAGCGCTCCCGCCGGTTGCCACCAATTGGACGTGACGCCCGGCGCATCTTCGCAGCGGTTCCTCCAGCCTGGGGCGGATGCGATCGTTTAGGAAGTCCTGCAATTGAGTTTTGCACTTCGACCATTCGCCCTCCAACGGCGGATCGGAGGGCCGAATCCTTTCCAGCAACCGGACTGTCCCAAGAGGAAAACTCTGCCGGAAAATGAGCTCGAGGCCGTTGCTCAGGATGAACTCGGCGCTTCCGCCGCCAACGTCCATGATGACCAACGGTTGCGAACCCAGCTTGGGATCGCTGGTCACACCGGCAAAAACCCAGTCTGCCTCCTGTTCGCCCGAGATGATCTCGACGATGAGTCCGGCGGCTTGCTCAATGGCCATCCTGAGCTCGGCTTGATTTTTCGCATCCCGCGCTGCGCTCGTGGCGATGACACGCACGGATTGGGGCAGCCAACGCGCCGCTTCACGCGCGAAGTTCGCGACGGTCTCGGCCGTCTTTTCGATGGCGGCGCGCTGCAATAGGTGCGTCTCGTAAAACCCCGCGCCGAGGCGTGTTTGATGGCTCCTTTCGAGCAGCGGATTGACGCACCGGCCGCTGACGTCCGCCACGAGCAGCTTGACGGAGTTTGTTCCCACATCAATCACCGCCCGGCGAGTTGGAGAAGCGGGGGCCATTTTGCTGGACTCTTGAAATCTAGTGCTTGTGTTCCTCCGCATCCAACTTGCCTCCAGACTCGAGAAAGGCCAACAGATCGAGAATCTGTCCTCTTGAAATCTGGCTGAGCAAGCCCACCGGCATCAGTGAGGAAGCCTGCGGCTTGCGACTCTGGATGTCGCTCTTCTGCACTGTTTGAATCAGCACGTCAGAAGCGCCTGCCTGGATAGTGACGGTGTCCGCGTCCTCCTTCACGATCAGGCCAAAAACACTTTCCCCGTTCTTGAGTTCGAACTCGTGGTTTCGATAGCGATCGTTGATCACCTTGGAGGGTTCGATGATTTCGCTCAGCACCGCCAATCGGTCCCCTTTCCATCGCTGGAAAACATCCGTCAAATCCGGCCCAAAGGCGAAGCCGGCGGCACCGAGCCGATGGCACTGGGCACAAGCCAGCGACGTGAACAACTGCTTGCCGGCGTGGAGATTTCTTGCCGTTGCGGCCTGGTGGAGGTCCGGCGCCAGCTCGCTGATCTTCCACTCGGTGGCTTGCGGCGCGGCCGGCTCCGGGTGGCTCGCCAAATATGCCTCCACATCTCTAACGACCACCAACAAGCCCACCATTCGCCGCCAATGACCCGGAAAGGTGCAGACATAAGGATAATCCCCAGGTTCCTCCGGCGCCGTGAAACTCAGTTTCGCCTTCTCGCCCGGTTGGAGCAATTTGGTGGCATGAAGCACCTTGGAGGAAACGGGCACGTAGAGGCGTCCTTGGGCATCCGGTTCGGCCGCCATCGTTTCAGTGGAGAGCCCAATCTCCTCGACCGAACCAGGAGTGACTACGACCAGATTGTGCGGCATGACATCATCGTTCTCGAAGACAATCTCCAACGGCTTGCCCGCTTCGGTCACAATGCGTTGTTTGTCGTAGAGCATTTGCTCGTGGAGCGTGCGGATCACGAACACTCTGACGCCAAGCCCGGCGAGCAGCTTGGTGAGGACTTGCGATTTCTCCATCGGGAGCAACGAAGTCAAATCCGTCGCAAACTGAATGGCGTTGATGACATCCGGCTGGGTTCGATTCTCCGCCGGCACTTTTTCCAGGAGCCTGATAAGACTCTCAGCGAGGGGCTCAATCGTGTCGCCCGGCCACAATTTTTTGGCGATCCTTTGAAGCGCGGCGATCGCCGCCGGGAGTTCCACTCCCGTTTGCGCCAACGCCGAAAGTTTTCTGAAAGCCTGCATCTCGTAGCCCGGCATGGCCGCAGCCGCAGCCATCGCCGCCCTCCGCAGGGCGGGCCGGTCGCTCTGGTCCAGCAACGGCTCGGCTTTGGAATAGAGCGTGGCTCGTAGCTTGCCGTCGCGGATCAAGGGCACGGCAAGCAACAGATCCACGAGGTGCTGGCCGCCGGCTTCGGCCTGTCGCCACACGCCTTCGAATGAGCCGGCCGCTGTCACCTGCGCCGCATAGCCAATCTGCCGAGTCAGTGGCAATTGCGAGTCTGCTGAAATCTTGGCGAGAATCTCCGCCTTCGCGGCGAGGTCCTCGGATTTGTGCTGCAAGAGGATCGCCGCCAATTCTCGCAGGACTGCCTCCGATTGTTCCCCTTTCTTATCGAGTTCGACCAGAGTCCCGATCGATTCGGTGAGTTGGTCCGACTGACGGAGCTTGGCCAAACCCTCGAGGGCTTCCATGCGATACTTTCTGTCGAGGCCTTGGCGCTGGAGGAGTGCGACGTAAACGAACTCGCCGCGTGGGGCTTCAATCAGTTCTTGGTTCGAAAGGCGGCCGAGCACGTAAGCAGCGGCCACCGGACTTTTTGGAAGATAAAACGGCCTTTTCGCCGGAGCATTGGTCACAGCGTCTTGGGCAACCGGTCCGACGAATGACATCCAAGCCAGGGCGATAACCGCGGTGGGTATCGAAACCCAATGATTCACAGCGCGGCGGGGCCGCAGCCGCAATTGGTGGGGCGAGACTCCGTCGAGCCCCGGAATCCTCGCCGGCAAAGAAGTCACGGCTCGACGCGAGTTTCGCCCCACCAACAAATTTGCGCGACCCGTGAGAATTCTGGCGGCGACTGAAACGGAGTGTCGGGCCATTGGGCGAAGATTTCGTTGGACGTGTCGTGAATGCCGAGTCACAGGGTTAATTCCGTTTCGTTTTCAAAATGAGACGACTCCCCCTCACCCCTTCCCTCTCCGCATCCGATGGGGAGAGGGAAGGGGTGAGGGGGATTTCATCAAAGCCTTCACACGTTTAGTCTCATCTTGATCGCTCATTCGAATATGGAGAGGTCGTCGAGTCTCGGACACAAAACAGCTTGGACGCCGTCCGGATCAGCAAGCGATCTCCGGCAATCGCCGGCGTGGCCATGCACATCTCGTTCAGGCTGTTTTTGCGCAGAAGTTTGTATTCGGGTCCGGCCTGGACCACAAACGTGTCGCCGTCTTCGCTCAAGCAGAAGATTTTCCCGTTGTAGGCCCAAGGCGAAGCCGTGAAGGCCGAGGTGCCTTCCGTGTTGATCCGTTGCTTTCCGTACACCTCCGCGCCGGTTCTTGCGTCATGGCAACTGAGAAAGCCGAAATCGAAGAGGACGTAGAAGTGGGCGCCGTAAACCAACGGCGATGGATTGTAAGGCGCGGCGGTACGCTGGCACCAGGCAATGTACGGATTGCTGGCCGCTCCATCGGCGAGCGAGATGTCACCGGAAGCTCCTGGATGAATCGCAAATACCGGGCGAGCCTTGTCGCCAACATAGCCCGAGCACACATAGAGCAGGTCGAACTTGGAGAAAGGCGTGGGGATAACGATGGAGGACATCCCCCCCAATTCCCACAGCAACCTCCCATCCGAATCATACGAGCGGACTCTCTTGCGGCCTGGAGTCACGATTTCAGTACGCTCCTCGTTTTCCCAGACATAAGGAGTGGCCCAGTTGCTCTTTTCGTCCCGCTCGACGCGCCAGACTTGCCGGCCCGACTTCTTATTGAAAGCCGCCAGGAACGACTGCTCTTCGTTGTCGTTCACGACGAAAACCTTGTCGCCATGCAATACCGGCGACGCGGCCGTTCCCCAGCCATTCCTCGTCTTGTGCGCCGCGAACCTCTGGGACCAAATTTCCTTGCCTTCGAAATCCAAGCAGAACAAACCGACGTTGCCAAAATAGGCATAGACTCGCTCGCCATCGGTCACCGGAGTCTCCGACGCGTAGGTATTCTTCAAGTGGAGGGAGCCGGCGGGCGGACCTTGAAGGACCTCCTTTTCCCAAAGCAATTTCCCGGTCCGCAGTTCCAGGCAGTACACGTTCCAGTGATGCACATCTTTCGAGGGAGTCGGGCGTTCACCGCCGAAATAGAGGCCCTTCTTCGGCGTCTCCACCTCGCCGTCCTTGATGACGGAAGTGAGGAAGACTTTCTCGCCCCAGACGATCGGCGACGACCACCCATAGCCAGGAATCGTGGTCTTCCAGGCAATATTTTGATCGTTGCCCCACGCTTCAGGGAGGCCCTTCACCTCCTGAACTCCCAAGGCTCCCGGCCCGCGAAACTGTGGCCAAACCGAATCAGCCGTCTTGGCAGGGATTGCCGACAGTAACATTATCTGCGTGGCGACCAAGCACCCAATGGATCGTTGCATGAGGAGGTACGTAACCGGTTAGCGTGCTCAGATCAAGCCTTGGCGAAGTGGACTGGGGCGCTCTCCGTGAAGCTCGTAGCAGCGGACGTGAGTCCGCTCCGTTTCTGGATCCGAGCGGACTCAAGTCGGCTGCTACGGTTCATCGGCTCAATGCATGCGTCAAACTCAAGGAGGCTCTCCATAGACCGCCGCGTGGGAGCCGAAATGAGGAAGCTCACTTCGCTTCGCCCGGAAGTCAGAGCCTCCTTACGTCGGCTCCTGCGGTTCACAGACCCAACGCGCTTCCGAAACGCGTGGGGTTCATCCGCGCTCGGAGAATCGAAGGACTGGGTTTGCTCCGAAAGCGAGCAAATGACTCAGGGCGATTCTTTCGGTGCCGTGGTTTCCGTCGCAGTTGGAGCTTGTGCTGAAGCGGGTGCCTCTGTCTTGGCAGGTTCGGCGGGCGCCGCCGGAAGTTCGACCCACTCTAGGATAGCGAGCGCTGCCGCGTCGCCTTGGCGGCGATTGAGTTTCACGATTCGCGTATATCCTCCCCTTCGGTCCTTGAAGGCCGGAGCAATTTCATCGAACAGGATGCGCACGACATCTTGCCGGCGTGCTTGGACTCTAAGCTCTTTGCTCTTCAGCATTCGCCGCGAGTGGTGCCTCAACCGGGCGGCAGCCAGCCGTCGCGCATGAATCGTTCCGCTCTTCCCCAAGGTTACCATTTTCTCTGCCACGGGCCGTGCGGCCTTGGCCTTGGCCAGGGTCGTCGTGACACGCTTATGCCGGATGAGGCTGCACACCAGATTGGCGAGCATCGCGTTCCGATGCTCTCCGGTCCGGCCAAGTTTAGCCGTTCGCTTAAGATGTCGCATGGTATCTTGGCGTTAAGGGGTCTTGATCTCTTCCTTGGGTGCTTCGAGCAATGCCGCGTCGATATTCATGCCCAAGGTCAGACCCAAGGAGGCGAGCTTTTCCTTGATCTCGTTGAGGGATTTCTTCCCGAAGTTGCGGTATTTGAGCATTTCCGCTTCGGTTTTCATGGCGAGCTGCCCCACGGTCGTGATATTGGCGTTGTTCAAACAGTTGGCCGCACGCACGCTCAACTCGATCTCATTGACGCTCATGTTCAGCAGCTTGCGCTGGCGGGCTTTTTCGTCATCTTGCTTGTCGGGTTCCTGCTCGAACTCGACCGCGTTCTTATCGTAGCCCACAAACACGTCCAAGTGATGCTGCAGAATGGCGGAAGCCTGTGTCAGGGCGTCGTCGGGCGAGACGCGGCCGTCGGTCCAGATCTCCAGGAGCAGACGGTCGTAATCGGTGCGTTGGCCGACGCGCGAGCTCTCCACGGCGTAACGCACCCGGGTGACCGGCGAAAAGAGGGAATCGATCGCAATGACGCCGATCGGCTGGTCGGGTTTCTTGTTTTCGTCGCCCGGACAGAAACCGCGTCCTACTCTGATTTCCATTTCGATTTCGAATTTCTTCTTTTTATCGAGGGTGCAGATAAGCTGCTTGGGATTCACCAATTCCAAATTCTGGTTCAGCTTGATATCTCCGGCCACGACGGGGCCGTCTTTGTTGACTGAAAGCGACACTGTTTGGGGATCGCGGCTGTGCCCTTTGAACAGCACTTTCTTGAGGTTCAGAATGATGTCCGTAACATCCTCAACCACTCCGTCAACGGCGCTGAACTCGTGCATAGCGCCGTCGAGTTTGATCGAGGTGACGGCCGCGCCTTCCAGTGACGAAAGCAAAACTCGCCGCAGGGAATTCCCGATCGTGTGGCCATAACCGGTCTCAAACGGTTCGGCGATGAACTTGGCGTAAGTTTCCGTGGCGGTTGAGTCTTCTCTGACCAACCGCTTGGGCATTTCGAAACGACCTAAACGTACTGGCATAATCTCCTTCCAACAATTTTAATCTGGCTCGATCTGCAGCTTCCCGCCCTCAGTTCGAGCCCATGTAATTGTTTTGCTCTTATTGCAGAGCGGTTTTAGCGGGAATAAAATTCGACGACGGCCTGCTCGTTGGCGATGGGCTGGATTTCATTGCGCGTTGGGATTCTCAGAATCGTGCCCTTGAACGCATCACGGTTGAGCGACAGCCAATCGGGCACTGCCCGGCTCGTTGAAGACTCCAAATTGCGGGTTCCCATTTGACGGGAAACACTGGAATCCTTGACCTCCACGACGTCGTTGACCTTCAGCGCGTAGGAGGGAACGTTCACCTTGCGGCCGTTGACCTTGATATGGCCGTGAGAAACCATTTGCCGTGCCGCGGCGCGAGTCGTGCCAAACCCCAAATGATGCACCACGTTGTCCAGCCTTAGCTCGAGGATTTGGAGCATGGTTTCGCCCGTCACGCCGCGGCGTTTGAGGGCTTTTTGATACACGCGACGGAATTGACGTTCCATCAGCCCGTAGTAATAGCGAAGCTTTTGTTTCTCGATCAACCCCAATGCATAGTCGCTGGTTTTTCGCCGGGATTTTGGTCCGTGAACTCCCGGCGCGTAGTTTTTCCTCTCGAGGTATTTCGAAGCGCCATAAATCGGCGTTCCGAAACGACGACTAATTCGAACGCGGGGACCAGTATAACGAGCCATAGTTTTGTTTGCGGGTTATGCGCCTGCCACTTTCAACCGAACTACACTCGGCGCTTCTTGCGCGGCCGGCAGCCATTGTGCGGCACGGGAGTCACATCTTTAATGGTGGTGATTTCCAGACCAATCGCCTGGAGTGCGCGGATGGCCGATTCCCGTCCGGAACCCGGCCCTCTTACCCTGATTTCGACTTCCCGCATCCCATGCGACATGGCCTGCCTCGCGGCGTCCTGGGCGACCTGTTGGGCGGCGAAGGCCGTGCTCTTTCGCGAACCCTTGAACCCCACCTTTCCGGCGCTGGACCACCCGATGACATTTCCGTGCATGTCTGTGATGGAAACAAGAGTGTTGTTGAATGTGGCGAGTATATTGGCAACACCCACTGAAATATTCTTGGCGCCTTTTGCCTTGATGATCTTCTTCGCGGCTTGGTCCTCTCCCAGCAGTTCCGCTGCGGTGGGCGCCGCGGCAGCGACCGGAGCACCCGGGGTCGAGGCGGGAGCCGTTTGGGCCTCGGCGGTTTTCGGAGCTTCCGCGGCTTCGGGCGCCGCGGCCTTTTTCGGAGGTCGCGGGGGTCGGGCTTCGCCAGCGGCTGCCTTGGGAGCCGGTGCTTCCCCTGCGGCAGGGGCTGCCGACTTGGCTTCTTTCTTGGGTGCCGGTTTCTTTGATGTAGTTTCTTCAGCCATGAAGTATTCCAGGAATAGAGGTTGTGTGGTTCAATCGCCCTCCGGACGCTCGTTTAGTGAATGCCTGTCTTCGCATGAGGATTCCGCTGAACGCCGACCGTCTTGCGCGGACCTTTGCGGGTGCGCGCGTTGGTCTGGGTGCGCTGCCCCCGCACGGGCAATCCGCGCAAGTGCCGCACTCCGCGATAGCACTTGATGCTCTGCAACCGTTTGAGGTTCAGCCCCAGCTCGCGCCGAAGATCGCCCTCGGTCACGTATTTGCCATCCTGAATCGCATGGACGATTTGCGACAATTGCTGTTCGGTCAAATCCTTTGCGCGGATGCCGGGATCGATGTTGGCTTTCTGCAAGATCCATTTGGAGTTCGCCGGACCAATCCCATAGATGTAGCGAAGCGCGATATCAATCCGCTTCTGGCCTGGAATATCGACGCCAAGAATGCGTGCCATAGATGTGCTTTCGTTTAGCCCTGCCGCTGTTTGTGCCGCGAATTGGTACAGATCACGCGGATCACGCCTTTGCGGCGGACGATTTTGCAGTGTTCACAGAGTTTTTTGACCGATGCGCGAACTTTCATAAAATCAACTCATGTTTTTTTGCAGGCGACGCAGCCTTTCGACAAGTCGTAGGGTGACATCTGCAACAGGACCCTATCACCCGGCGCCAACCGCACGAAATTGAGCCGCATTTCGCCCGATAGGAAAGCGAGCACTCGATGGCCATTGGCTAGTTCTACTCGAAAACGGCTGTTCGGCAAAACTTCCACTACTTTACCCTCGACTTCAATAGCTTCTTCTCCGGGCACGTCAGGATCTGAGGCTCAGATTCAGTGATTAACACCGTATGTTCAAAATGCGCGGACGGCTGGCCATCTTTCGTCACCACCGTCCAGCCATCCCGCAGAACTTCCACCGCCGGTCCCCCGGCGTTCACCATCGGTTCGATGGCCAAAGTCATGCCCGGCCGCAATCTTGGGGAAGACTTGCCATCCACGTAATTGGGCACCTGGGGTTCTTCGTGCATGGACCGGCCGACGCCATGCCCAACAAATTCACGCACGATACTGAAGCCATTTTGCTCCACGTAGGTTTGAATCGCGTGCGAGATGTCCGACACGCGGTTGCCTGGCCGCGCCCTCGTGATTCCTTCGTACAACGCCCGCTCAGTGACATCAATCAGCTTCTGAGCCAGCACGTCACACCCTCCGACGGCAATCGTTTTCGCTGTGTCCCCAATGAAACCCTCAAAGAGAACCCCGACATCAATACCGACAATGTCTCCGAAATGCACACGCCGATCGCTGGCCAACCCATGCACCACCTCTTCATTCACCGAGAGGCAGACGTGGCACGGGTATTTCCGGTAACCCAGAAAGGCGCTTTTCGCACCCAAAGCCTTGATGCACGCCGCGGCGTGGAGGTCGATCTCATTGGTCGTCACCCCAGGCGTGATCCAGGCGCAAAGCTCTTCAAGCACGGCGCTGCCGACCGCTCCAGCCGCTCGCATTCCCTCGATATCCCGCTCATTTTTCAAGATGATCATGTCAAAAGCGGCCCCGAATCTTCCCCTTCTTTAAGAACCCGTCGTAGTGCCGCATCAACAAGTGCGACTCCATCTGTCGCATGGTATCCAGCATCACGCCGACCGTAATGAGCATGCTCGTTCCTCCGAAAAACTGCGAGACTCTGTAATTAATGCTTAGCACGTCGCTCATGAGCATCGGAATCACCGCAATCACCGTCAGGAACACGGCGCCGGCCAGAGTGATCCGGCTCATGGTCCGGTGTAGGAAATCGCTCGTGGCCTGCCCAGGACGCACTCCCGGGATATAGCCGCCATACTTCTTCAGATCGTCCGAGATTTGCAGCTCGTTGAACTGGGTCGCCACCCAGAAGTAGGAGAAAAACATGATCATCAGAGTGTAGAGCGTGTAATAAAGGATCTGGCCCCGGCTTAAATCCGTTCCGATGTCCTCGAAGAACTGAATTTTCGAGATCTGTCCCAGTTTGCTAAAGAACATCGCCGGAAACATCAGAACCGCCTGCGCGAAAATGATCGGCATGACGCCCGCATAGTTGACGCGCAACGGCATAAACGAGCTGCCGCCGGAATAGACTTTGCGCCCGACCGCTCGTTGCGCGTACTGGACAGGAATCTTGCGCTGGGCTTGCGTGATTGCGATGACCCCGGCGACCACAGCACATAAGAGCAAGACCAGAGCGATCGCGTGAAACAGGTTGAACTTCGAATCGCTGCCGTCCGGTGGAGAGAACATGAAAAGGAGCTGCTGGCCAGCCTGTGGCAAGTCCGCCACGATTCCGATGGTGATGACCAATGAAACGCCGTTGCCAATACCGCGCTCCGTGATCTGCTCCCCCAGCCACATGAGGAGCAGGGTTCCCGTGGTCAACGCGAACACCGTCTGAATGCGGTACCACCAAATGTTCTCGACGACAACCAGTTTGTCGGTGAAGCCGTTGAAGATCTGCCCGGGATTCTCCCACCCGATCGTCATCAACGTCCCGTGCCCCAGACACAGCAAAACCGTTAAGTAGCGGGAGTATTGGACGATTTTGGCGCGCCCACCCTCTTCGCGAGCGAGTTTGCTCAAGGTTGGGATCACCGCGGTGAGCAGTTGAATGATAATCGTTGCCGTTATGTACGGCATGATTCCCAGGGCTCCAACCGCGCAATTCTGCAGAGCGCCTCCAGTGAACAGGCTGTACATGCTCAGCAGGGAATTATCCATTTGTCCCTGGCGTTCGGGCGCTTCAAGAAAGGCCCGCAAGGAAGTGGCATCCAAACCGGGCGCCGGAACCCAAGCGACGATCCGGCAAATGGCCAAGACCATCAATGTAAAGATAATCCGCGATTTCAGCTCGGGAATCTTGAAGCAGTTGGCGAATGTGTTGGCGATGGTCTTAAACATGTGAACCCGTCAGGGTTGTTGATTCCGAGTCGCACTAAGAATGTTGCGAATGCCCCTCACCCCGTCCCTCTCCCCATCCGATGGGGAGAGGGTGTCCATAGGACGGGTGAGGGGTATTTCAAATGGAACTTTCACAAGGATGAGTCTCATCTTCATCGCGCAGTGGCACCAGGCTTAGCTGGGCTGGGCGGTCGCCGCACCGACGACTTCGCACACACCACCCAGTTGCTCGATTTTCGACCGCGCCGGCGCGCTAAAGGCGTGGGCGGAAACCGTGAGCTTCTTGGTCAGTTCCCCTTCGCCGAGGATCTTAATTCCATCGGCGCGGCCATTGGCCAACCCGGCAGCGCGTAGGGCGGCCTCATCCACTCTTGAGCCGTCGTCGAATCGGTTCAACGCCGCCAAGTTGACGGGGAGATACCGAACGGCGTGACGCGCGTTGTTGAAACCTCGTTTGGGCATCCGGCGAATGAGCGGCATCTGGCCGCCTTCAAACCCGACACGGATCGAGCTGCCCGAACGGGCGGTTTGGCCCTTGCCTCCCCGACCGCTGCTTTTGCCATGTCCGCTGGACTCACCCTGCCCAAGGCGCTTTCGACGGTGCTTGGCGCCTGGACGAGGTTTAAGGTCATGTAAACGCATAAATCAAATTAAACTGGAACGACAGCCGGGGCCGGAGAGACCACCGGTTCGGAAGGAGTGGCGCTACCCAGCGGGAGACCCCTGCTTCGGTAAATTTCATCCCGCAGCCGCAGCGTCTGGAGAGCGGTCAAGGTGGCTTTGGCGACATTCGCTGCATTTTTAGATCCGAGGGACTTGCTCAACACATCTTTAACGCCTGCGGATTCGACGACGGCTCTCACAGTTTTCCCGGCGATGATGCCGGTTCCCGGCGAGGCCGGACGCAGCAGCACTCTCGCGCCGCCGTACGTCGAAACCACTTCGTGAGGAATCGTCGCGTTCCGCAAGGAAACTTTGACCATGCGCTGACGCGCCTCGTCGCCACCCTTGCGAATGGCGTCCGCAACTTCACCGGCCTTGCCAAGGCCAATCCCAACGCGCCCCTGCTTGTCTCCGACCACCACAAGGGCGCTGAAACTGAACCGCCGGCCACCTTTCACCACTTTGGAGGAGCGATTGATGAAGACCACCTTCTCGCTCAGTTCGGTTGATTCTTTGCCGTCGGCCTGCGGTTCGCCGCCTTCTCCTCCGCCCCGCGTTCGGCGGCTCCCTCTGCCACCGGAGCGCCCGCCTCCGCGTCCTGATGCCAAATTGCTTCTGGTTTGTTCCGCCACGATAACTCTCTCCTGGTTAAGATTAGAATTTTAAGCCGGCTTCCCTGGCCGCATCGGCCAAGGCCTTGATCTTGCCGTGATAGCGGGCTCCTCCCCGATCGAAGACCACCTGCTGGATTCCCTGACTTTTGGCCGCTTCAGCCGCGAGCTGACCGATCCTTTTCGCGCTGACCACATTCGCTTTCAATTTCTTTCGATCCTCGATCACTTTGCTCACCGTGGATGCGGAGGCCAAAGTTCTCCCCGCGTCATCGTCGATGAACTGGACGTAGACGTTCGTGCCCGTGAAGCAGACACTCATTCTGGGACGCTCGCGAGTGCCGAACACTTTCTTTCGGATGCGCCAGTGCCGCAGTTGCCTAAGTTTGTATTTCTTTTCGTTTCTCATTTCGCAGGCATGACGGATTTGCCTTAACGCGCAATCGGCGTCCGGGTCCAAGTTACTGGACAGTCTTGCCCTCCTTGCGCTTCACCTTCTCGCCGACGTACCGGACACCTTTTCCTTTATAGGGCTCCGGAGGATAGAAGGCACGAAGCTCGGCCGCGACTCGGCCGACTACTTCTTTATTGGGACCTTCGACGGTCAATTTGGTGTTCTCTTCCACGGTGACTTTGATTTGGTCTGGAATCGGATAAAGAACCGGATGCGAGTATCCTAAGCTTAGATTCACATTCTTCCCCTGCACGGCGGCTTTGAAACCCACACCCTGAATCTCCAGTTTCTTCATGAAACCGTCGGTGACTCCTTTCACCATGTTGTGAACGATGGCGCGGCTTAATCCATGCAAGGCTTTGACGCTGGCGTCTTCGCCGTGCCGGCTCACCACCAGCTTGTCTCCGTCCTGCGCAATCGAAGTCCGCTTCGGCAGTTCGAAGTCCAATTTGCCCTTGGGACCCTCGACAAAGACCTTCCGATCTTTGATCTCAACTTTGACCTTGGGCGGAACCAGGATGGGGATCTTACCAATTCTTGACATAGGACTCTCCGGGCGGTTACCAGACAAAACAGATCAGTTCGCCGCCCATGTTAAGTTTCTGAGCTTCCGACCCCGTCATGACACCTTTCGATGTGGAGACAATCGCGATACCCATCCCGCCAAGCACGCGGGGCATCTTGTTCGCTCCGACATAGCGCCGAAGCCCTGGGGTGCTGACGCGGCGGAGCCCGGCGATGACTCCGCGCCGCCCTTGGTATTTCAGCTTGAGTTTGAGCGTCTTAGCCGGTTTGCCTTCCACACTGCAATCCGAGATATAGCCTTCCCGCTTCAAGATGCGGGCGATGCTTTCCTTGATTTTGGAGTGGGAAACCACGACGTCGGGCAATAGTGCCTGGTGGGCATTGCGCAACCGAGTGAGCATGTCAGAGATAGGGTCGGTCATAACGATTTACCAGCTCGCTTTGATCACACCGGGAATCAAGCCGCTCAAGGCCGATTCGCGAAACACCAAGCGCGAGCAGGCGAACTTGCGCAAGTAGGCGTGCCGCCGTCCGGAAATCTTGCATCGGTTCACGAGCCGGACAGGGCTTGCATCGCGGGGCAGTTTGGCCAAGCCTGCGTAATCGCGCTTCGCCTTTAGTTCCGCGCGCAAGGCGGCGTATTTCGAGACAGCTTCGCGTTTTCTCTTATCGCGTTCGATCCATGCTTTCTTTGCCATACTCTTTATTTTCCTTCCGCGAACGGCATGCCCATCATCTTCAGGAGGTCGAGGGCTTCCGCATCCGTTTTGGCGGTGGTGACGATGGTGATGTCCATGCCCTGTTGCCGCTTGATCTTGTCCAGATCGATCTCCGGGAAGATGGTTTGATCGGCAACGCCCACGGAATAGTTTCCGCGCCCATCGAAGCACCGCGGGGACAGCCCGCGGAAATCGCGGATCCGAGGAAGCGCCGCCGCCACCAGCCGGTCCAAAAATTCGTACATGACCTCGCGCCTCAGCGTCACGTGGCATCCGATCGGCTGGCCTTGGCGTAATTTGAAATTGGCCACGCTCTTTCGCGATTTGCTCACGACGGGCTTGCGCCCTGTGATCAAGCCCAGATCCTTCGCCGCATCATCAATCGCGGCTTTGTCCAGGGAAGCGCTCACACCCATATTGAGAACGATCTTTTCCAGTCTGGGCACTTCGTGGAGGTTCTTGTACTGGCGCTTCTCCATCAACGCGGCTCGGACCTTCTCCAGGTATGTCTGTAAGAGCCTTGGCTTCTTCATATGCATTTACGACTCGTTCGCCGAAGTCCCGCCTCGACGGGCGGCACGAGCGTCGAATTTCGCGGCCAGCATGACGTTCGACAGATGAACGGTGCCTTCGCGCTCGATGATCGCACCCTGCGGGTTCTGGCGATTCTTCCGAACGTGCTTTTTGATCATCTTGACGCCTTCCACGATGACGCGCTGGGTCTTGGGGAACACCGAGATGATCTTGCCCCGTTTGCCGCGTTCGGTTCCGGCAATGACCACCACTTCGTCGCCTTTCTTCACGTGAGCCTTGGCCATACTTTTCAGATAACTTCCGGCGCCAGTGAAATGATCTTCATAAACTTCTTATCACGCAGCTCGCGGGCGACCGGACCGAAGATGCGCGTTCCACGAGGGTTGTTCTCTTTGTCAATAATGACGACGGCGTTGGTGTCAAACCGGAGGTAGGAGCCATCGCTGCGCCGGATAGGACTTTTCGTCCGAACGACGACGGCATCAACGACCTCGCCCTTCTTCACCGTGCCGTCCGGCGACGCTTCCTTGACATGGGCTTTGATCACATCGCCCACTCTCGCATAGCGCTGGTTGCGGCCAATCACACCGATGGCCGCGGCTCGTTTGGCCCCGCTGTTATCGGCGACGTCTAGAATGGACCGGATTTGCAGCATAGATTTCGAAGGGTTATTCAGCCGCCGGCGACGCTTCCACGCTCCGATCGAGAATTTCCACCAGGCGCCAGCATTTCAATTTCGACAGCGGCCGTGTTTCCTGGATGCGGACGCGATCACCCACTTTGGCTTCGCTTTTTTCATCGTGCGCGTAGAGTTTTCGGTAACGCCTCACGATCTTCTTGAACTTCGGATGTTGAAAACGCCGCTCGACCAGAACGACGATCGTCTTGGCCATCTTATTGGAAATGACTTCTCCGGAGCGTTCCTTGCGATGGCCACGCGGAGCCGTCTGATATTCGGACTTAGTAGGATTCATGCGGGTTTTTTGCGCAGGACCGTCAGCCGAGTTTCCAAGCGCGCGATATCCCGGCGCAAGGTGCGCAGCCGGCCGGTCTTTTCCAACTGGCTGGTCGCCAGTTGCAGGCGAAGGTTGAACAACTCCTGCCGCAAATCTCTCTTCTTTGCCTGCAGTTCGGCGACGGTCAAATCTCGGATTTCTGACATCTTCATAACCATCGATTACCGAAGTTGATGACGCGAAATGAATTTGGCCCGGATGGGAAGTTTGTCCGCAGCCAGGCGCATCGCTTCCCGAGCCACCGCTTCGGCAACGCCATCGACTTCGAACAACACGTTCGCCGGACGAATGACAGCCACCCACGATTCAACGGGCCCTTTGCCTTTGCCCATCCGGGTTTCCAACGGTTTTTTGGTGAATGATTTGTCGGGAAAAATGCGGATCCAGATCTTTCCCCGGCGTTTCATGAAGCGCGTGATCGCCACGCGCGCGGCCTCAATCTGCTTGGTGTCCAGCCAACAGCGCTCCAGCGACTGCAAGCCAAACTCGCCAAAGGCAACGGTCGAGCCGCGGTAGGCCAAACCGGCCCGGCTCCCTCGGTGCATCTTCCGGTACTTCACTCTGGCGGGCATCATCGGCATATGAAATCCTTTCCGTCCTTACACTGATGCCGCGACCGGCGTCGAAGCTTGGGGTGTAACGCCTTTCTCAGGTTTGTTCTCGCCTTTGCAGATCCAGCACTTGATCCCGAGTTTTCCATAGAGCGTGTGGGCTTCGGCGAAGCCATAATCAATATTCGCCCGCAAGGTGTGCAACGGGACGCTTCCTTCGTGATAGGATTCGACGCGCGCGAGCTCCGCTCCGCCCAACCTTCCGGCGCAGCGGACTTTGATCCCGGTGGCCCCAAAATCCATGGCCGTTTGGACGGCCTTTTTCATGGCGCGCCGGAACGAAATGCGCCGTTCAAGTTGCAGCGCAATGTTCTCCGCCACCAATTGGGCATCGATCTCAGGCGTCTTGATTTCCTGGATGTCCACGTAGATTTCTTTGCCCGTCATCCGGCTCAATTCCTCCTTGAGCTTGTCGATCTCCGCGCCCTTCCGTCCGATCACCACGCCCGGACGCGCGGTGAAAATGGTGATGCGGCAACGCGTGGCAGCCCGTTCGATCAAAATCTTGGGCACCGAAGCGGATTCAAGTTTCTTCTTGAGAATGTCGCGGATTTTGCGGTCCTCGGAGAGCAATTTGCCAAAATCTTTCTTTTCGGCATACCACTTGGAACGCCAGTCCTTGTTGACGGCGACTCGAAGGCCAATTGGATTTGTCTTTTGTCCCATAACTCTAACTGTCGGACAGAGTGATCTTGATGTGGCAGCTTCGCTTCAGAATAGGCCCCGCCGAGCCACGGGCTTTGGGAACGAAACGTTTCATCGTCAGCGCCGTCCCGGCGACGGCCTCTTTGACACGCAGCGTTTCGGGTTTCAGTTGTTTGTTGTTTTCCGCGTTGGCCATGGCGGATTTCAGCGTCTTTGCCACCAGCCGTGCAGACTTCCTCGGCACGACCGCCAGGATTGCAGCCGCCTGCTGGGCGGGCAACCCTTGGATCTGACGCACCACCTCGCGCATCTTCTGCGCGGACATGCGGACGTTACGAGTGATTGCGTGGACTTCCATAGGCCAATTACTTCGCTTCGGCTTTGGCGGTGTGCGCGCCATGTTTCTTGAATGTTCGGGTCAAAGAGAATTCCCCCAAACGGTGGCCCACCATATTCTCGGTGACGAACACAGGATTGAAGACCTTCCCGTTATGGACGTTGAAGGTGTGGCCGACAAACTCGGGAGTGATCATCGAGCGGCGCGACCAGGTCTTGATCGGCTTCTTAGCGTTCGAAGCATTCAGCTTCGCGATTTTCTCCAGCAAGTGACCGTCCACGAATGGACCCTTTTTAATGGAACGTCCCATAGGCCTCTTCGAGTTACTTCTGTTTCACGGGCCGGCCGTCGCGCCGGACGACGATAAATCGGTTTGACTGTTTAAACGCCTTGCGGGTTTTGTAGCCCTTCGTGATGACACCCCAAGGAGTGACCGGGTGGCCGCCGCCGGATGTCTTGCCAGCGCCGCCTCCCATCGGATGATCGACCGGATTCTTCGCCACACCGCGGCTGAGCGGGCGAATCCCGCGATGCCGGGCACGCCCCGCTTTCCCCAGGATCACGTTTTCATGTTCGACGTTGCCCACTTGGCCAATAGTGGCACTGCAATGAAGATTGAATTTGCGGATTTCTCCCGAAGGCAACCGGACCTGGGCGTACTGCTCGTCTCGCGACATCAGGATGGCGGACGCTCCGGCGGTCCTAACCATCTGACCGCCGCGTCCCGGCGTGATCTCGAGATTATGAATCGGCAAGCCGATCGGGATCGTTCTTAGCGGCAGGTTGTTCCCCAATTCGGGTGGAGCGGCGGACCCGCTCACCAATTTCGCCCCAACTTGAAGTCCATTGGGCGCGATAATATATCGCTTTTCGCCATCCGTGTACTCAAGAAGCGCCAGACGTGCGCTCCGGATGGGATCATACTCGATGGCGGTGACTTTGGCTTCCACGCCATATTTGTCCCGTTTAAAATCGACTTGGCGGATCTTCTGTTTGTGGCCTTGACCTCGGCCTCGAGCCGTCACGCGGCCGTAAGAATTGCGTCCGCCGGTCTTTTTTCGCGTGAAGACCAGGCGCTTTTCCGGCTTGGTTTTGGTGATTTCGTCGAAGGACGCGATCGTGATGTAGCGCGTCGAAGGAGTCAGTGGACGAAAGGTTTTGACTGGCATACCTCAGAGCGTACTTAGGTGAGAGTAATCTTGTGCCCCTTTTCCAGGGTTACGATCGCCTTCTTCCAATCCGGAGATTTCCCGGCGTGAAGCGTGCGCTGCCGGCGGAGTTTGCCGCGCACATTCATCGTTCGCACATCGAGGACTTCGACCTTGAACAACTCCTCGACGGCCTGTCGGATCTGAATCTTGTTCGCGCGCCGATCCGCCACGACGGTGTACTGGTTGAATTTCTCGCTTTGCACGGTTCCTTTCTCCGTGACACGGACCGTTTTAATGACTTCAAAAGTGTTCATGGGTCATTTGTCCCTATTCAGGCGCTGCTCGACCTTCTCGAAGGCGTCGCGAGTAAACACCAGCTTGGCAAAGCGCAGGACCTGATACGTGTTGAGCGTATCGCTCGTCGTCACTTCCACATCCGGCACGTTCCGGGAGGCCAACAACAGGTTCCGATCAACGGCAGAAGCGACAATCAAGGTCGTGCCCTCGATCTGCAGCGTCGACATCACCCCGAGAAATTCTTTGGTCTTGTGCGAATTCAGTTTCAGATCGGACAACAGGATCACGTCCCCCGCCTTCAGGCGTTCGCTCAAGGCCTTTTGCAGAGCCAGCCGCCGGGTCGCTTTCGAGACCTTGATGCTCCAGTCGCGCGGCTTCGGCCCAAAAACCACGCCCCCGCCTCGCCACAGAGGCGAAGCGAAAGATCCGGCGCGCGCTCGGCCAGTCCCTTTTTGTCTCCAGGGCTTCTTGCCGCTGCCGGCCACTTCTCCCATCGTTTTGGTGCTGGCAGTGCCGCTGCGGCGCGCCGCGAGGGAGGCGACAACCACATCGTGGACCGCCTGGGTGCCTTTTCCATCTTGAATCACAGGGAATGTCACCTCGAAGTCTCCCTGCGGATTGCCTTGAATGTCTTTAACTGTGAGTTTCATGGCCTCCGTCGATTAACTGGCTGGCGGGGAAGATTTCTTCGGCATCTTCTTGGCCTCGCGAATCACGATGTAATCTCCTTTGGCGCCTGGCACAGCCCCCTTAATGAGGAGGACATTGTCGCTTTCTCGGACCTGAACGACCTGGAGATTTTGCACGGTGCGGCGGACTTGGCCCATGTGACCGGGCATGCGCATGCCTCGCCGCACAGTGCCGGGGAACAAGCGCTGGCCAATGGCTCCAGGGCGACGGTGCCATCCCTTGGAACCGTGGGTCGAGTCGCCGCCGCGAAAATGGTGGCGCTTCACCACGCCTTCAAATCCTCGGCCCTTCGTGACACCGATGGCATCGACAAAATCACCCTGAGCAAAAATATTCGCGCCGATCACGTCGCCGGGTTTTACGTTCAATGAAAAATTTCGAAATTCGCGGACTCGCTTCACCGGCGACGACTTATGTTTGAGGAAATGTCCTCTCAAGGCCTTTGTCACACGGTGCTCCTTTTGGTCGTCAAACCCAAGTTGGACCGCGCTATAGCCGTCGGACTCGACGGTCTTGCATTGCATCACGCGATTGGGTCCGGCGAGCACGACTGTTACCGGAATGACAACTCCGTTCGTGTCATAGACCCGTGTCTGTCCCAGTTTTTTTCCAAGCAGGCCAATCATAGGGCTAAATCTTAATGGTGATGTCCACCCCGGCTGGGAGGTTCAACTTCTTGAGTTCGTCCACCGTTTTCGCGGTGGGATCGATAATGTCCAAGAGCCGCTTGTGCGTCCGCTGTTCAAAGGTCTCATGTGACTTTTTGTCGGCATGAGGTGAGCGCTGGACGGTAAAACGCTCAATCCGGGTGGGCAGCGGGATGGGCCCCGCCACGAGCGCGCCCGTGCGTTTGACGGTCTCCACGATGTCGTGGGCGGACTGGTCTATGACCCGATGGTCGTAGGCCTTCAGACGGATGCGAATGCGTTGACCTGCCATAACAAAGAACAATAGGTTCGTCGCACCCTATCAGGTGCGTGCCGGTTTTGGTTTCGCTAAATCTAAAATCGTCGCTGCGATGCTCGCCGGGACATGCTCGAAGCGCAGCGGTTCCATCGAGTAATTGGCGCGGCCCTTGGAAAGGGACCGAATCGCCGTTGCATAGCCGAACAATTCAGCCAGGGGGACTTCCGCGTAAAGCACGACCGCGCCGCTTTTCACTTCAAGACTCTGAATTTTCCCGCGGCGGCGGTTCAGGTCACCCAGCAGATCGCCTTGGTACTCTTCGGGTGTCGTCACCTCGACTTTCATGACGGGCTCCAGGAGCACCGGATTTGCCCTTTTTGCGGCATCCTTGAGCGCGAAGATCCCGGCCATCTTGAAAGCGAGTTCACTGGAATCGACCTCGTGGAAGGTGCCCTCCATGATGTTGACCTTCAAATCCACCATCGGATAGTTAGCGAGCACCCCTCCCTGGATGGCTTCTTCGATTCCGTCAATAACCGCAGGGATATATTCTTTGGGGATTGTGCCGCCGACGACCTTGTTCTCGATCACGACGCCCTGGCCGGATCCGTTCGGCTCGACGGTGATGATGGCATGGCCGTATTGGCCTCGGCCTCCGCTTTGCCGAATGAACTTGCCCTCGCCTTCGGCAGCTTTGGTGATGGTTTCCCGATACGCGATCTGGGGCGCTCCGGCGGTAGCATCCACCTTGAATTCACGCAGCAACCGATCCCGAATTATCTCGAGATGGAGCTCTCCCATTCCCGCGATGATCAATTGCCCCGTGTCTTCATTCGTGAAGCAGCGGAAGGTGGGATCTTCCTCGGCCAACCGCTGGAGTCCTTCCCCCAGTTTGTCGCGATCGGCCTTGGTCTTCGGTTCGACCGCCATAGAGATCACCGGCTCGGGAAAAGTCGGCGGTTCGAGCAGAATCGAGAAGTCCTCGTCGCAAAGCGTGTCGCCGGTCGTGATGTTCTTCAGTCCGACCAACGCCGCGATATCCCCGGCATGAACGGTGTCCACTTCGATGCGTTTGTCGGCCTGAATCATCATCACGCGGCTCACCCGGTCCCGTTTGTTGGTCCGCGGATTGTAGATCACCTCACTCTTGCGCAGCGTGCCGCTGTAAACCCTGAAGAACACCAACTTCCCCACGTAAGGATCGCTCCAGAGTTTGAAGGCCAAAGCGCAGAATTTCCCGCTGTCGTCAGGGGTGACCTCGATTCGTGTCTCGGGGTCGTCCGAGTCTTGCCCCACCGCAGGCGGAATGTCCAATGGTGACGGCAGATAATCGATGATCGCATCCACCAACGGCTGAACGGCCCGCTTCTTGAACGCCGAGCCGCACAACACCGGCACGAGTTCGATTTTGCAGGTCAACCGGCGAATGGCCCGCTTCAGGACGAGCGGCTCAATCGGCTTGTCTTCGATGACCAATTCGGCGATCTCGTCGTCCTTGTTGGCAACTCCATCGATCAGTTCGGCCAGCGCAAAACGGGCCCGGTCTTTGTCTTCTTCGGGAATCTCCGTGATTTGGTAATTGAGCCCCATGTCATCGCCGAGGTCATAGAGAATCGCCTTTTGGCTGATGATATCGATTACGCCTTGAAACGTCTCCTCTTTTCCGACGGGGATGGCGACCGGGTAGGCGTAGGCGCCAAGCTTCTTCCGCATCTCGGTCACGGCGTTTTCAAAATTTGCGCCCGTCCGATCCATCTTATTCACGAACGCGATTCGCGGCACACGGTATTTCGTGGCCTGGCGCCAAACGGTCTCAGACTGTGGCTGGACGCCAGCCACTCCGCAGAAAACAGCCACGGCGCCGTCGAGCACCCGCATCGACCGCTCCACTTCGGCCGTGAAATCGACGTGCCCTGGGGTGTCGATGATGTTGATGCGATGCGGAAGGCCGGTGAAGCTTTTCTCCAAGCCGTCTTCCTTCTGTGTCCAGTAACACGTCGTCGCCGCCGACGTGATGGTGATCCCGCGCTCACGCTCTTGCTCCATCCAGTCCGTCACCGTGTTGCCGTCGTCCACATCGCCCATCTTGTGAATGAGCCCGGTATAAAAAAGGATCCGCTCGGTGGTCGTCGTCTTGCCGGCGTCAATATGCGCCGCGATCCCGATGTTGCGGGTGCGCTCCATCGAGTACTTTCGGTTCGGCGAGTTCACCGACTTCGTCTTTTCCATTACAACTTCCATCTTATTCTCGAAGAATAAAAATGCCCCGATTGAGTCGAGCCGTCGGGGCAAATTCAGCGACAAACAGGCTACCAGCGAAAATGGGCAAAGGCCTTGTTCGCCTGGGCCATTTTGTGGACCTCATCGCGTTTGCGAATCGCGTTCCCTTGACCCTGGTAGGCGTCCATAATCTCGGCCGCGAGGGCCTCTTTCATCGGAACGCCCTTCCGCGCGTCCGCCAAATCGACCAGCCAGCGGAAGGCCAAAGCCAACTGGCGATCCGGAGGGACCTCAACCGGCACTTGATAAGTGGCGCCGCCCACGCGGCGGGCTTTGACTTCCAGCCGAGGTTTCGCGTTATCAACCGCGCGCTGCAGAATCTCCAAGGCGTTTGCGCTCGGATTCTTTTCTGTAATTCTGTCGAAAGTTCCGTAAACAATCCGCTGCGCCAGGCTTTTCTTGCCTCGCCCCATCACGACGTTGACTAGTCGGGACACCAAAGTGCTGTGATATTTTGCATCTTCCAGCACCGGTTTCTTGATCGCTCGGCGGCGTCTTGACATAGAAATGGGTTTACTTCGCCGCGGCTGCCGCGGGCTTCGCCGTCTTCGGGCGTTTGACTCCGTATTTCGACCGGCTCACGCGGCGCTTTTCGACACCCGCCGCGTCCAACGTCCCGCGGACAATATGGTAGCGGACTCCCGGCAAATCTTTCACGCGTCCTCCACGAACGAGCACGATGGAGTGTTCCTGCAAATTGTGGCCCTCGTCCGGAATATAAGCGATGACCTCGTAACCATTCGTCAGCCGGACCTTGGCCACTTTCCGCATGGCGGAATTAGGCTTTTTGGGGGTCCGGGTCATGACTTGGACGCAAACACCTCGCCGGAAAGGCGCCTGCTCCAGAGCCGGCGACTTGGACTTGTACTTCAGTCGTCTCCGGCCTTTGCGGACCAGTTGATTGATCGTCGG
>JACQWK010000624.1 GCA_016209525.1 Verrucomicrobiota bacterium
CTGATCGCACTGATCCTTCTGATACAGGGGCTGCTGCGCGACAAGCTCGCCCCGCGCTGGCGTTATGCGCTTTGGCTGTTGGTGGTCGTGCGGCTTGCGTTGCCTGTTTGGCCGGGAAGCGTCGTCAGCGTGTTCAACTTCGCCAAATTGGAGGCGACAAAATCTGCGCCTGTCGAAAGGCCTGCGCCGACCGTGGGGCCGAGCCAATCCCTCAACCCGACCGAGACGGTGGCGAGCGCTCCGGGGAACTTGCGCCGGCCCAGATGGCTGACGGAGGCGACGGACGAAGAGACGGAATTGCGGTTGCAGATTGCGGGATCAACGCGGACGCTCAAGGCGCCGGAAGTGATTTATTGGCTCGCGTTCGCTGTGTGGGCACCGGTCAGTGCGTTTCTGCTGCTGCGCTGGCTGTGGCAGAACGGTCGTTTTCTGCGGCGCATCCACGCGGGACGGAAAGTGGGACAATCGGAGGTTCTGCAAATATTCGAAGAGTGCCGGGCGTCAAGCGGAGTTCGCCGGAAGATCGAACTTCTAAGCATTGAGGAAATCACTTCGCCGGCGTTGTACGGCGTGTTCCGGCTGCGGCTTCTGCTGCCGATGAATTTCCTGCAGAACTTCCAGCGCGAGGAACTTCGGCACATTTTTCTCCATGAACTGGCGCACGTGAAGCGATGGGATACCGCCGTCAACGGAATCGTCGCGGTCCTGCAAATGTTGCACTGGTTCAATCCGCTGGTTCGGCTCGCCTTTCGCCGCATGGCGCTGGATCGGGAACTGGCTTGCGATGAGATGGCGTTGAATCGCCTGAAGCAGGGCGAGAACCAGGCCTACGGCGCGACGATTATCAAGCTTCTGGAGAACGCTCCCCAGCGGCTCCCTTCGTTCACCGCGGTCGGCATTCTCGAAGACTACCGTCAATTGCTGAAGCGGATGGAGGGGATTTCGAGGTTCGGTCAGGCACCGGGAAAACATTTTCTAGCCGTGAGTCTGCTCGCGATGACGGCCCTCGTGGCGCTGACGGACGCCCAAACCAGGACACGAACCGAAAAACCGGCCCCAACTGCTCCGCTCGAAAGCATCACGCGCACGGTTATCCTTGGCCCGGGCAAAGAAGCAGACAGTTTGCTGTCTCCGGACGAATCGAAGATTATTTACACCGATTGGAGCTCGGTTTCAGGGGACCTCATGGTGAAGGACTTGAAAACACGGAATACCTGGAGGCTGACTCAGGCTATTACCAACCGCCCTGGCCTCTATCAGTTCTCAGATGGGCAGGCGTGGTCTCGCGACTCGAAGCACATTGCCTTTACTTGGTGGTATCCCAACGGGAAGACGAACGAAGTCGAGCTCAGAGTCGCGTCGGCAGATGGCCGGGAAGGCAAGCGCGTTCTATCGACGCCGACGAAGGAGTTTGCTTATTATCCGGTCGATTGGTCCCAGGACTGGAAATATCTGCTGGCTGAAAAATGGGCACCCCAAGAAGGACGCCAATGGGCATTCACGGCTCTCGCCAGAATCACTATCGAATCCGGAGAGGTCAAAGTGCTCGCCGATCACTTGAAAAATGCACGGCGAGGAGCATCGCCCCGCTTCTCTCCGGATGGTGCGTATGCCGTGTTCGAGCAATTGGTGAATGATCAGCGTGACATCTATTCGGTGCGGGTCGCAGACGGTCACATGGAACGGCTTACGGAATCCGCAGCCGACGACGGAAATCCCGTTTGGTCTTCCGATGGCGAACACATCCTCTTCTGCAGCGCTCGCCGGGGGCAGTGGGACTTATGGGGCTTACCCATTAGAGGCGGCAAGAGCGGAGGAAATCCGTTTTTGGTGAAAGCAAGCTTCGGTGATTACCGCTTGGACGTTAGCAGCCAAGGCAAGCTCGTGTATTATTCCTGGCCTTCTTCGAGAGCCAGTTACCTGATCAAAGTGAATCGCCAAACCGGCGAAGCGAGTCTCTCCAAACCTTTCCACGTGCCGGCGGATGCCACGCGAGTCCATCAGTTTAACGTCGCTCAGATTTGTTATTGGCGAAGAAATACCCTTTACCTCGTTTCTGAAGACGGAAAGGAAGAAGCCCATCGCATGCCATTGAAATCGGTGGATCTTTTCGGCTTCAGCCGCGACAGAGAGGTGGTATTTGTGCAAGGGAGAGACGAGAAAGATCGGGAAGGAATTTTTACGTGGTATCTTGATCGAAAGGTGCTTGAGCCGCTGCTCATTTCTAACGAATACCGACTTCGCAGTGTTACTCTCGGCCCAAAAGAAGTGATCTTAGAACGGCGAACTGAAGCCCCAACAGGAGCCCCGCTTGCCGTTCTCGACTTCGAAACGAAGGAGGTGCGAAAGCTCAAAATGCCGCCCTGGACATTAGGCAGAAACTCGTTCAATGCAGGTCATTTGAAGTCGTTTTTGGTCGAAGAGGATAAGGATAGGAAACAGCAACTGCTTAAAATTTACGACCTCAGGACTGGCGAGACGAAGGTCGTTCTAGCGGTTTCATCGCCAGAACGGATTCAACGTCCAGAATGGCGGTGGCTACAGCCGGGCGTGGAACCCGGGTTGATTTACACTCGGGTCACGAAAGATGGCCACAAGGAATTGCGACTCGTTTCTCTGGATAGCTCCGTTGAGCGCAAGGTCCCTACTGGCGACTTGGATCTTGATCACATCAAGCGCGCGAACGTTTCTTGGGACGGTTCAGTAATGTCAATGGCCTTCGGTCGTGAGCGCCTTAGTAATGAAATGCTCCTCTTTTCACTGGATGGCAAATGGCAGCGAAAAATCGCCTTGCCTGATTACACGTGGGATTCAGGAACGTGGTTATTCGATAATCAAACTTTGCTCATCGAACTGGAAAACCGTCCCACGCTGGAAATCGGCATCATCGAGAATTACCTGGCGGCGAGCGGGCGCGGGCAGTAGTTTCCCCGCTCTTCGGGCGTGATAGAATCCGGGTAGGGCGCTCGGGCTTGACTGCTTGAAGCCATCGGTGAGGCCGTCGCCGGCTGTTTCCTTGCCAAAGCCATGCCACAAAGGTAGCTTCGCCGTCATGACTTGCCTGAGAACAGGTCCTGGCGGTGAAATCGCCCTGCCCGAGTCCTTGCGGACTCGCTATGCTATTGGCGAAAACACTCCTATCCGTATCATCGAAACAAGGAACGGAATTTTGCTGGTGCCGCTCACCGATGAGGCCATGGCGCCAGCGCTGGAGAAGGAACTGAAGGATTGGCAATCTCTCGGTGCGGCCTCCTGGGAATTGTTCGGCTGGAACGACGGCAACCCGTGAATATGGGGGGACGTGTTTTGGGTTGAGTTTCCAGCGGGCGCGGGTCGCGCTCAGGCGGGGCGCCGCCCGGCAATCCTTGTCCAGACATCCGAGGCGTCCGCCCGATTGCCCACGGTTCTGCTTATTCCTCTGACTTCCCAATTTGACGCGCTGCGCTTTCCGGGCACCGTGCTCGTGGAATCCGATGCCGGCAACGGTCTGACCCGCGCTTCCGTGGCCCTGGTTTTCCAGTTGACGGCGATAGACAAGCGTTTTCTCGGACCGAAACTCGGCACCGTATCGCTCCGAGTGATGACTCTCCTATGGGAAGCCTTCGACGAGACCACAGGCCGGTGAGGGTCTTTCAGATATTCAACGCTGAAAGTTCTTGGTGATGACCCAACTTCGCCTGGAAATCAGCTTCATCGAGACTTACCTGGCGGCGAGCGGGCGCGGGCAGTGAATTGTTCGCGATTGCGTCCCGAAAACAACGCGGTTTTGTTTGGCGAAGTGCGCGCGAGCCCGTGGCCGCGCTTGACAGGCGGTCGCGATAAGCAATACTTACCGCGTGATTGCAACCATGTCCAGTCGAGGCCAGATCGTGATTCCCCAGGCGGTGCGGGAACGCTGCCGGCTCGGTGAGGGCGACCATTTCGTGATTGAGGATGATCCCGAGCGTCAGGTGGTGACGCTGCGAAAGGTCAAGAGGGCCGGGCAATGGTTCGACGTTTACATGGATTGCCCACACCCCTTCGATCCGCCTCCGCGGAAAAAGCAATTCTATCGCCGCAAAGATGGGCTGGCTGGTTGACACGGACTTGTTGAGCGAACGAGCGAAACTCCAGCCCGATCCGAGGGTATTGGAATGGCTGAAGGACAACGCCTCCGAGATTTATACGAGCAGCCACGTGATCGGAGAACTCCAAGCCGGAATTTCACTTCTGCCGGAAGGCACAAAGCGACGCGCACTCGAGAGTTGGTTGAAACGCCTGATCGAAGCGATGGAAGGGCGGATCCTGAATTTCAACACCAGCGTCGCGAACGTCTGGGGACGGCAGGAAGCCGAATTCGCTCGCCAGGGCTGTTTGATGCCGATGCCGGATAGTTTTATTGCGGCCACAGCACGCCGACACAACCTCACGATTGCAACCCGGAACACGAAGGATTACGAACGACCCGGTCTCAAGGTATTCAATCCCGTCGTTGCTCAGGCATAGGCCGGCTCCGATTGAGCCATGCGTGAGCCGTCGATCAAGGCGAGAGCGATGCATTCGGCGAGGGTCTCCGGGTTTAGCCGGTGGCTCCCGCGCAATGGGTAATTGGAGACGGCCCCCAAACCCGCCTGGAAATCGGCGTCATTGAGAATTACCTGGCGGCGAGCGGGCGCGGGCAGTGATTCTCTCCGCGCGCAGAAGCGCCAGAATTGTTGTGGAATGGGGTTTGTGGTGGCAAGACGACGTCGAAGTCACTAATCTCTTTTCATGAAACGCACAGGTGCAACGTCATCGCTCGCGGACAAAATGCTGGATTTAGCGGCGGAGTGTTTCGACGCTCCGACGTTGGATGCGTTGGCAACGATGCAGTTAAGTCCAAAGCTGGCGGCACGGGTGGACCACCTGGCCGAGAAGGCGAACGAAGGCGGGTTGACGCGTCGGGAACGTGCCGATTACCAGGCCTACATCAAAACCTCAGAAATGCTTGCGCTGATCCAGCTTCGCGCCCGGCTGAAGCTGGGATTGCCGATTCCGGCAGAGTGATGCATGAGCGAAGCCTTGCGACTGGCGGTTCGCACACGCGCACTTGCTCGGTGCGAGTATTGCCAGCTCCCGGATTTCGTTCCGCACCTGATGCGCTTCCACATCGAACACATCCGCCCGCGACGACATGGAGGTGCGACCTCGATGAACAATCTTGCTTGGGCGTGCGCCCGGTGCAACGAACGCAAGGGCACTAATCTGTCCGGCGTGGACCCCGACACGAATCGCGTGGTTCGGCTGTTCAACCCGCGGCGCGATAGATGGTCGCGGCACTTCGTTTGGGATGGGCGGCGAACTCGGGATTCTCTTTCCAAATACCAGCGAATCTTAACCACGGATGATCTTGCCGCGGGGATCGGATTTCGAGTTCCGCCACTTCACACTTGGAAAGTCTGTCCTCGATCTCCTCCTTGAGTTGACTGACGGCATTCGCTGCCGAGTCCGCCTCAACTGCCAATGCGATCGGCTGCGAGGTCATGGCTCGGAACCGCCCGTGGGCTGTCTTTTCAACGAGCACTGTCATTGTCATGGCGGCACCATATCCCAGGGCATCGCACATTAGAAGCTGTTTCCTCGTTCTACTGTGATCCGATTTGTTGAAGTCGCTGCTCTGCGAGTCTCAGGGATGAATTGAGAACGAATGGAATCAGACGCTCCGTGCGGCTTTCACTGGTTGCCGCCGTTCACCAAAAGGTCACGCCGCTGCGGGGCTCAACCCGCTCCCGCCGGCCGCATTCGTGTTCATTCGCGTCCATTCGTGGTTCACCGGTAGGCTCGCCTGGAAATCGGCCTCATCGAGAATTACCTGGCGGCGAGCGGGCGCGGGCAGTGAAATCCGAGCACCGTGAAGGGATCGGCCTCGTTTGGCTCCCCTTCGGTCGCCGCGAGTTTTCCTTGGCAACGGACGACACGCTTTGAAGGGAGTAGCCTACCTTCGTCCTAGTGCCAGCGACGTTCACACTCCGGCGACACTCTTGAAGCCGTACCCGACAATTTGCGGGAGAGACAAGCCACGGCGCCCCAGCGATTGGAGTGCGTGCGATTTATCGCCGCCTTGGAACGACCCACCGAGACCGGCTTGCCCTGGGACTTAACCGTGGACCCTCTGAGAAAGCGGCGATGAATCGACCGCACTCCGAGCGCTTCGCGCTTGCCGATGCCATGTGAAGTTCGGTCGCCGCAGGTCAGGTTGTGTATTCTGACTCATTCAGCCGGTATAGCGGTTCAACCTTGTGACTCTTCAACGACTTCGGTTGCGGCAGGAGGACGCTGTGTGTCGCGGCTCACTCGCCGATGATTTTGACCAGCACGCGTTTTCTTCTGCGCCCGTCGAATTCGCCGTAGAAGATTTGTTCCCAGGGCCCGAAGTCGAGTTTACCTTTCGTGATCGCGACCACCACTTCGCGGCCCATAATGGTGCGCTTGAGGTGCGCGTCGGCGTTGTCTTCGCCCGTGCGGTTGTGGCGGTATTTGGACACCGGTTCGTGCGGAGCGAAACTTTCGAGCCACTCTTCGAAGTCGGCCAGAAGGCCGTTCTCGGCGTCGTTGATAAACACGGAGGCCGTGATGTGCATGGCGTTGACGAGGCACAAGCCCTCCTTGATAGCGCTCTTGCGCACTAGCTCTTCCACCGTGTGCGTGATGTTCACGAAGCCAAGGCGCTGGGGAACTTCAAACCAAAGATACTCGGTCAGAGTTTTCATCGAGGGATAGTGCAGCAACATCCGTGGCAGTTGGCCAGTCTGCGAATTCCTCCAACTCGGTGCTCCCATCGTCAACCTCTCCATCAATGGTCCACTCACGGGAAAAATTGGGGCGGGGTGGAATCCGTCCCTACCACGCTCTGCAGATACGGCCGGGGAGGCGCCGTGAATCGGGAACCAGGATGTCTGCCGGACGTATCCAGGCAGGCATTCATCCGTATTTCTCATGCCTAAGACGGCAAAGCTCCTGCTTTATCAAGATTGCAACAGCGTGAATTGCTTTGTCCGTTTTCCCAGAAAGTCGAGTTTGAATCGGCATTCCTTGAAAATACTCATCCAACATAAAGGCAATGGGCGCTTCCTCACGGGCGATGGCACTTGGTCGGACGACGATCAGTCTGCCAAAGATTTCGCCAACGCCAGCCAAGCCGTTCAGTTCTGCAAAGAGCGTGGATTGAAGGATGTTCAGGTCACCCTGAGATTTGAAACCGGGCTGCCTGATATCGCGCTCTCCGTGAATTAGGTCGCGCCGAGGCGTCCTTGGGGACGCTCCGCCCACCCTGCCAGTCTGGTCGCATTTCATCGCCGTTTTCTCGCTTCCAGCAGGCGTCCGAATCCGGGACAACGCTGCCCTAATTTCAGACATCCTGACGCCGTGGAAAAAGACTGAGCCGGAGTGATGGAGTATTGGAGTTGTGGAGTGTTGAAAATCCCAATACTCCATCACTCCAACGCTCCGTTTGGGCTCATGCCGTTTCCAGCAGTCAGCAAATCTACCGCATGGGATCAGGACTTCTGGATTTGAGACGCCTCGGTCTTCGTTATGGAAAACCGCTTATCGAGGTTCAGGACCAAGGTTGACGTTCGGATCGTAGCCGCCGAGGTAACGAGGCGGACTTTCGCTAAAAGCTAGATCCGCCTCCATACGTCGGCGGCTACGTTTCTTTGCGGAGAAAGGTCAGGCCGCCACGGGCGCGGATTCCCGCTTCTCGATGATGGCAGCCATGATCCGCTGGGCCACCTGCGGGTTATCGACCAAAGCCTGGCGCGCGGCGTCTTTCCCCTGCCCGATGAGTTCGCCTTGGAATTGCAGCCACGCGCCTTTCTTTTCGACCACGCCGGAATCGAGTCCGACATCGATGATGTTTCCTTCCTTGTTAATGCCGTGGTTGAAGTAAATGTCGAACTCGGCTTCGGCAAACGGCGGCGCGAGCTTGTTCTTGACGATCTTGACTTTGACACGATTGCCGATGGCGTTGCCGGTCGCGTTTTTGAGCGTGTCCTTCCGCCGGATATCGATCCGCACGCTGGCGTAGAACTTCAGGGCCTTTCCGCCCGGCGTGGTCTCCGGATTGCCGAACATGACGCCGACTTTCTCCCGCATTTGGTTCGTGAACACGCAAGTGGTCTTGGCTTTGCTCAGAATGGCGGTGAGCTTGCGCAGCGCTTGGCTCATGAGCCGCGCCTGCATTCCCATTGTGGCCATGCCCATTTCGCCGTCGAGCTCCGCCTTGGGCACGAGCGCGGCGACGGAATCGATGACGATCACGTCCAAGGCATTGGACCGAGCGAGGGTCTCGCAAATACTGAGCGCTTCCTCGCCGCTGTCGGGCTGTGAAACCAGCAGATCATCCAGGTTCACTCCAAGGCGCCGGGCATAATTGGGGTCGAGCGCGTGCTCGGCGTCGATGAACGCAGCCAAGCCCCCGGACCTTTGCGCGTTGGCGATGACGTGAAGCATGAGCGTGGTCTTGCCGGAAGATTCCGGGCCGAAGATTTCCACGACACGGCCCCGCGGCAAGCCTCCGATCCCGAGCGCCAGGTCCACCGCGAGGGCTCCGGTGGGGATAACGTCGATTTGGACCCTGTGGGCGTCCCCGAGACGCATGATGCTGCCCTCGCCGTAGGTCTTGGTGATCGCAGAAATGGCGGTCTCAAGATCGCGTTGGCGGGCCGCGGAAGGTTTCGGCGTTTCAGCCGGGCGCGGTTCGGGTGAAGGTTTCTCGGCATTGGCCTTATCCGGCGCGGATTTCTCGGCGACGATTTTTTCAGCAACGGGTTTGTCTGCAATTTTAGCGGGCATAAATCACTCCTTTGTTTCTTCGGGCAAATCTGTAATCGAAAGTCGGGAACTTGTCCAGATTCATTCTTTTGACAATCGTTGTCGTTCAGGCTGGCTTTAGCCAACAAAAAAATCACGTTCGAGGGTCGCCAGCACTTCGGGATCCCGGACATCAACCCATCGGCCTTCGATTTCGAGCCCGGCGATTCTGTGACCCGCTTCGAGCATGGCATTGATGGCATCGGGCAATTCGTATTCGCCGCGAGGGGACTTGGCCAGCTTCGAAGTGAACTCGAAAAGGGAAGGCCGGAAGATGTAAATTCCGGCATTGTACCAGACAGGCAGATTGGGTCGGAGCCATCCTTGGCTGCGCAACGTCTCGATCTGGGCGGGGCTTGGCTTCTCAATGATCCGCCGAAGGCAGAATTCCGAGTCAAAAAAATTCACTCCGCCTTTCGTCACGTCCTCGCCCCGCGTCACCGTGACCAGCCCTGAGAACTCCCCCTGACGGAAACGGTCGGTCATTTGCCGATAGGTTTCCGGCCGCACGAGGATGTCTCCGTATGTCAGCAGAAAACTGTCGGAACCGATGAAATCGCGGGCCAACTCGGGGGCTTTGCCAGTTCCATCCTGGACCTCTTGCAGCGCGTAGGAAATCGAGACTCCCCAGCGCGAACCGTTATGGAAATAAGACTCGATGGACTCGGATCGATATCCAGTGATGATGGAGATTTCACGAAGACCCGACGCCGCCAAGCCTTGAAGCATATGTTCGAGGATGGGCTGGCCGTGAACTTTTAGCATGGGCTTGGGCAGGGCGTCGGTCAGTTCGCGCATGCGTGTGCCTTTGCCGGCCGCGAGGATCATCGCTTTCATGCCGTAAGTTCCAATTTTGAAGTCCGTGACTTGTGACCTCCCTCCGTGAACCAACCCGCCCCTGCACCCCTCCCAGGAGGGGAGCCTGCAATCGCTGCTTCAAACGAAGCTCCCCTCTTCGGAGGGGCTGGGGGTGGGTTCATTGCCATCCGCAAACTTGCTCCTGGAATAGATGGCCTCTCACGCTCCAAATTTATCGAACATCTTCGCGTTGGCCTGCATGAGGCGGATCAAGTATTTGGCCTCGAAAACGCCCAGCGAGCCGAGGTTCGCGCCGGTCTCCGTGAAACGGTCGAGTTTGTCCGAGCCGGAGCAAGGCGAGACGAGCAAGACCGGCTGCGGATGCCAGGAATGACCCTTGATCGCGCAGGGTGTGGAATGATCGCCGGTGATGACGAGCACCTCGGGGCGTTTTTGAAGCAAAATGGGCAGCGCGGCATCGAATTCCTCGATGGCATTTTTCTTGGCTGCGAAATTGCCGTCCTCCCCGTGCATGTCCGTGTATTTGTAATGGATGAAAAAATAATCAAACCGATCGTATTCGGCGAGGTAGCGCTCGAACTGCGCTTGGATGGTTTGCGAGCCTTCCAGTTTCGTCATGCCGACCAACTGAGCCAGGCCCTTGTACATCGGATAGACGGCGATGCAGGCCGCTTTCAGTCCATAGCGCTCCTGAAAGTTCGGGATGGCCGGCTGGTGGGCGATGCCGCGCATCAGGAAACCGTTGGCTGGTTTCCTGGCCGCAATCACCGGGAGCGCGGCCTTGTAGAATTCCGCCACAAGTTTGGCCGCCTTGTTGGCCTTGGCTGACTTTTTGTCGATCGGCTCAGCTTTGGGGATGGGCGCTCCTTCGCGATGGGGATCCGCATCGGTCAGTGGTCCCTCCAGGCCTTTGCCTCGAAATACGACGACGAAGCGATGTCCTTTGCCGGCTTTGATGATGACGTCGGTGTCGCCGATTCTTTTGACCTTTTTGACTAACCGGCCGCAGAGTTCCTCGCAGACCTCGGTTTCAATGCGGCCGGCGCGGCGGTCAGTCACGATTCCTTTCGCGTCGAGCGAACAGAAGTTGGCGCGCGCTGCCACGTCGCCGGCTTTCAATTCGAGGCCCAAGCCGAGAGCTTCGATGACGCCGCGGCCGACCTGGAACTCCAGCGGATCGTACCCAAAGAGGGCGAGATGACCGGGGCCGCTACCGGGCGAGATTCCCGGCGCGACGGGGGTCATTCGGCCTTGGGCTCCATCCTGGGTCAAGGCATCGAGGTTTGGCGTGAAGGATGCCTCGAGCGGCGTCATGTAATTCTGTTCGCGAGTGGCGATATCGCCCAGGCCGTCGAGAACAACCAGCGCCAGCTTCGCGTTCGATTTCAATGTGAGCTCGGAATACAAAGAATCCAAATTCATACTATCAATCCCTTTTTAGATGTTGAAACTCCTCCCTCTCCTCCCCTGAAAGGGAGGAGAGGGCTGGGGAGAGGAGGCCGTTGGAACCGCGTCAAAGGCCCTCCCCAGCCCTCTACCCGCTTCGCCGGGAGAGGGAGAGAAGCCACTGCTGACTTGCCGCATGTCGAGAAACTTCCGCACACCTCTACAGAGCTGTGAGGCGGGGATATTGGCGTCAAACGCCTGGCAGCGTCAACGGGATTTGAGATTTCCACACTTTGCAAAGTGTGAGAATTGAGCCCTGATGAGCTCGTCAGCGGTTTAGGCGAAGACTCATCTCACGGCTCGACATCGGACTGATGCCGCCTAAGACTTCGAACCCATGGCGCGAGTCGTCATCGAAAGCATCAGCAAGACCTTCCAGCAGCCGAAGAAGGAGCCGATTCAAGCGCTCAGAGATATCAACCTGGTCGTTGAAGACCAGGAGCTGATCGTGTTGGTGGGGCCTTCCGGGAGCGGAAAAACCACCCTCCTTCGCCTCATCGCGGGCCTGGAAGAGCCCACTCAAGGCACGGTTTCATTCAACGGCTCGGTCATGAATCTTGTTCCTCCACAGCAACGGGACGTGGCCATGGTGTTTCAAAACTACGCGCTTTATCCGCACATGACGGCCTTCGAAAATATGGCGTTCGGCTTGAAGCTCAGGAAGCATTCGAAGGCCGAAATTGAAAACCGCGTCTGGGAAACAGCCGAGTTGCTGGGATTGAAGCCGTGTCTCGATCGCCTGCCAAACGCGTTGTCCGGCGGTGAACGCCAGCGAGTGGCGTTGGGCCGCGCCATCGTGGGCAAACCGAAGGTTCTGCTCCTGGATGAGCCGCTCTCCAATCTCGACACGTCCATGCGGGCGCAGTTGCGGGTGGAACTGGCGCGGCTTCAGGCAAGGCTGGCCACAACCATGATCTACGTCACCCATGATCAGGTCGAAGCCATGACGCTGGGCCATCGCATCGCCGTGCTCCGCGAGGGGACAATCCTGCAAGTCGCGGCGCCTGTGAACGTTTACCAATGGCCGGCCACTCTCTTCGTGGCGGGATTCATCGGCTCCCCAGCTATGAATCTCGTTCGAGGTTGCCTGAAGTCTGAAGGAAACGCGATTCAGTTTGAGTGGAACGCGAGCACGGGCTCAGACGGTGCGAACACTCTGCGAGTTCCTTTGCCCGAACGTCTCGACAAAAAATTGAGTTCATCCGTGGGATGCCCGGTGGTGCTCGGAATCCGCCCGGAACATCTTATGATAAACCTTTGGCCGGCTGGCGAGTCCGCGCACGGCTGTGGCAAGAGCGCCGAGCTCAACGCAGTCATCGAGGTCATCGAAGCGAGGGGGCCGGAAACATACCTCCATTTGGAGATGGGCCAACACAGGCTGACCGCTCGGGTGGATCCAGATTTTCGAGTCCACGTTCGGCAAAAGGTTGTCGTCGCTTTCAACCTAGAGAAAGCGCATTTCTTTGATCCGACCACCGAAAAGGCTTTGATCTGAGAACTCGATCCCTCGCTTGTCAATCCTCCGGCCCGACCGCACATTCTGGGCATGACCCCGCTCATCCTGCGCGACTTCCATCAGAGTCACGGAGCGCAGTTCGCCTCCGTAAACGGCCAAGAGGCGCCCGATCATTATGGAAATGTTCTGGTTGAGCACGCAGCCTTGCGGGACACAGTCGGTGTGATCGATCTCAGCTTCCGCGGGCGCCTCTGCCTGACGGGAGCGGATCGTCAACGGTTCCTTCACGGGCAAGTGACCAATGAAGTGAACGGCCTGAAGGTCGGCGACGGGTGCTATGCGGCGCTCGTCACAGCCAAGGGGAAGATGATTAGCGACCTGAACATTTGTCGTCTGGAAGACGAACTGCTGCTGGATTTCGAGCCGGGTCTCACCCAGAAGATCGCCGATCGTCTTGAGAAATACGTCATCGCGGACGATGTCCAGATCACCGACGCAACACGTCTCTACGGATTATTGACAATCCAGGGCCCGCGAGCGGATGAGGTTCTGCGCCAAGCGCAACTCGGCGGCGAGATCCCAAGCAAACCGATGGCCTCCACCGCCCTGAGCCACGAAGATTTGGGCGACTTCCTCCTCGTAAATCTGCGGCGTGTCGGGAGAGCCGGCTTTGATCTGTTCGCGCCGGTCGCTTCATTGCGATTGGCTGTCGAAAAGCTGGTTGCGGTTGCGCGACGCCTGGGCGGAGGGTTGTGCGGCTGGAAAGCGCTCGAGATCGCTCGCATCGAGGCGGGCATCCCCCGTTTCGGAATAGACATGAATGAAACGAACCTCCCGATGGAAGCAGGGCTGGAAGCCAGCGCCGTTAGCTACTCAAAGGGCTGTTACATCGGTCAGGAAGTGATCGCACGAATTCGGACTTATGGCCAAGTGGCTAAATCGCTCCGCGGACTGCGCCTCGCCGAAGATTCTCCTATCCTTCCGAACCACGGCGACAGATTGTTGGCCGGGGACAAGGAAGTCGGCTACGTGACGAGCGCGGTGGAGTCGCCGACTTTGGAGGCCAAAATTGCGCTGGGTTATGTCCGGCGCGAAACAAATTCCATCGGAACCGAACTCGAGATCCGAACGGGAATGGGAACGACGAAAGCCAAGATTGTTGAGCTGCCTTTCCGTAACGAGGGCTGATTCACGATCTCGAACGTGTGCATTTTTACTCGGGGGAGTGCTGCGTCGCGTCTCTGAAATCCAGGCGATCGCCGAATAAGTCAGGGACGCGGCGGAAAGCGCCCCTGTCACATTCAAGGGGAAGGAGGAGGCGCCGTTGACGACACCCAGTCAGCAGGCGCACATGGCGCTAGCCCTTCTTCGAGTATTTGTCGAAGTCGGCTTGATCGCCTTTGAACGCTTTGGCCTTCTCGCCGATTCGAAGAATCTTGATCGTTTTGATGCTGTCGCCTTGGGCGATCTTGTTCACCACGTCCTGGCCTTGCACCACATGCCCAAAGACCGAGTGTTTTCCATCCAGCCACGGGGTCTCTTTGTGCGTGATGAAGAATTGGCTTCCGTTAGTGCCCGGACCCGCGTTCGCCATGGAAAGAATCCCCGCTCCAGTATGCTTCAGGCTGGGATGGAACTCGTCGCGAAACCGGTAGCCGGGTCCGCCTCTTCCGCTGCCTTGAGGGCAGCCACCTTGAATCATGAAATCGGGGATGACCCGGTGGAAGGCCAGTCCGTCGTAAAACGGTTTGCCTTGCGGCTTGGGGCTCGTTCCCCCGGGAGTCTTGTCGTAGTCCTTCGTGCCTTCCGTCAGTCCGACGAAATTGGCAACTGTCAGCGGTGTCTTCTCGAATTCCAGTTGGATGACAATCTGGCCTTTGGAGGTTTCCATTTCGGCGTACAAGCCATCAGCGAGTTTTTTGTCGGCCTCGGCCGCGTCGAGCGTTGTGTTGGACATAATCATGGTTCCGGCCAGAATCGATGTAAGGATACTTGTTCTTCGCATAGCGGCCCTATAGAACTGGATTCGGGTTGAAAGGAAAGGACTTTTTCCTGCAATTCTCATTTTGGCAAACGGCGCTGTTTGTACCTGTAAGGCGGACACTCTTGTCCGCAGAATTTCAAGGATATTGCGGACAGGAGTGTCCGCGTTACGGCCAAAATGAGAATGCCTGGACTTTTTCAAGCTTGATCCCAGCACCGGGCGAGCTTAGCGTAAGTTTACTCTGAGTGGAGACCTGCTGCGGGCATGTGTTTGGGAAGGCGGATGAAACTCCCGCGCCTTTCCTGATCCTGGATTGCCTGCGAAACCGCTGCATTTGGCAACGCGGCCCATCAAAAGGGTCGGACGTCTACCTATTCGAAGACCGGTGAAGAATCTTTCTCGCGACGAAGTCGGGATATTGAAAACTGCCGAAGGCGAGATCGTGGTCGAATTCTGGCCCGAAGTCGCTCCCATCACGGTGGCGAATTTCAAGAGGCTGGCTGGCGAAGGATTTTACGACGGAACCGCGTTTCATCGGATTGTGAAAGGCTTCATGATCCAAGGGGGCGATCCGCTCAGCCGGAAGGACGATCCGCTGGTGGGGACCGGTGGCCCTGGATACACGATCCCGGCGGAATTCAATGACCGCCCTCATGTCCGCGGAGTGATCTCGATGGCCCGCTCGGAGGAACCTGACTCCGCAGGCAGCCAATTCTTCATTTGCCTGGCGGACGCGAGGTTTCTCGATGGCAAATACACGGCCTTTGGCCAAGTCGTCAAAGGGGACGACGTTTTGGAACGACTCGGCGAGACTCCCACCCAAATGGGTCTGGCCGGAGAAAAAAGCGTGCCGATCAAAAGAAGCTTCCTTGAGCGTGTTCGGATCGTCTCTGCGGAGTCGATCATGTGAGCGGAACCCTAAGGCTTCTTTGTGGTCCGCCCCGGTTTCGTCGCAGGGGGCGCAGACTTTTGCGATGAATCGCGCGGTTTGTCGGTTGCGTTCTGCTCCGGTTTTTTGCCGGAAGTTCCGGGAGCCGGAAGGCCAACCGCAGGCTTTTCTTCCTTCTCAGGGGTCAATGAGGCGGAGGATGGAGCCCTGCTGTTCAATTCAACAAGGACTTTGTCCGTCAGATCGTCTTGACCGGACGTGTAAAGCAAAACCGGCGCGTCGAAGCGATTTCCGGTGTCCATCACCATGGTGTAATTTCCGGCTTTCGCGACGGCAGCGACGGCCTCGCGGATTTCCTGCAGAATTCGTTCTTGCCAACGCTTCTTCATTTCATCGATTTGGGTCCCGGCTTCTCGTTTGAACTGTTGGTAGCTCTTTTCGATCTCCCGAATTTCCAGGAGCTTGGCCTCGGCGGATTTCTTGCGTTTCTCACGCTCCTCGACAGCAACGGCCTGATCATTGGACCCTTCGACGAGTTTACGATACTCATCCATGGCCTTCTTGTAGTCTTCCTCCCAGCCTTTGATGACTTTGTCGGCATCCGCCCCTCTTTCCTGCAAAAGCGCATCGGCTTGTTTTTTCTTGAAGTAGCCCTCGAAGACTTTCTGGAGGTCAACGGTGCCGATTTTGGGTTGCGCTTGGACGGGGGAAGCGAACGCCGCGAAGTAGAGCGCCGCCGAAAAAGCCCAGAAACCTTGTCTGAAGAGGTTGGGCAGGCGACTAGACTGCCGGTTCGCGGAGTATCCCTGCCCTGTTGTTGGGGCCACAGGATGCCGCCAGAACCGGCAAACCGGGCGCCTCCCCCCCACGCTCAGGGAGGTGCTGACTCGAGTGGACTGCTGCGAGAAGAATTTCGTCATAATAACCTGGGATTAATAATCTGAAGTGTAACTCACGCTGAACTGGAACCGCCCCCGCCCGCTGGTGAAGTCGTCGTGGGTAATCGGAATGCCGTAGTCGAGCCGCAACGGGCCGAGGTGCGGGATGTTGAGGCGAACACCGACTCCCCAGTTATCGTTGTAGAGCTTTTGGCCTGCCGACCGGGTGAAGCTGAACGCGTCTTCATACACGTTGCCGATGTCGTAAAAGGCCGCAAAGCGCAATCGCTCGATGATCGGCACGCTGTATTCGATCGATCCGAACCAATACGTGTTGCCCCCAATCGGTTCCAAGTCCCCTTCCGGACCGAGCCGGTACGGCCCAACCTGACGATACTTGTATCCTCGAAGCGACCCCACGCCCCCCAGGAAAAACCGATCGAATAGCGGCACACGGTCTGTGTCGCCATACGATTCTACGACCCCTCCACGGCCGCGGATTTCCCAAATGTGGTTTTCCAAAAATCCCGGGAAGTACCATCCCGAGCGAAGCTCAAACTTGTAAAAATCAGTGTCGCCCGCAAAAGGTCCACCGGCCAGTTCGCTGGTCAGCTCCGTGCGTTGCCCTTGGGTCGGCAATTGCAGATTGTTCCGGCTGTCATAGGCGAGCGAGGCCCCGATCTTCGAAACCAGTCGATTGCCTTCCTCCTCCCGGAGGATGCTCGGCAGACGATCTGAAACGTTCTTGAGGCCGATGTTTTCAATCGTGTAGCTGAGGCCTCCAATGAAGAACTCGCTGCCCAGAGCACGCACCAAACCGAGCCGGGTTCCTGTTTGTGTAATGTCGTAGAAGTCACTGTAGTAATTGAGTTCGCGGTGGTACAGGTCCGTCTCGAAACGCAACCGGCGGCCGAACAGCCACGGCTCGGCGAAGGAAATTTGGAAGTCTTTGAGCTTCGTGCCCAGCATCACGTTGATCCGGAATTTCTGTCCACCACCCCGGAAGAACGGCGGGTTGAACAGGTCGAAGTTCCCCTCGCGAAAGCCGATGCCTCCGACCACATTATAGACCGAGCTGAACCCCGCCCAAAACTCGATATGACCTGTGGGCGTTTCCTCCACATCGATGACCAAATTCTTTCGGCCTGCAATATCGGTCGGCTCAACGCTGGTCTCGACCTTCTCGAAGTATCTCAATTGTTCCAACCGTCCTTTGGTTCGCTTGACTCGGACCATGTCAAACACTTCGCCCGGCGAAACCGCCAATTCGCGGCGGATGACTCGGTCTTTCGTCTTCGTGTTGCCTTTGATCTCGATCTTCTCGACGTGCGACAGGCCCTTGTCTTCATCGTGGATCTCATAAATAAGATCCATGGTGCCGCGAGTCGTGTTCGGACTTTTGACCGGCTTCACCCAAACATCGATGTACCCCTTGCTTCCATAAAAATCCCGGATTGCCTCGATATCGGTTTCAAGTCCTTTCGGCGTGAACACGGCTCCGACCCCCATCTTTATCCCCGGGGCGCTTCGGTCGCCTTTGATGATCTCCTCCGCCTTGAACAGAGAGTTGCCTCTGAATTCGACGGCGCCCACTTTGTATTGTTTGCCTTCCGAGATGATCAGCCGAACTACGATGTGCTTGGGATCGACTTGGTCGAAGCGCACTTCCTTGATTTCGAAATCGATGTATCCTTCGTTTTGGTAGAATTCAATCAGCTTGTCCTTATCATCCTCGAATTGATCGTCTTTGAGGACTCCGCCACTGGTTGCCCAGGACGTCAGCCAGAAATAACGCCGAGTGCCGTTGCCTTTCTTGAAGACCTTGCGGAGTTTCCTTTGAGAAAAGGCCTGTGCGCCGACGAATCGAATGTCCTGAATGCGCAACTTGGGACGCTCAGCCATCTCGAACGTGACCGTGCCGCGTCCCGCGTTTTCGTCAATCTCGACTCTGTAGTTCACTTCCGTCTTCAGGTAGCCTTTCTTTTCGTAGTACTTCGCGATGGCCCGCGCGTCCTCGAACAGCCAGCGCTCATCGAGCGGTCTTCCGATCCGGGTCTTCATTTTGCTTTTTCCATACCGCGCTCCCCATCCGGGACCGATCGGTTGGACCATGGCTCCGGGAATAGGTTCCGCAGGCATGACGCCGACTTCCACCTTTCCCATGAGCCGGGACGAGCTGAAGATTTTGTTCCCCTCGAATCTGATGTCGGTCAGAATGGGGTGGCCTTGGACGACATAGATGATCGTCAACCCCTGGGGGGGGCGCTCTTCTGAAACGCGGACGTCGCGGAACAGGCCCGTCGAAAGCAGCGCCTTCACATCGTCGTTCACGCCGGTCAAAGTGTAGGTGTCGCCTACTTTCACTTTAACGTTGGCCTTGATCATCTCATCGCTGGCGGCAGGAGGGCCCACATGGCGAATCTCGATTTTCTGGACCGTTTGGCCAAGGAGGTTGGGCAGCCAACAAAGACAAATTGCCCATATCAACCACCTCGGAATCTGTCGGAAAATTCTTCGTTTTGTAGCAGGCAATGTGACGAGGCACTGATCCATTTCGGAATCCGCAATTCGGAATTCGGATTTTCCAGTCCGAGCCTCCTTACGTCGGCTGCTACGATTTGTGAGACAAGTTCCCACGCGGAGCTCCGGGGTGATCATCTAAATGTCTTGCCGGATGTCTTCGGCGCTGACTTTGGCGGCGCTTTCAAACCGGGTATAAGGCTTCAGAAATGTTAAATTCACGTCGCCCGTAGGCCCATTTCGCTGTTTCGCGATGAACAGATTGACCGGCAACGCTTCCTGGTCTTGCGATCCGGCTTCGTCTTCATCCTCGCTGCTGGCCTTGTAGAGCAGACCCACCAGGTCTGCATCTTGTTCAATGGCCCCGGATTCACGCAAGTCCGACAATCTCGGCTTGCGGTTTTTTTCCTTCTCCAGTTCGCGATTCAACTGGCTCAGGACGATAACAGGAACGCTCAATTCTTTGGCCAGGGCTTTGATGCCGTTAGAGATGTCTGCGATCTCCTGCTGCCGGTTCTCGGCTCGCCGCGAAGTAGAATTGAGCAGTTGCAAGTAGTCAATCACAAA
>JACQWK010000059.1 GCA_016209525.1 Verrucomicrobiota bacterium
CCTCTCCCCGACCCTCTCCTCCATTCGACGGAGGAGAGGGAGTGGTTTCACCTGCAATCGTGCCGCGCCGCAGCTTCATCCTGTCAATCCTCTTAATCCTGTCGTAATTCCGGTTTTGGTCTGAGGGCCGCAAGAGAACGCAAGGAACGCAAAGATGACCTTCAAGCTCTCTGCGCTCTTTGTGTTCTTTCGCGGCAAGAAAAGTTCCTCGCCGGCGAGGTGAGCGAGTCGGGTCACTCCGAGAATCTGAGGCAGACCACGAAAAACACGAACCACACGAAAACTGCGGACGCTCCTCCTCTCCCCAGCCCTCTCCTCCATCGGATGGAAGAGAGGGAGAGCGTTCGCTGCTGGCTTTGTGGCGGTGTGGCTTTCGCGGTTTCATCAATTCTTGCGGCTCAGTCAGTGTGCCGGAACCACCGTTCCAGAACCAGGAAGGAGCGGGTTGCTTCCATAACCGGGCTGGCAACGTTGAGCGATTGGCCCTGGCTGGGATGGAGCCGTCCCAGCGCTCCACTCAGATCGATGGCTGCAGCGTTGGTTCGGGTGCCGCCAACCCCGCGCATCAGGAGTCCGTTCGGCTGTTCCACGCGGCGGGCGAGCAAAGTCGGACCGGATTGCTCAGGCGCACGGTTCGGTTTGGCCAGGGCGTTTTCCAGTTCGGGCCAGCGCGCGCCGGAAAAGACGGCATAGACGTGTTCCACGCCGGTGTTCCGATCCAAGAAAAGGGCGCGCTCCAGGTTGGTGGAAGGGATTTGAATCATCTGGCCGTCGGCCAACGGATTCGAGCCCGACGAATGTGCGGACGACGGGTTCTGGGGAAACAGCCATTCTTTGTTCCCGGATGAATCTACTTGAAATACGTAAAGCCAGCCGGCCGAGAGGGCGCGCGCGACGATCCCATAATCATCCGCTTCCGATCTGAGGCTGTCGCCATCTTGGACGGGGGTGAAGCCCGATGCGCCCTGGCGGGCGGCCACGAGTTCAAATTGCAGTTGCGGCCGGACGGCGTTGGCCGGGGCGGATGGCGGCTGGCTCGCGTAGGCAATCTTCAACACGTCCGCCGCGGAAAGTGGGACCACATTGGGCGGGAGTTTCAGCGTGCTCGGCGTCAATTGGCTGGCGGCGGCGACAGTTTTGCCGGCCTCTCGTTTGGAATTGTTGACAAGCCAGAGCGCAAGAAGCGCCAAAACAACGACCGCGGCCACACTCGTCGCCCATCGCCAAGGGTTGGAATGAGCCGGTCCGAGCCAACTCAAGAATGATTCGGCTGGCCGGGCCTTGGGCGGTTCCCCTTTTTGCAGCGCTGCCAAATCCGCATGAAACTCCGCGGCGGTTTGGTAGCGTTGGCGAACGTCCTCGGCACAGGCCTTGGCGAGCACGTCGCTCAGGCTCACCAGCGTCGGGCCGTCTTCCATCTTGTCCAGGTCCGTGGGCAATTCCGGGAAGTCAAACCGGTCTTTGCCGGTGCACAGTTCATAGATGACTTTGCCCAAACTGAAGACGTCCGCTTGCGGGGTGCCCGGACCTTCGGGTGGAATGTAGCCCGGCGAGCCGCCGCTGATCGACTGGTCCAGTTGAACGACCAAGCCGATGTCGGCCAGCTTGGGAACCCCATTCACAAAGATGATGTTGGAAGGCTTGATGTCCCGGTGAACGAGCCGGTGCTTGTGCAGATGACTCAGCGCGTCCGCGAGCAACAAACTCAACCGCAAGCATTCGGCCACCGGCAGGCGGCCGCGTTCGTGCAATTCTCTGGCCAGCGTCTTCGGGATGTAGGCGCCGGGATTTTCGATTTCCGAGTTGCGATTTGCGATTGAGGGAGAAGTCCCGTTTTCCTGTTGTCCTGTCTTCGCGTCCTCGGCATGGATGACAGTGCCTGGCGAAGGTTGAGAAGAAGGCAGAGAAGGCAGGCGGGACGCCTGCCCTACGGTGGCGTCGTCGGCCAATTCCATGACGTAATAGAAATACCCCGCCTGATCGTTGCGTCCGACGTGAAGCACGTTCACCAAGCCAGGATGCGAGCGGGAGATGGGGTCGAAATTTTGCACGCCCTTGAACTCGCGGTCGAAGGGACGATCACTGCTAAACCTGCTCCGGTAAATGACCTTGACGGCGCGATGGGTGCCCATGACGTTGCGCGCCAGCCAGACTTCGCCGTAGCTGCCCGATCCGATCTTCCGGAGCAACTGGTGATCGGGGATTGGGGGGACTTCACCTGGAGCAGGCGTCCTCCTGCTGGCCTCCACACAGGTCTTCTGCTCGCCGATGTCATCGTTCATTGGGGAGTGAGACTGCCAACGCTCTGCGCAGCCAGGCGCGATCATACGTTCGCTCCGGGCAAAAGCAATCTTTCAGAACCGTATGGATAAGAGAACCCATCCCGGCGGTTTCTCCGAAATCAAAGCGCGATCAGACTCGTCCCGGCCCAAGCTGACGCGCGGACGCTGTCGCACGAGCTGAACCTGCCGAACGGTCGATTCCTGAATCGTCGGGACCAAGCCGGGTCCTAACGGAAGATCCCTTGGAGTTGTCGCCCCGCCGGTTCTTGGTTCGGCGGCGTTGATCACCGATCGATTTGAACCGGTGGGAGCCGGATACTGTGCCGGTTCCTGAGCCAGAAAGCCCATCACCACCGTGCCGAACGTGATCGGGATCCAGGATACGCCCCGAACTGCCTCAGCCCGGGAAACCGGCGTTTGCTGTTTGGCCTGAGGCGCCGTATGAAGCTGGATGGGCGCGACGGAGAACTTGATCGGTTTCCGCAGCGGCTCGATCGAGTTTGTCTGAGCGAACGTCGGCCATAGCGAAGCCACAAGCACCAAAGCGGCGCACGCATAGCGGTTGACGGCCCATGGGGTATTGAGATGTGTCTTCATATCGATTCTGATTTAAGGGTTCGTTGTCGTTACGTCGTACAAATGAGTTCGTTCGCAGAAGGGGCGATCTTTCAACTTTTGATTCCATGCCGCGGATCGAGGAATTTCTGCAAAATGCCGTGGTGTTCTCATCGCCACTATCTCCGCGAATTGTCCGTCACAAGGATTGAAGTGGGACGGAGTGGACCGCGTTTCGCGAAGCGAACGTCCCTCGTGGGTCACTGACACGCGGGGCTTGAGAAGCCCATGCGCCCTACCTAATCGTCAGCGGCGACCCGTTTCATAGGCTCGTCTCGATCCGCCATGTGGGTCGTTCCCGGCGCAAGCGAGCCCGAATCTGCCGCAAGAGGTGCCGCTGCAAATCAAGCATGGATTGCGGCGATCCAACGAAGTGCTCCCGAAATGGCATCGGCGGCTGATGACACCGATTGGCCAGCCAAAGGCAGATGGAGCGGCAGACACGTTTCATTGGGCGGTTGTCAGTTGTCAGTGGTCAGTTGCCAGTAATCAGTGATCAGGAATCAGTGATCAGTGGTCGGTAATCAGCAGGCAGTCGGAAGTTCAAACGGCCCCTCACGGCCGTTAACCCCTGACAACTGACAACTGACAACTGACAACTCGCAACTGGCAACTGGCAACTGGCAACTGACCACCGCCCCTCAGACCATCTTCTTCTCCAAGGATTCCAGTTCCTGCTTGATCAATCGGGCGACCCGGTGTTTCGCCAAATACACCTGAGCCATGCTCACGCCTAGCGCTTTGGTCACTTTCGTCACTGGCCATTTCTTGAGGACATAAAAGTCGAAGATTTGCCATTGCTTGGCTTTCACTTGGCGTTTGACCCGCTGGATTGCCGCGTCCATCAAGTTCTTAGCCCATTCTTCGTCCCAGATGCGATCGAGCACAGGCAGAGCGGGGTCCGCAATGCGTTCGACGGTGGATGTCCCGGTGGTTTCCTTTGGCCGAGGTTGCTGAACCTCAACTTGGCGATATTGTTTGCGCAGGTGATCGGTGATGCGGCGGCGAGTGATGAGGAGGAGCCAGCTTTTGAAGGAACCGGCCGCCGGATCGTATTCGAACTCGTGCATCTTCTTAGCCACCGAGACGACGGTTTCCTGGACGACGTCTTGCGCTTCCGGGTCGCTGAGGCCCGACTTCACGGCTACGCCGTAGATCAACTTCCAGTAAGTGTTGAAGAAGTTCTTCCAGCTTTCCTGGTCGTCCCAGTCTTTCAGGCGCGTGAGCAAGCTGCGTCGCGTCGGGATGAACGAGTCCTCGTGGTCGGGCATAGTGTTAGGAGGCCTGATTAGTGAAATTCATGTTTACTACATGAGTTCGCTGGGCAACGGCGAATCTTTCAATAAATCTTTTGCCAACATGGCCAGCCGAGCTTGAGCAGCTTCCGCGGCCCAGCAAGAAAGGATTGGGGTCGTGTTCAACGCTGCGCGTAACGGATTTGTCTCCCCGAAGCTTAGAGTTGCCGCGCCCGGCCTGTTCCGTGGCTTGGCCCACCAACATCAACAACTCAGCAAGGAAGGAGACTTAGGTCTGCACTACACGCCAAAATCAACGCAGGACCTGCGAATTTCCCAGGAAATCCCAGGGTCCGACCACGAAAAATTCCCAAAATCAGGGCCCAGTTGCGAAAGTCCGGTTAGGATGAACGGTGGCCGCCGGCGTGAGGAGGCGGGTTTCGATCCGAACCACAGCACGGCGAAGCCGCAATCGAATCGCTGAACATCGAACATTGAACATCGAACTTCCAACTTCGAACAAGGATTGGGCTCGCTCGTCGTTCAGGGCGCATGACGCTGCCACCGTTGTTTTCTCCCTCTCCAACGACGTAGGAGTGGGAGAGGGTCGGGGAGAGGGCAACCTCGTGTGGTGACCGTGGCCAGATGTGCTTGGATGAAATGCTCCTCCTCTCCCCGGCCCTCTCCTCCACTTCGTGGAAGAGAGGGAGTTACG
>JACQWK010000060.1 GCA_016209525.1 Verrucomicrobiota bacterium
CGCCGTGGCGGTGCGCCGGGTTGAGCAGGTAATCGCAAACCTTCTCCCGTTCGACAACGGCAAGATGGGCGTTGGGCAGCTTCATCGTCAGCCGTTCAACGGCGATACCAGACAGGCTTTGCCCCTGCGGACGAGCAGAATCCGTCGGCCTGCGGCGCCGCGGCGCAGGACGGCTGCGGCATTCCGGCAGAATTCGGACACGGTGACCGTTTTCATGTCTTGAAAGGTGAAACAAACTCAAGCGGAAGGGCGTCCCAAAACTATTCAAGGTCGGTTCTAGCCAGCTTCTTGGCAGCGCGGCGCCGAGTCCGGGCGCTTTCGTGCTTGGCATCGCGTTTGCGTCCGTAATAAGCACCGGTGCCCTTCTTGCTCCCTGAATGTTCAGTCTTTTTCGCTTTGTAAGCCATAACCCGATGATGTGTTGAACGGCTGGCGGACAGTAATTCGCCGAGGGGCGTGGCGGTGTCCGACGGCAGCTCCAAAAGCGATGGGTTTGTCCGCAATTGTGTCCTGCCCGCTTTCCCAGTTTTCCGTGTCGGCTCTCCGGGCCAGCTTGTCCAGCGGCCAATCCTTGGGAAGGCCGGCCCGTTGGAGCAGAGACTCCAGCGCAGCTTTCGGATCGTGGAAAACCCCGGCAAACACCGGCGCGGCTGGCAGACACGATTTCCGGCCCAGCCAAATTCCCCACTGTGGGTTTTCCAATGCGCTGCTCGCCTGGCCAATAATGTCATCGGGTCCGGTGAGCAGCACGCCGAAGCGAGCGTCTTGCAGGTAAGCACGGCGCGATTCCACGGTCGCATCGAAATCCACGTCGCCGCTCGCGCGGCGGGTTCCTATCACGGTGTGGTAATCCTCCAGCCGCTCGACCGGAAGGACCGCGTCGCGAAGAAATTCATCTTCGTCGCCAGGGTGAGGCGACTGGCGGATGTCGAGACGAAGTGCGTCCAGAAACTCAGCGAAGGAAAGCGCAGGCACGTTCCGCAGCCGTCGCATAACTGCAGGCCGCAGACGCGGCAGCATATAGGCTGTGAATTGCAACTCAGCAAACGGCTTCAGGGCAACCCGTTCGGCAGCGAGCGCCGCCTGATCGCCCGGCAGGTAGCGGCTGTCAATCCCCATTGCGGCGGCGAGCAGGCCGATGATTCCGCTCTTGGTGGGAAACAGCCCGGTCCCGCGCCGCTGGAACCGGCTCTCGAAGCCCCATGACTGCAGCGGGCCGTCGAGATAAAGGGCGAGGGTTTTGTTCATGGTCAGGCTGGATTGGGGACCGCGGCATTGGCCAGTCTTTCGCAAAACACAGGCAACGACTGTTGATTGGGAACGTTGGCCAGCTTTTCACCGTCGCCAGTTTCTTCTTTGTCCGGCTTGGAGCGAAAGACGCCGGTCGCCAGCTCTGGATCGGCTTTGAACCAGTCGCCGTAGGTATCTTTGACACGCTGGAGTTGGAGCAAGAGCCGGCGAACGGATGGGGCCAACAAACCGCCGTTCCGGCGCACGGGATCCTCAAAGGCGTTCACGAGCTGAATCGGCTGCGCCTTGTCCCGCAGGAATCCCAAAGCGTATCCGACTTCCGTGTGGGCGTTCATGCCGTTGCGACGGCCAGCATCTTCGTACGTTCCAGGCACGGCGACAAGGACGGAGCGGATGAAGGACTCAACCACCTTCTTGCGGTCCTCCGGCGACATTCTCTCGAAATCCAAATGCCTCTTGTCGGCCAGCAGATCGAGGTTGAGGCCAACGTATCGGTAATACACTGCGGACGTGAACTGGAGCGTATCCGTGATTGCTGCGCCAATCGCTTCACCTTCGGGTTTCTGCTCGTCAACCGCCGCAAAGAAATCGTAATCACCCGCAGCCTCGTGAGTGGAGAGTGCGTGGCTGAACATTGCTGCCGACTCGACGGTCAAGTTAGGGGAGTCAGCAACCATTCGCCCGAAGATGGCGATGTCTGCGGCGTCGTGTTGGCCGAACGAAGCTCTGAAGGCGTCCTCAAGCTTCCTCTTGGCGGATGCCGCCGGGCCTTTCTTGGGTGGCTTTTTGCCTTCGTCTTTCGGTTCATTTTCGTTAGTTGCTTCGTCAGACTTCTCTTGCACCGAGATAGCCTTCTTCTCTTCGTCCGTGAGGCCGACCAAAGCCTCAGCGACTCGCTTCCACAGGCGAGTCTTTTCTGAGTCTGACGAAAAGACGAGGGTGGTAAAGCGTTTCGGTTCCTTGTCCACTTTGTTGTTCAGAAACGAGGCGAGTTCCTTCGCAACACCCGTGAGCAGGGATTCGTTCTCCTTCAACGCCGGCACGTTTTCGCTGAGGAGGTGCGGTAGGTAGCGCGTGCGCTTCCCCGTGTAAAACGTTGGAAGCTGCTTGCTCGCATCAAGCCGCGTTGCGCGGCGCAATGTCTGGCTGCTGAGTCGCGCGCGTTTGACGCCGCCGAACACAGCGGACTTGGGTTGACCCACCTCGTCGCGATTGAGGCACGAGACGGGGAACGATTGGAGGATGTGAAGTTCGATCAGTCGCATAGTCAGTGGAGTGTTGATGGTTGAGAGTTGAACAGCCGCTAGTCGGACGGTAAATTCGGATCATGAGCACGGTGGAAGAAATTGAGGCAGCGATCGTCAAGCTTCCCAAGGACGAGTTCTGGAAACTGACGGATCGTTTGATCGCGCAAAGAAACGCCGAATGGGACCGGCAGATGGACGAAGACGCGGCGGCGGGC
>JACQWK010000625.1 GCA_016209525.1 Verrucomicrobiota bacterium
CAAGCCCGCGAGCGAGGGACGGTCGGAAGGGCGATAGAACTTCTCCAACCGGTGGCGCCGCGCGTCGTCCAGGACCTGTGGCCAGAGCGATTCCGCTTCGCCGCAGACCACGACTTCGGCGTGCCGGCTCACTTCGTCCGGGCACAGCGCGGCGTGAAACCCACCCATGACGACGGGGACTCGGCGCTTGCGGAAATCCGTGGCGATCTGATATGCGCGCTTGGCCGTGTAGGTTTCCACACTGATGGCGACCAGATCGGTGGGTTCGTCGAAAGCGATCGACTCCATCCGGTCGTCGTAAAAGCGAATCTCGACATCTTTCGGTGTCAGCCCGGCAATCGTGGCGGCCGGCAGCGGTTCCATCTGCCACGTGCGAATATAAGACTGCCCCGGACGCCGACCGATGCACGGATGGACAATCGTGAGGCGCATCAGTGATTCGACGTGGCAGCCGGCGCAAGGAGGCGCTCGCTTTGCTCTACAGCCTGTGCTCCACGATCTGCACTCTCAGACTGCGGCTCCTCGCGTCGGCCACGCGGATTTTGAGGAGCGCGGCCGATGATCCAGTCGCAATTGTAAAACCGGCTCAGATTATACGCGTAAAAGCGGTAGCCGAGATTGGTCCCCACTTTCACCGCCCAGGAGGCGGGGGATTGACGGAGGCGCCGCGCGATGGACCGGAAGCTGTAAGCGTGTTTCCACGCGGATTCGGTGCCGCGCTGAAGTTCCTCGACGCTCATTCTCGCAGGCCGAAACACCGCATGCTGGCCGTCATACAGTTCCCAGTTCTTCGTCAGGATGCGGCCTTCCGCGAGTAGGCGTTTGTAAAGCGGAGTGTTGGGGAATGGTGTCACGATGGCGAAGCGGGGAAGATCGATGCGCGCCTCGACCGCGAACTCAGCGGTCTTGAGGAACACGTCCGGCCCATCCTGGTCTAGGCCGAAGACGAAGCAGCCTTGGAGCGCGATGCCCTGTTCGTGCAATCGTTCCACCACGCGAACAAATTTTTCCGGTGAATTGAAACCCTTGTGGCTCGCGCGAAGGTTTTCGGGCGAGATGGACTCCAATCCCATCAACAATCCCTTGCAGCCGCTCCGCGCCGCCAGTTCCAAAAGTTCGGCGTCGTCGGCCAACAACACCGTCGCGAGGCCGTACCACTGGACCTGGAGCGGAATCAGCGCGGTGAACAAGCATTTCGCGTAGCCGCGGTCGGCGATGAGATTCAGGTCCACAAAGATGAGCTTGCGAGCGCCGTGCTGTCGGATGTCGGCAACGACCTGTTCGACGGGCTTTTGATACGGCTTGCGTCCCCAGGCCGACGGCACGACGCAAAAATCGCAGTTGTGAACGCATCCGCGCGTCGCTTCAAACACGTTGTTCGTAAGGTAACGCCGGCTCGGCAGTAGGTCGCGGCGCGCGAACGGGCGGTCCGCAAGGTCCAGGCCGGGTGCTTGGTCGTAGCGCGATTGGAGATGCCCCATCGCGAAGTCGCGCAACAGTTGCGGCCATGAATCCTCCGCGTAACCGACCACGATGGCGTCCGCGTGCGGTGTGGCGTCGTCGGGAATCAGGGTCACATGCGGCCCGCCGAGCACGACGGTGATGCCGCGTTGGCGGAAGTGATCGGCCAGTTGGTAGGCGCGCATCGCGGTGCCGGTGATGACGGTCAGGCCCACCAGGTCGGCGTCCAGATCGGGCGGAACGTCGGTGATGCCTTCGTCAAACAACTCCAATTCCACCGGGAGCTCCGGCGGAATGAGCGCCGCCAGCGTGGTGAGGGTGAGCGGTTGGTAGCGGAGCGACTTGCGCCAGATGCCGCCGCGATGCCGGTAGAGCGGGCCTTTGGGAGAGATCAAGGCGATCTTGAGTTTCGGATCGGAAATTGCGCGCCGGTTCATGATAGGCGATCAGCCAACAGCGGCGCCGGCTCGCTTGCCGCGGACAATTCTTCGGACAAATACTCCAGCACGGCGGCGATCAGTTCTCGCGCTCGATTTTCTGGCCGCAAATAATGATCCGCGCCCCACACGGGATACACCAACGACGGCCAGCGTAGCGCGTCAGCCAGCAGCACCGTTCCGTCATTCGGCCCGTGGCGCGAAATGACCCCGTGTGAGAATCGTGCGAAGCGGGTGCTCAAATGGTTCCGCAACGGAAAACCCAGAATGCTGACCATCCTCATTCCGTCGGGCAATCGGAGCGGCGAAGCCAGAGGCCCGACGTCGTGCCTCATGCTCTCGATGAATCGAAAATCACGCCCGCGCCACCAGTAAAGCCCACGGAAAATCGCCGCGCGCACCCCGGACTCGCACACCCAGTCCGCCGCGAGCGAGCCGTCCACGGTTCCGCACACATTCACCCACGCCACCACACGGCGAAACACGGCCGCCGCGTCGGGAGCGGCCAGCGCCAGCTTCACGTCGGCGCTGCCTTTGCAAAGCGAGACCAGTACGATTGCAGATTCGCGGCATGCCGCCAGCCACTGGCGCACAATCCGCGCGTTCGCTTCCACACCGTGGGTGCTGCCGATGGGGATCAGTTCGCAACGACAACCCATTCGTTCGGCCAGTTCACGCACCAAATGGCCGTCGCCACCCATTTCGGGCCGTTCCCTGTAGAGCGCGCCCGGCACGATCACGAGGGTTGCGGGGAGTAAACCGCCGTCGCCCGCGCGGACACCTGCCGACTGGATCCGCTCGATGAACGGCGCGTGCAGGGCGGAACGCCGCAAGCGGTCGTAGAATAGTGCGGTGGCGAAATCCACACCTTCACTCCGTGTGATTTCTCGGAGCGTGACAGCCGACAAATCCGAAAGCTGCGGACAGTCAGGCCAGTCCGAAGCTCGCTGCAAAAACGCTTTCTCGTTCACTTGCGGGTCGTTCATGCGGACTTATCTGGAGCCGCGGATTTTCGCTTTCGCCGGATGAGCCACCCGACGACCACGCCGATCAACAAAGAAATACCGCCCACGAGGTAGGAAGCCTTCTTCGCAATCTGCAGCAGCGGGTTGTCGAAGAGGTTGGTCGAGGTATGGACGCTGGCCAGGAGCCACTTGCCGTTTTCCTTTACCAACGTGGCGCTCCAGCGTCCCTTGAGTGTGAACTCAGGACCGTTGCTTAATTTGTAATGCTCGACAGAACCTCCGTAGGAAACTCCCGTGTCGCCACCGTACAGAATAGTTAGATCGTCCACCGACAGTTCAAGGTCATAGCTATCCAGGACTTTGTGGGGGCCATGCATCATGCGGTTGTAATAGGCGCGAACCGCCTCGTGGCCGCGACTGATCTCGGCGTTCTGCCAAGTGATGACGAAGTTGCGATGCAAAAACGGCAGAATCCTTTCGATGTCCACCTTCTTGAGCGCATCCACCAGCCCTTCGCGCAAAGCACGCAACTCCTGATGGGCGGGGTCTTCTTGGGCAAGCGTGGGAGGCGCGGCGTTCTGCGCCCACGCGCTGGCGCTAAGAAGCAACGCCAGGGCTGTTGCGGTCGTTCTCGCGGTCGTTTTCATGATTCTCCGTGTCTTGGGGTTGTTGAGGCAACTCTACGGCCCAGCGGAAAAAATCCGCCATCCAACGGTCATTTTCGATGAGGCAGCCGGGCCGGTACTGAATGCCACGAAGCTTGCGGGCTTCATGCACCAGAAATCCGAAGGTGAACCATCGACGCACTGACAGTTCCAAAGGCCGCAGCCACGTCCACACCGGATTGCGGCGGCGGCGCACAAAAACCAGAATCTCATAGTCGGTCTGGCCGTTCTCGAGCGGGTGTCCGAAAATGAGAAAACGGCTGCGCAGTCGCGGAAAATCGGGCGCGACGCAGATCACCAGCCCACCCCAAACGGTAATCGACGAATTAACCGTCCGTCCCGCTAAAAGACGCAGCAGCCGATCCCGAGGCGTCCGGCCCACGATGTCGGCTTGGTAGCGAATCCGCCGCGCGAACGAGCTGGGGCAATCAATCGTGGGCTGTCCGACGAGTTTGCGTTCGTGGACCGCGCGAAAATGCTGCGTATCGAATGCCTGTCCGGAAACCATATACCAACTGGCTCCAAAAACGTATTGAATGGATTGCGTCGCCACGTAATCCTCGGCGCGCTCCGCATCAAAGAACGGTAGCGGAAACAACGGCTCGCGACCGTTAAAGAAGAATACGTTGCCGTGCCGCTCTTCCACGGGATAGGACCGCAAGCGCGCGAAGTGCGGGATCTCGTTGCATTCGGGAATCCGCGTGCAACGCCCGTCTGCGCCGTATTCCCAGTGATGGAACGGGCATTGGATCGCCTCACCGATGACGCGGCCTTGTCCCAGATCTGCCGCCAGATGCGCACAGCGCGCCTCCAGGACGGCAACGAGCCCACTCTTCGCGCGAAACGCCACCAACTCACGGCCGAGCATACGTTTCGTCAGCGGCCCTCGCCGCAACTCGCGTGTGTGGCAGAACAAATACCATGCGGCGGGATATTTCGGGAACCGGTTGGCAGGTGGCGCGGTCACTTCTCTGGGCAGCGCACACTCCGACGCCATCTCGTTTGGGATTTTCTCGGAGAGCATCACGGCATTTACTCTTTGCCATCCAATACGCGGCCGGTACGATCACCGAGATGAAGCGGGTTCGGGGCAGACTCAGTCACCGGCCGCGGGCCGAGCCATTGCCGCCAGTAACTTCCAAGGTAATCAGGGCGCGTCTCGCCTGCGCTCACGAGCCGCGGCAAATACAGCCAGGGCACGTCGGGTCGGCGATGGTGCGCCAGGTCGTATTCGCCGTGCAACAGCACCCAGGTCATCAGGCGATTGTGCCGCAGATTCCACGCGCCCTCGACAACGTCGCGGCGCGTAAACGCATGGCCGACGTATTGGCGAGTGGACCAGTTGAACGAGAAACAGGCGTACAGCAGCAGCGTGGGCAGCCAACGCAAATCCAGGAGCCAGAAGAGCGCGGTGAAAAATCCCAGGATCAGCAGCCCTTCGGCGCGCACCTGCCAGACTTGGATGTCGTTGACCCCCGCGAAAAGATAGCCGGTCGAGCGCGGCCGCTCGAAGATCAGCCGTCGAAACCATCGTGGCAACAGACAAAACAACAATGTCCCCAAGGGCACCAGCGGCCAGAAGAATCCGCAAAGAATTCCATACCACTGCACGTATTTGCGAAAGCGGTTGTCGGTCGCGTAGTAGAGATCAAACATCTCCGCGTCAGTCCGATTGTTGCGATGATGCCCTTGATGCGTGCTATGAATCATGCTGAAGGGAATCGGGAACAGGAGGCCCAGCGCAAGACCCAGCCAGTAGTTGAAGTGCAGGCGGGAGTTGAGGTTGCAGTGAGCCGCCTCGTGCAGCAAGGCGTAGTTCGTCAGCATAAGATAAGAAAAAACCAAGCCTATGGCGAACACGGCGATCCATGAATCCAACCGCGAGGCGATCCAGAGCAAAACGATTGCTCCGCAAAACACGACAGCCACTAATGCAGCATTCAGCCGATTTGGGATCGGAAACTCAGCCTCCACCTCCGTTTGCAACGTGGCCGGGCTGGCCAACGCTTCGCTACGCGGCGCTGTTGGGTCTGGCTCAGTCCGCATGGTTTAGCCTCATTTATGGGGCCGCAGACGTTTTGACGCAATGCCGAATACGCCGTGTGCGCGTGGATTTTGACTGGGAACAATCCATACCGTTTGTGCCTGCGGCAACAGCGATCTACATGTCCATCTACTTGCTGTTCGTCGCCGCTCCATTCGTCCTGCGGCGGCGGACAGAAATGCGCGCGATGGTGATCGCCTTAATGGCCGTGACCGGCTTCGCGGGTCTCTGCTTTCTGTTGCTGCCAGCCGAGCCAGCCTATCCGCCGCCCCAGAATCTGGGCGCGTGGCGGGGCCTGTTTGAATTCGCCGATTGGCTAAACCTCCGTTACAATATGTTGCCTTCACTGCACGTCGCGCTGAGTGTGGTGTGCGTCGTCTGCTTCGCTGCGCGCGCGTCGCACGCGTGGGCGATTCTGCTCTGGCTGTGGGCGATGGCGTTGGCCGCCTCGACACTATTGACCCACCAGCACCACCTCCTCGATGTCGTGACAGGCATGGTCCTGGCTCTTGCGGCGTGTCGGCTCATCTATGGCCGGTTGGTAAAGGAGAAGTCCTAGTGCTGGTTCCCCCGCTCGCACCTCACCGCACGGCTCCTGCCAAGATCGTTTGAAAATTCGGAGGTTGTTCTTCTCGAGCCACCACGCTGATCTCGATTTTTTTGAATCCGGCGGCTTCCAGCCAGCGGTGCAAATCGCTTTCGCGAAACCCAAGCCAGTGGTCCCCGTACAGCTCGCGGGCCTGCTCGAAGGAATGCTGGAGCAGATCCAAAATCATGATCTGCCCTCCCGGAAGGAGAAGCGTGTGCGCGCTGTGAATGGCTCGCTCCGGATTCGAGGCGTGATGCAACGCCTGGCTCAAAATCACCAGATCGACACTCAGGGGATCGATCGGCGGCGCTTCCAAATCTCCCAGCCGAAATTCCAGATTCTTCAGTCCGTTTTTCTTCG
>JACQWK010000061.1 GCA_016209525.1 Verrucomicrobiota bacterium
CCCCTCTCCTCGGTCCTCTCCCCACTCGTTCCTCGCGGGGAGAGGATGAAGAGCTTGATGGAGCCCTGGACTTGATGTCTGCTGCATCGGCGATTTGCAATCGGCAGGACGTCGGCGATTCGAAGCGCAACGGACTTGCCGACGGCGAGCAGAATGCAATTCTGTGATACGGCAGATTACAAATCTGCGCTACGATGCGGTTATTTGCATCGCTCACTTGCCAAAGCACGTCTGCTTCGCCTTTACTCGGCCGATGCGCATTCCAATCAATTCGAGAGCCAAAGAGCAGAACGCGTCCGGCTCTCTGTTGATCGGCCAGTGCGTGGTTCCACTGGCGCTGGTGCGCAATCCTCGCGCGCGGCGCTACGTCCTTCGCTTGCGCCGCGACGGTGTGGCGCGCGTGACCATTCCACGAGGAGGCTCTCTGGCCGCCGGAAAAGCGTTCGCCGAACGGAACACAGGTTGGCTCGAACGTCAATTGCATCGACTCGGAACTCAGCCGTTTCTGCCTGCGCCGTGGCATCTCGGATCGGAGTTTCTATTTCGGGGCGAGATGGTTCGCTTGGAGGCCGCCGCCGATCACCAGCCGGGAACGATCCAGTTCGGCGGTGAATCCATGCGTGTTTCCGATGCAACGCTGAACGGCGCGCTTCAATCGCTGATGCACCCCTCACCCGGCTTTCGCATCACCGCTCCAGAGCCTGAGGCATCGGCCGGGACCCAACGAGACCGGGAGACAGGCGCGGGCTTATGGCCACCCGACGTGGAAGCTCCTCAGGCACCGCACGAGGCGCCCAACCCGAATCTGCGTCCGGCCGTGGAAAAGCATCTCCGCTGTCTCGCGGAGAGGGAGCTGCCGCCGCGGGTGTTTGAGCTGGCTGTGCTGCATCAATTGACGGTCCGCAAGGTGACGGTGCGCGATCAGAAATCGCGCTGGGGCTCGTGTTCACGCCGGGGAACCGTCTCCCTGAACTGGCGGCTGCTGCAAACGCCCGCTTTCGTGCGCGATTACATCATACTGCACGAGTTGATGCACCTGCGGCAGATGAACCACTCGGCGCGGTTTTGGCGGGAAGTCGAGCGCGTGTGCCCGGATTACAGGGCGGCTGAAGCTTGGCTCAAACGGCACTCGGAGCTGTTACGGGCATAGCCTGTCTTGCTCTCATTTTCTCCGCCCCAAATCGAGACCTCGGGCTCCCTGCGCAGAGTGCTGAAGTGCAACAGTGCGCTTCAACCGAATCGTTGAGTTGAATCCCGCACGCGAGCCACTACAATAACGCCATGACGACGAAAGCCACCGTTACAAATGGCCTAACTGAGCGGGAGGCAAAATACCTCGCACATATCGATGATTGCCTGGCCGAGATTGCGACCATCCGGCGTGAAATGAAGAAGACCGACGCGGAAATTCGCCGTTTGGAAGCATCCACTCGCCGCAAACTCGACCGCATTCGCGCTAACCTCCATGTGGAAAAGACTGTTTGAGTTGTTCCGCGCTCAGGTCTTCTTGGCTCGGGACGTTCAGGAAAACAAGGAAAAGATTTCACGCCTACGTCAAGAGGTCGATGAGCTGACCGACTTGGTGATCAGGCTTCAATTCGAAATACAGCCCCTCCGCGATGAGGAACGGCATGAACGAGAAAAGCTGGCGCTACGATTCGAGAACGCACTGCTTCGTTTTGAACGCTTGCTTCCTCCCTGCCCTGAGACAAAAAAACGAAAATAGCCGGCGCGTGCACGCTGCACCGCAAAGCATCCTGACCACGCATTCTCGCGAAGAACTTGACCGCGGTCTTTAGGTTCAAACTTCTCGGGTTTGCACAGTCGGAGTTGGGGTGTGCGCGTCTTCGGGTGTTGCTGGCAGTAGCGGCGGGCGTCTCGCCTGCCGTAGAGGGTGGCATCTTGCCGCCCGGAATTGGCCGCAAATCCCAGCGCGGGCTCGAATACTCACGCCGGATCCGGCGGGCGAGACGCCGCGGCTCTACGGCAGGCGAGGACGCCCGCCGCTACCCCTGATTTGTGGGGGCAAATCACGGATTCCTGTTCGCGATACACCAGAGGCTCTTGTCTGTGCGCAGGAAGAGCTCGCGGTTGGAAGCCGCAAGGGAAGCGTTCGTAGGTTCCGCCACAGAATTGGTCGAGAGGACCTCAAATTGGGGGCTCGCGCGCAATACAAAGACATCGCCGGATTGGTTCGGCACGTAGATTTTCCCGTCGGCTAACAAAACTGACGACCATGTACTGCTTCGGCTGCCAGGACCTTTGAGGCGTTCGCTCCAGACGGTTTTGCCCGTCTTGAGTTCGACGCATTCGGCGATGCCGCTATCGCTGACGGAATAGAAGTGTCCTTCGTGGATGATCCCGGAACCGGTCCGGCTTTGGAATCGATCCATCCGCCAAAGGCGGTGGCTCTCGGTGACCTCGCCGCTTCCTCCGGGCTTCAAGGCAATAGCGCTCGCGCCCATCATCCCGCTGCTCATGGCGACGATTGTGCCTTCGCCGGACACGGGCGTGGCGTAGATCGTCCCGCCCAAACCTTTGCTCAACCAAAGTTGCTTGCCGGTTTTCGGATCGTAAGCGGCCAGCCGGTTGGCAAAATTCACGATTAATTCGTCGTGCCCCTCGTGACTGACGATGATCGGCGTGCTCCACGAGCCGCCAATGGGGCCGCCGAAGCCGCCGGGACCACCAGGACCGCCGGGGCCGCCGCGCCCTCCAAATCCGCCGCGGCCATCGGCACCTCCGCCCGGACCGCGACCACCGGCGGGTCCGCCCGGCCCGCCGAAATTCGGTTGCGGAAGGGCCGAATTCAGGCCTTCGCGGAGTTTCTCCTCGTTCAAAGACCCGCTCTTGTCGGCGTCCCAATCTGAAGACCACTTCTCGAACGTGGCCTTCAGTTCGGCGCGTGTCAGGGAACCATCTTTGTTGGCATCCGCCGCAGTGAAGAGACCCGGCCCGGCAAATCTGGCCGGACCGAAGCCGCCTCGGCCGCCGCCTCGCTGGCCTCCGCCGGGTGGATTGCCGCCAGGGGGATTGCCACCCGGCGGACCAAAGCCTTGGGGAGGCGGCAGCACGTCGCCAAATTTCTCGACAAACTCTTCTTGGCTCAGTTTCCCGGTCTTATCCGCGTCCAGCTTGTCAAACCAGGCGTCCGCCAACGCCGCGAATTCCTCTTTCGTGAGTTTCTGGTCACTATTCTTGTCCGCCTGGGAAAGCATCTGGGGAGCGATCATCATGCCTGGACCAAATCCGCCACGCCCGCCGGGACCGCCTCGTCCACCAAATCCGCCCGGTCCGCCTGCGAAACCGCCAGGGCGGTCTTGCTGCAATTCGCTCTCGTCCACTTTGGGTGGCTCTGCTTCCCACACCGTCTGGCCGGTTTTCGCGTCCAGGGCGATCAGCCGGGCTTTCTCGTCGGGGCCGAAATTGAGGAAGCAAAGGCCGCCGTGGAGAATCGGGGAGACGGCGTTGCCGAACATGTGGTTGATTTTGCCGAGGTCACGATGCCACGCCTCGCGGCCTTCAAAGTCGTAGGCATAAACGCCGGCGGAACCGAAGCAGACATAAACGCGTTCGCCGTCGGTGACCGGCGATCCGGAACAGTAAGGATTATTCTGCTGGGTGGGTTCGCGTTCCGCGTAGGTCACGCCGGATTGCCAAAGCAGCCTCCCATTCGCGCGATCAAAGCACATGAGCGTGCGGCGATTCTCCTTCTGGATCGCCTGGGTGACGAACACGCGATTGCCCCAGACGATGGGAGAGGAGTTTCCGCGATCCGGCAGTTCCACGCGCCAGCGGACGTTGTCTTTGTCGCTCCATTTGACAGGAAGGTCCTTCTCAGCGGTGGCTCCGGTCATTTCCGGGCCACGCCATGCCGGCCAGTTGCCGGCTAAGGGCGACAGCGCCGTCGAGAGTGAGAGGAAGCATGAAAGCGAGAGTTCAAGAAGTCGGTTCGCCAGCGTAGGGCAGGCTTCCAGCTCGCCTCCGTTAGGAGATTTCGCAGCGGACTGAGAAGCAGGCATGATGCCCGCCCTACTCTTGGAACACGCTGTGAAGCGGGATGTGTTGGAGTTTTTCATAAGCTCTGTCATTCGGCGGACTCTGTCGTTCGGTTGGTTTGTAAGACAACCTCGGTCCTGCTGCGGTTACAGCTCCTGCCGTTTCCCAATCATGCGCAAGGCCGGCGCATAGTCCGCAAAGCTTTTTGTTTCCTCCTTTCATGGAGTTGGGCATAAATCACGGCGCACCATGAAACACAAATCTAGCTGCGGGCCGGGCCGCTCGATGATCGGACATCGCGTTCCCCCTCACCCTGGCCTTCTCCCTCAGGGAGAGGGAACAAAACGACCGGCGCATCGGCCAGCCAAGCGTGCTCGGCTCGTCGCAGTGCGGCGAACGGTTCTCCCTCTCCCCAAGGGAGAGGGCCGGGGTGAGGGGGAAGGGAGCGTGGATTGTCCTACGGCCTTCCCCATTATCGTGTTCATCATGCTGGCGCTGATAGGGTGGCCATGCATGGTCCGCGCTGCCGATCCTTTCGCGGAGGGTGTTCGCAAGACCGAGCCGCTCACGCCGGAGCAACAACTGAAATCGTTTCATCTCCCGCCCGGATTCGAAATCCAGCTCGTCGCGGCGGAACCAGATTTGCGCAAGCCGATGAATATGGCCTTCGATGCCTCGGGCCGGCTCTGGTTCAGCGAGTCCCGCGAGTATCCTTTCCCCGCCCCTCTCGACAAACCCGCTCGGGACACCATCCGCGTCCTTTCCGACTTCGACGAAGCGGGCCGCGCGCGAAAGGTGACCATTTTCGCGGATGGGCTGAATATTCCGATCGGCCTTTACCCGTTTTACAGCCCGGCGGGCGACGGCCGAGGCGGCTTCACCTGGAAATGCATCGCTTGGGGCATCCCGAACATTTGGCTGATGGAAGACACGGACGGTGACGGCAAGGCTGACAAGCGCGAGGTGCTCTATGGCCCGTTCGATCACACGCGTGATACGCATGGCAACCAGGCCTCGTTCCGGCGCGGGTTCGACGGCTGGCTGTATGCCACGCACGGGTTCAACAACGATTCGCACGTGAAAGGCCGTGATGGCCACCAGGTGGATCTCAACTCCGGCAACACCTACCGCATCCGCCTGGACGGCTCGCGGATCGAACATCACACCTGGGGCCAGGTGAATCCGTTCGGCCTGGCCTGGGACGCCTTCGGAAATCTCTACTCCAGCGACTGCCACAGCGCGCCGACCTATCAACTGCTCGCGGGCGGCTATTATCCGAGCTTTGGGAAGCCGCACGACGGCCTCGGCTTCGCGCCCGTCCTGATGGAGCACAGCCACGGTTCGACCGCGATCGATGGAATGCTCTACTACGCCGACGACCTCTGGCCGGCGGAATTCCGTGGCAATATTTTCGTCGGCAATGTCATGACCAGCCGCGTGAACCGCGATCGACTCGAGTTCAACGGCTCGTCGCCCAAGGCCGTCGAGCTGGACGATTTCGTAAAGACCGATGATCCGTGGTTTCGTCCGGTCGATAATCAGCTCGGGCCCGACGGCGCGTTTTACATCGCCGATTTCTACAACCGCATCATCGGCCATTACGAAGTGCCGTTGACCCATCCTGGCCGCGACCGCGAGCGCGGACGCATCTGGCGCGTGGTCTATCGGGGCCAAGACGGAAGGCCGAAGCTCCATGAGCGCAAGCTTGATCTGACAAAAGCCGATACCGGCCAGCTCATCAAGGAACTCGCGGATCCGAATCTGACGTGGCGCATGCTGGCGGCGAATCAACTTTTCGACCGCATTGGGAAGCCGGCCACCAAGGCCCTGCGGCGCGCGTTGCGTGATCCGGTGAATTCGTTTCAGCACGTGCACGCGCTCTGGCTGCTGCATCGCTTAAATCCGCCTGGTTTGGAATCTGGGCCCGGTCCTGAAGCGCTCTCTACCGCAGCGAAGTCGAAAGACATGCTCCTGCGTGTGCATGCCCAGCGCGTGGCAGCCGACGTGCTTTATCAAGACGGATTGCCAGGAATTTCCAAGTACACGGATTTTGTTCAAGCCGCATCCCAAGTCGCAATGGACGGACTCAAGGACCCCGATGCACTCGTCCAGCGATGCGCGGTCGAGGCGCTCGGGAGTTTCCGCAGCGCCGACAACTTGCGGCCATTGCTCGATCTCGTCGCGCGTGTGCCGGCTACGGACACACACCTGCTCTACGTGGTTCGGAAAGCGCTGCGCGAGCAACTCAACGCCGATTTGACCTTCACTCGGGTCTTGGAAACGCAATGGAGCGATGCAGATCTGCGCGCCTTGGCAGACGTCGCTGTCGCCGTCAAATCGCCATTGGCCGGCGCGTTTCTGCTCCGCAATCTGTCGCGTTTGAACCAGGATCGCGCGACCCTTTCGACTGTCCTGCAACACGCCGCGCGTTACGCCCCGGCATCGGACTTGGACCAGGTCGCCGCTTTCTGCCGACAGCGATTCGCGGACGACATCGATCTTCAGGTGGCTCTGTTCGCCGGCGTCGAGCAAGGCATCGCGCAAAAGGCCGCCAGCTTGAGCGAACCTTTGCGGAGCTGGGGGACCGGCCTCTGCCGCCAGGCCCTTTCGGCAACGCCCGACACAGCTTGGTGGAACACGCCTTTGGCCGGCGTCAACGATACCCGCAGCCCGTGGGCGTTTCAGGAGCGCCGCTGCGCCGACGGCCGTTCCGCACGACTGCTTTCCAGCCACCCGCTTGGCGAACATCTCACGGGTATTTTACGTTCCCGATCATTTGCTGTTCCTCCCCAACTTAGTTTCTACGTGGCCGGGCACCAGGGCGAACCGGAGCGTCCGCCGCATCAGCGAAACGTCGTTCGCCTCCGCGATGCAGCCACGGACGCCGTGCTGGCGGAGGCGTTCCCGCCGCGGAGTGACACGGCGCAGAAAATCACTTGGA
>JACQWK010000627.1 GCA_016209525.1 Verrucomicrobiota bacterium
AGCTCAGGGTGCTCCTGCCCGCCGTTCGGATCATGATGCTGACCGTATTCGAGGACCCCGACCGCATCTTCCAATCCCTCGCGGCGGGCGCCTGTGGATACGTCGTCAAAACCACACCGCCCGCCAAAATCCTCGAAGCGATTCAAGACCTGCATCAAGGCGGCGCGCCCATGTCGAGCCAGATCGCCGTTCAAGTCGTGGCGGTATTTCAAAAGCCGGCTCGAGCTGTCCCGGAAGGCGCACACCTTTCCCGGCGCGAGGACGAGATTCTACAAGGATTGGCCAAGGGATTTCTTTACAAGGAAATTGCCGACAAGTTGGGCATCAGCCTCGGCACCGTGCGCACGCACATCGGCCACATCTACCAAAAGCTCCACGTCCGCACCCGCACGGAAGCGATCCTGAAGGCCTTTCCTTCGCGAAGGGTTTAGCTCGTATCTATCGAAGTGAGATGGGGAGCGCGCGCGCCCCGCGTGCGGTGGTCGGCGCCCTCGCCGACCACCCAGGTGTGTTGAAACACGATTCTCCCGATAATCCACCTCCGTGTAAGTGCCTTGAATGGGGGAAACCGCAAAGAGCGGAGCGAACGCAAAGCAAGGCACGTCCTCTCCGCGTTCTGTACGCCCTTCGCTCTGCCATTGCGCAACTTGCTCGCACGCCGGCTAGAAGTTGTTGATGCCCGAAAAAGGCCAGCCCACGAAATACACGAAACACACTAATGGAAGCTGAGTGGTTTGGATTTCGTTCGTGTGTTTCGTGTGTTTCGTGGACCAAACTTCGGTTGCGGCTTTGCCGCGCTGCGTCCTTTGCGGTTGAATCGCGCTTTCCAGGCGAACTCAAGAAAGGAACTCCTATGTTGGAACACTTCGATACCGTGTTGAGCTTTTCGGTGGTGATGCTGCTCTTGAGCCTTTTGGTGACCACGCTGGTCCAGATGATTGTGGCCGTCCTGGGCCTGCGCGGAAGCGTGTTACAATGGGGCCTCGAGAAGTTGCTCAAGCAGATTTCTCCCGAACTCAAGGACCATGCCTCCGCGATTGCCAAGGCCGTATTAACGCATCCGATGATTCAACATGTGGGCCACCGCAAAGCCACGTCGATCCGGAAGGAAGAACTTATTCGCTTGCTCGACGATCTGGCCAGCAGCGCTTCGAGTCCGCTCCCTGCGGCGGCCAAGACTGTGTTGAGCCAGGTGCTTGGCGTCGTGCGGACAACCGAATTCGATGCGGCCTCCAAGGACCTGAAGGCGGCGCTGGCGAAAACGTTTTCTCAGAACGCAACCCAGGTGGAGCAGGCGCAACAGGCGGTTGACGCCGCGCTCGCCGACGCGCGCAAAGCCGTCATGGATATCGCCCTCTGGTTCAACGCAGTCATGGACCGGACCACGGAGAATTTTCTCCTGAAAACGCGGTGGGTCACGGTGGGCATGGCTGGGGTGGTCGCATTTTACCTTCATGTCGATTCTCTCAGCATCATCCGGCAATTGGCCTCGCAGCCTGAACTGCGGGCCAAGCTTGTGCAAAGCGCGGCCGCGACGCTGCAAAAGGCAGAGAACAACTTTGCCCTGTCCGCAGGCCAGCAAGCCATCGCCTCGGCCGCCATTGCCGACCTGAAGGCGCGATTCGCCACCAATCTTGACGCCCAACTGATCAAAGATATTCCGACCAATCTCGTCACGCGGGAAGCAGGAGAAGCCTGGATCAACACGAAGCTCAGCGGCTCCACGAATCGGGAGCCCTTGCTCGCCGCTTACAGTACCGCCTTCGACGACCGAACCAAAGTGTGGTTGGGCGCCCTGAGGCAATCCGCCGCGGATCTCAATACCAGTCTCAGAACGTCCGACCTCACTATAATCCCAAGCCCCACGCCGCCTTGGAAGGACTATCGGGAGAAGCCGGGGCATTTCCTAGGCACGCTGATGACGGCGATTTTCCTCAGTTTGGGAGCGCCGTTTTGGTACAATGTTCTGCGCCAGCTCGCCAATCTCCGCCCCGCGGTGGCGCAAAAAATCGAGCCAAAATCACTGACAGGACTTTGAATGGCTGCCAGCCGTTTGCGCCTCCTGGAGGCCATTCGATTTTCGTTTTTTTAGGATGAATACAGCACATGCCTGACCCGAACGAACTGGCCACGATGCTTGGGAATTTCGGCGATACCGCCGCCAATCTGCGTTTGCTCACCGAGCAAATCCGCAGTCCAGTAGGCGTGACCCCTTTCGTCGGCGTGGGGATGTCGGTTCCATTCAAGTTCAAGGCCTGGAAAGATTTTCTCCTCGAACAAGCGAGTGACAACCCGCCACTGCGCGAGAAGATCGAAAAGCGGCTGGCCGAGGGGCAATACGAGGAAGCGGCGGAGGAGCTGTTGCTTGATCGCGGGGAGAATTCATTCCAGACCCGGTTGGAGGACGCCTTCGGCCCGCATCGTCTCGCGGGCCAAGCGTTAAGCGGTGCGGTCACTCACTTGCCCAAGTTTGCAACCGGCCCGGTGCTCACGACGAATTTCGACGGCGTGCTTGAGGCGGTTTTCAGACATGCCGACTCCCCATTCGAGGAAATCATCCTCGGCATGAAACTGGACAAGATCAGCCATGCCTTTCATCTGCGCCGCCGAGTGCTGGTGAAACTTCACGGCGACGCCACCGACCGCACGGACCGTGTGTTTACCTTGGGGGACTACCAGAAGAACTACGGCGATCTGACGGATGCAACGCGCCATCCACTGTGCCGGGTTTTGGAACTGGCCATGCGCGCACCGTTGTTGTTCCTTGGCTGCAGCTTGCAGCAAGACCGAACGATGCGGGTGCTCGAAACCCTGGCGAAGAGCTCGAAAGTTCTGCGGCATTACGCCGTGCTGGAATACCCGTCCGCTGACTGCGAATTCAGGCAACGCCAGCGCTACTTCTCGGATCTCGGTGTGAGGCCGATCTGGTATCCGCATGGGCGCCACGAATTGATCGAGACGCTGCTGGCAGGCCTAGCCAAGGCGGTCACCGGAACAGTGCCGTCAGCCACTCGCGCACGCTCTGGCCAACCGCGCCTTTCGAAGGATTTGCCAAGGCCGCCTGCGGATTGGGTGGGACGTGTGCTCGATGAGGACCGCCTGGTGCAAGCATTGGCGTCAGCGCGCGTGGTAATCATCGAAGGTCCGCGCGGCGCAGGGAAGACGGCCCTGGCCTTGCGCGCCATCGATCGGTTTGTGAACGGCGGCCGTTTTGATGCGATTGCCTGGACCTCGGCCGCGGCTTCAGAAAAGCGGCACACGTTAGCGCTGCCGGATCTGCTGGATGCAATATCGCTGGCGACGGACTTCCCGTACACGGTTCAGTTGCCCATGCCGGACAAAGAAACCGCGTTGCTGGACGAGTTGAAGCGAAAGGCCCTCCCTTGTCTGATCGTCGTGGATAATTTTGAATCCATCGCCGACCCGGCCATAGCGAACTTTGTCAACGGAAAACTCCCGGCGGACTGCGCGGCCCTGATCACTTCTTCCGAGCGCGTGGACATAGGCGGGGAAGGCGTCAAGGTGATCGCGATCGAGGAGTTGACCGAAGCGGAGACGCGCGAACTGTTCCGCCGCCGCACGCTGGACAGTGGTCTCGGGGAGGTGAGTGACGCGGACTTCCAAGCCTTGTTCAAGCTCGTGGGCGGCCGTCCTCTCGCAGTCGATCTCGTCGTCGGTCAGATGCGCGGCAACGACCAGGAACTGCGCTGGATTCTTGAAGAATTTGGGAGTGGCACCGGCGACGTCTTTCAGAAGCTGATGAGCCAGTCGTGGAACAGTCTGTCGGACACGGGACGTGTTGTGCTGAGCGGTGCGTGCCTTTTCGCGACGGATGCGTCGGAGCCGGCGCTTTCGAGGATGTGCGGCCTGCCCACGCGGACTTTTCGTGAAGGGATCCAAAAATTGCGGCAGCGGTACCTGCTGAGGCACGTGCACACGCGCGAGTCGGAAGACGATGGCGTGCTCCGTTACGGAGTGCATCCGCTGACGCGCGAGTTTGTGCGGCAAAAGCTGCCGGAACTCGGCATCCAAAACGATCTCTGCCACCGGGCCGGCCAATATTATCTCGAAATGGTCAGAGAACATGGCGGTTCGCCGGACAAAGAGGCGAAGACCGACTTGCGGAAACTGAGCGCAGAGCGGCCCAATATCTTCGTCTTTTTTCAGTCGAGCTACGACCATCAGGATTACGAACTGTTTCTCGACCTCGCCGACACGCTTTCCCGCTGGTTGTTCATCAGTGGCCTGTGGGAACAACTCGATGGATGGGCCAACCGGGTGATCGCGGTTTCGGCGGTGTCGAACCACCGGGCCGCCGGACGCGTCTTGAATGAATTGGGCCGTGTGCACTCTCATCGCGGCCAATACAACTCGGCCGAAGCCTCTTTCGCGAAGGCGGAGGATCTCGCCCGCGCCGCTCGTGACCCAGCCGGGCTTGGCTACATCTTTCACCATTCTGCCGAATGCATGATTCGGCAGAACCGTTTCGAGGAGGCCGAGAAACTCTTAGCGAAGAGCTTCGAGCAGTTCGCAGCGTTGCAGAGCGGCCGCGATTGCATCGGGGTCCGTTATCGGCTGGCAGATTTGGCTTACAAGCGCAACGACCTTCCGAAAGCCAAACAGATGTTTCTTCAAGGACTGCAAGAGACCCAGGAAGCAAAATGGGAGCGGCTTGAGGCCTATCATCGGAATTTCCTAGGTGACATTGCCGTGCGCGAGAATGATTTGACCGAAGCACGATTGCAGTACGAACGCGCGCTGGAACTGCTCCCGGAGACGGATACGAGACGGCTGGCGTTTCTCGAATGCTCGCTCGCGCAGCTCGAATTCCGCGCCAACGACATCTCGCGGGCTTGGGCTTGGGCCATCCAGGCTCGCGATCACTTCCACAAACTGGGCATGACCAAGGAGTGCGAGGATGTCGAGCGCCTCATATTGAAACTGAAAGCCGCGAAGGGATAACTTGGGACGCTGGCCAGAAGTCCGACGCCCTACGTGCTATCTTCTGAGAGCTGACATTGAACCGCGTTTCTGTCCGGGAACCACTAGGACGAGAAGCAAAGAGGTGGTGGAATTCTTCAGGTTCAGATAGTCTGTGGATTAAACGCTAACTCATCGTTCCTATGCTCACTCGCCGTTCATTGCTCAAAGGCCTCGTCGTCGCCCCGTGGTTGCTGCGCGCTCAAGAAATTTGCGCTCAAGCGTCGCGCGGTTCGGCGCCGCTGAAGATCAAAGACATTAAAGTCATCGCCACCAGCCCGAGGCCGTATCTCCGTTGGGTATTCATCAAAGTGCTCACGAACGAGGACGGGCTCTACGGACTCGGCTCGGCCAACTGCGCTTATCTTTCGTGGGCGGTCAAGGCGGCGCTGGAGAAGCATTTCGTGCCCTCCTGGATCGGCAAGGAGGCCGATCGGATCGAAGACCTGTGGCAATGGAATTACGTGCGCTCGTATTGGCGGAACGGGCCGGTCACGAATGTCGTGCAGGCGGCACTCGACTCGGCACTCTGGGACATCAAAGGCAAGCGCGCCGGCCTCCCTGTGTATGAATTGCTCGGCGGCAAAGCCCGCGATGCGGTGCCGCTCTACGCCCACGCCGGCGGCGCGAGCGTTCAGGCGTGCCTCGAAGGCGTTCAGAAATATTTGGCGCAAGGATATCGCCACGTGCGCGTGCAATTGGGCGGCTACGGCGGCGGGGGCTTCCTCCCGCCCGGCAAAGGCAGCCGGCCTGAAACCGGCTTCAAAGGCCAAGCCTTCGACGAGGAACTATACGTCGAGACAATCTCAAAATTATTCCTTCAATTGCGCGAGAAACTCGGAGCCGAACCGAAGTTGCTGCACGACGTGCATGAGCATCTGACGCCGAGCGCGGCGCTGAACCTCGCCAAACGATTGGAGCCGGCGAACATGTTTTTCGTCGAAGACATCCTGCCGCCGGAACAGATCGATTACTTCAAGCAAATCCGTGGCGTGACCACGACCCCGATGGCCATGGGCGAACTGTTCACGCATCCGCATGAATGGCGTCCGCTCATTGCCGAACGTCTGATCGATTTCATCCGCTGCCGCGTGGGCATGATCGGCGGGATCACGCAAGCGAAGAAGATCGCGTCGCTCTGCGAGCAGTTCGGCGTACGCACGGCTTGGCAGGAGGGCTCGGACAACGATCCGATCAACCAGTTGATCGCGTATCACGTGGATCTGACCATTCCGAGCTTCGGCATCCAGGAGGAGAATCATTTCCCGGAAGTCGTGCATGAAATGATGCCGGGCGCGGCGCAGATTCGAGGAGGCTATCTTTACTGCTCGGAGAAATCGGGATTGGGAATCGATCTGAATGAGGAGATCGCCGCGCGCTTTCCCATGGCGGATGATCCGAAGGTTTCCGATTGGACCACGGTGCGCGGGGTGGATGGATCGCTGGTCAAGCCGTGATGGCCATTTATGATTTATGAGTTATGAGTTATGAGCTATGAATTACGATTGTTCGGGAGCCTGGGGAGAATCTCAGAGCGCGTGTGGAATATGGGTGGAACGGGCTACGAGCCCGTTTCGGTCGGCAACCTGCCGACCAAAAACGCAGCAGAGTGGTAGCTGGCCGCAACGGGCGCATCTCCGAATGAGGACAGTCGCGATGCGGGGTTTTTCTTCCTCTCCCTGCGAGGAACGAGCGGGGTGAGGACCGAGGAGAGGGGAAATCCCAGCAGACGGACCTCCTCTCCCCGTCCCTCTCCTCCATCCGATGGAAGAG
>JACQWK010000062.1 GCA_016209525.1 Verrucomicrobiota bacterium
GGCGGAGCAGAGTCGCGTTGATGACGCTGAAAACGGCCGTGTTGGCTCCGATTCCCAGCGCGAGCGTGAGCACAGCCACGGTGCTGAAGCCGGGGTTCTTCAGCAGTTGGCGGAAGGCGAATTTGAGATCGTTCATGAAAGCTGAGAGGGTTTTGAGTTGAGAGTTGAGAGAGTGGTCAGTAATCAGTCACGCATCACGTTTCACGCATTATTCACTCCGCAGCGCTTTCATCGGATCGACTCGCGCGGCGCGCTGGGCCGGAAGCCAGCAAGCGACTAAAGCCACGGCTGCCAGCAACAGTCCGACCGCGACGAAGGTCCGCGGATCACTAAAGCTGACACCGAAGCCGTAAAGGCGCAGGTCCGTCTGTCCGTAATTGACGAGTAAGTGGCTGAAATCGGGCTGGCTCACTCCGAAGTTGTAGGCGCGCACGATCCGGCCCGTGGCCAGCGCGGCCGCGGTTCCGATCAGACCGCCCACGGCCACAAACCCCAGACCTTGGCCCAGGATCAGCCGCATCACATCGGTGATCTGTGCGCCCAAGGCGATCCGGATGCCAATTTCGCGCGTGCGACGCGCCACGCTGTAGGCCAGCACGCCATATAGGCCAATGGCCGCCAGCACTAAGCCGACTGCGGCAAAGATCGTCAGATAAAGCATCACCGTCTGGTGACCCGCCATCCCGGCCCGCAGCACGTCTTGCAGATTGAAGAACCTCGGCATCCGCGAGTCTCCGCCGGCTGCTTTGAGGGCCTGGCCGATCGCTTTGTAGAAGGCCTCGGGACTGACAGCCGTCCGCACAACCAGGGAGGCTTCCGCGATTTCGATGCCGGGAGCCTTTTCGAGTGCGCGATAGAATCTCGGTTGGGCCGCCACATCGTAACGATACTCCCGCACATCACCGACAACGCCGACGACTTCATAGGCAGCCTCCTCCTCGTGTTCCTTGTGCCAAAAACGTTTTCCCACGGCCTCGTCACCCGGCCAGAGTTGGCGGGCGGCGGTTTCGTTAACCAGGACTCGGCGAACGCCTTTTCCCACGTCACTGCGGTTCAGCCCGCGGCCCTGCGTCAGAGGCACCCGCAAGACGATCAACGGATCGGATTCTTCGACGCCGAGCCAACTCTTCTTCAATCGAACCCCCGGCGAGCCTGGAGCCGCCGAGACTTCCACGAGCGCACCATGTAACTCACAGGCCACGCCGACACCCGTCACCCCTGGAATCGCCGCGATGCGTTGTTGCGCTTCCGCGAGCACGGCGAACTTTGCGTCGAGAGCCTTGCCGATATCGGGAAGGTGGCGGCTAAATGCGTCCCATAGAGAAGGAAACACGCGCACCACGTTTCGCGGTTGAAAGCCTGGATTCACCCGCAGCAGGCCGATCACGCTGCGCACCATCAAACCCGCTCCGGTCAGCAGCACCAGCGCCAGCGCGACCTGGCCCATGACCAACCCGCGGCTGAACCGCCCGCGTGCTCGGTCACGCGTGCTGGTGGGCGCGCCCAGTTTCAGCACGTCGCTCATGTTGGATCGCCGGGCTGGCCACGCGGGCGCGAGGCCGAAGAGGAGGCCAGTCGCGAGCGTGACCGCGCACGCAATACCCAGGGCACTTGGGTCGAGCGCGATCGGTTTCAACCGGGGCAACTCCGGCGGGATAAGCTTTTGCAGGAGTTCGAGACCGAACGCGGTTACAATCAGGCCCGAAGCGCCGCCGAGAACCGCGAGCAGCAAACTCTCCGTAAACAACTGTCGGAACACTCGTCCGCGGCCAGCGCCCAACGCGGCGCGCACCGCCAATTCTTGCTGGCGACTCTCCGTGCGCGCCAGTTGCAGGTTCGCGACATTGGCGGCGGCGATCAACAGGACGAACGCGACTGTGCCGAGCAACAGGCCGAGCGTGCGGCGCACCTCCGGCGTGCCGAACATTTCACGCAGGTCGCGGGCCTGGAAAGAAAAAGTGACCTGTCCTTGCGAAAACTCCTGGGCTTGTCGTTGAGTAACCACGTCGAGAAACGCCTGCGCTTGGGTCAACTCGATTCCGGGCCACAGTTCCGCAACGACCCGCGTGTTGGGCAAAATATCATTTTCCGCGGGCTCTGGAATCTGTGCCGGTCGCCAGTATTGCTCATGGGTTGTGGGAAAGGCAAAGTGCGGCGGCATGACCCCCACCACGGTCATCGGTCGTTCGCGGAATGCGACCGCCCGGCCCACAATGGACGGATCGCCGCCAAACTGGCGTTGCCAAAACCGATGACTGATGACGAGCACGTCGTCCTGACCCGGCTTGCCTTCATCCGCGCTGAACGTCCGCCCCAGCAGGGGTCGCAGGTTCCACAGGTTGAAGAACTCCGAGGTCACCCAGGCCCCTACCGCTGGCTGCGGAAAATCTTCGGCTGGCAGCGACAGACCGTCAAAGCCGTACGCGGCCAGACGAGCGAACAGATTCGTCTGCCGGCGCGCGTCACGCAAGGCCAAGGCATTGATGCCCGGCGACCAGCCACGTTCCTTGTGCACCACTCCAAAGTGAAGGAGCCGCTCCGGATGCCGCACCGGCAGCGGATCCAACACCGCCGTTTGAACGATGCTGACAATCGCTGTCGTGGCCCCGATGCCGAGCGCGAGCGTGAGCACGGCCACGGCGGTGAAGCCGGGGTTTTTCAGCAGTTGGCGGAAGGCGAATTTCAAATCATTCATAAATTCAGGTCAGTTGAGTTGCGATGATTTGCAGAGTCGCGGTGGGAGTTCGGCGCACTTGATTCGGCAACGTCTCAAGACTACTCTCCATCCGAATGAACTACGGGATTCTGTTCGAGCGCATTGACGAAAAAGATTTCCCTTCAGGACACTATTACGCTCATGTGCCGGCGTTGGGATTGACGACGCACGGGCTGGGAATCGAGGGCGCGCGCGAAGCCGCTCGTGATCTCTTGCGGCAGTGGGTCGCCGAGAAGCGGGCCCATCACGAAGCCATCCCGGCCCCGACGGAGTTTTTCTTCTCGACGCTGGAACTTCCAGACGATGCCGTACAAAGCGCGTGAGGTTCTGGCCCGATTGCAGCGGGCGGGATTTGTCATCCGGCGGCAGTCCGGTTCCCACGTCGTGCTGAGGCATCCCGATGGCCGGCAGACCTATGTGGCGATGCAGACGACCGACGTGCCCCATGGAACATTCCGCGCAATTCTGAAGCAATCTGGATTGACTGAAGAGGAGTTCAAAAACTTGTAGCCGCAGGCAAGATCGTTGTTCCCCGTGCGCCAGCGTGAGCACAGCCACGGCCCGTCCTCCGTAGCAGTACTGACGAAGGTGCCCCGGTTTCCTGGGGCAGCACTCCGCGAACTGGACCCGGTCTGGGCGGCAGCACTGCGGAGGATGAACGGTGAAGCCGGGATTCTTCAGCAGTTGGCGGAAGGCGAATTTCAAATCGTTCATGAGAGTTGAGGGGAATTGGAGTTGAGAATTGAGGATTGAAAATTGAGGCCGGAGGCAATGGGGCCGGTCTTGATTCGGGCCTCCTGGTGCGATAGCTCCGGGCCGTATGAGCCAGATCGACATGGCTGTGGAGGAGTTGAGACAACTGCCGCCAGCCAAGCTTCAACGTGTGTCGCTTCAGTCATCGGCTGCTATTCGTGTCTGAGCGCACGTAACGGGTCTACGTGCGCCGCCCGGCGCGCGGGCAGATAACCGGCGAGCGCCGCAATCACGACCATCACC
>JACQWK010000638.1 GCA_016209525.1 Verrucomicrobiota bacterium
CTCCGAGGAAGTACCGCACCTCCTCGTCTTTTCCGAGGGGATCGGTCGCCCGACTGATGATGGGTTCGAGTTTCCGTTGGCGCCCCAGCGCTTGGCATGCGTCGATCATCTCGGAAGTGTACCAGCCTTTGGATTGCTTCTGCCAGAGGCCGAGGCCCTCGGCGCGGAATTTCTCCGGCGTGTTCGACAGCTTCAACGTGCGCAACCGCTTTTCATCCCGATATTGTTCTTTGAACGTTTTGCCCGTGTGACAGCGCAGGTTCGAGTAATTCTTGTACGAAAAGCCGAAGGTCCAATAATCAGGATTGCCCCGCTTAACTTCCCGTTCGTATTCGCGATGCACCCGGAACCCGGGATGATTGCCCAGCTCAGCCGTTGCGGACCGAACGACTTTGTTGCACCAGACCGGATGATTGGAGTTGTAGCAAGGCCGCGTGACTCGTCCCAATAATTGCTTCTGGATGCCTTCAGCGCCGCCCGCCGACATCATGATCTTGGTCCACTCGTCGATCAGCAACCGGTTCACGCGCCATCCAGCCAGATTGCGCGCTTCCTGCAAAAAGCCCGGCGCCGGCATCGCTACCATGCTCCGGTTTTTGAAATGCTGCTTCCAGCAGCCCGGCTCCTTGAATTGCGATTTTTCCCTGACTTCTTCCTCCATGAGCCCGAGCTGCGCGCGGAATATGGGCGTGCTGAACTCTTTGTAGTACTGCCAGAAGTTATCCTTCCCGATTTGAAAGGTCTGGAAAATCGCCCCGATATGGCAATCGTAAAGGAGGGCCGCCGAGAGATTGCACCAGACCCAATCGACGATGGTCTTGCCGCTCGTAAACCCGCTGTGATCCTCCACGTCCGGCGTGAACCAATAAATCCGCAGCCGGACCGCCTGGAAGGCATCCAGCCTGATCTTGAAAAACACCCAAGCCGCCATCACCGGATCCCACAGGAGATCCTCCAACATCGTCTGGGTAATGCGCAGGTGTTTGGGCGGGTCGCTAGAAATGAGGACTTCCACGGGTGTCATCCGCTAACCGCAAAGAGCGCACAGACCCCAGAGAGGAGTCGGAAAATAAGCCCGCTTCCGCGTTTGCCCCTGTGTTCGGACCAGACGAATTTCCGAATCTCGAATTTGTAGGAGCCAAAGTTGATCAGGAGGCCGTGCTCCAAGTGGGCGGATTTAAGGTAGCCCAGAATCTGCGCCTCGTGCTCCTTGGCGAGGGTCTTCGCAGTCTTCAATTCTACGATCAACATATTTTCGACCAGCAAATCGGCGAAGTAATCGCCAATTAACGTGCCGTCTTCATCATACACTTTAATCGGCTGCTGTTGCTTCACATCCAGGCCCGCTTTGCGCAGGCGATGCGCGAGCGCGTTTTCATAGACCTTTTCCAAATGGCCGTGGCCATGATAGACGTGAATATCGTAAGCGGTCTGTCGGACCTGGTCACAGAGTTGTTTGATGTCTCTCATAATACCTCCTTGCGTTTCTTTGTGATCTCTGAGTTCTCTGCGGTTAAATCACTCCCGTCGTCTCCGCCGCCGCTTGCGAAAGAACCGTTTCAGATCAGTCGCGCGAGCCAGGTTTAGGTCCCTGCGCCTCTTTTTTCTCTTCTGGGCTGTAGAGTTCTTTATATTCGCCGTCCGGTCCGTCTCGTTCCAAGTCTGGCAACACGTCTCCCCGTTCTTCGGAGAATCGTTGGACCCCCGCCTTAAATCCCGCATCGAGCTTCGCCAGGTCAGCGGGACGAAACGCCGATTCGAAACTCTGATCCCAGAGGAACCCTTTCGTGGAGTTGATATACGTGACCCAGCCGAAACGATACATCGGTTCAGGCACCTGCTGGCTTTGCAGAAGAAGCACCTGCAATTCCAAGGCCGTGAACACGCCATCGAGAATGCGGGTATCTTTCTTCGCTCTGTATTCCTGGACGCCCTTGATCAATTCCCCAATCGCGCCCGTGATCGAAATCTGTTTGCCGGTCGCGTTGAACCAGGGAGCGATGTCCTCGATGTTTTTCAATTGCTCCTGGTACGACTCCTCCAGTTCCGTGATCCGGTTTTCAATGGCCGCTTTGTTTTTCTCCAGAAGATTCCGCTTCTCCAAACTCTCCGGCACTGGTTGCTTATCCAGTTCCCACAACGCGTTCTCTTCGCGACGCAGCCGCATCTCGTTGAAAAGCGCCTGGGTAGCAAGCCGCGCTGTCATGGATTGGTCGAAGAGTTTCTTCCACTCCCGCACGCGATTCGCGAACCATTGTTTTTCCACCTTGTTCTCTTCCGAAGCACGATGCGGCAGATCGAAAACGGAAGGATTGAACCCGTACTTCTTCAAAACTTCATCGTCCGTCTCCACCAACGTCATTTGACCATCCGGAGCGGCAGGCGGAGGCGGAGTCTCGGGCTGTTTCGGCGACAAGTGTTGCTGCCAGAATGTCCGCACCGCTTCCAGTTCCGCAGCCAACTCTTTCTCGGTGATGCCCAAATTGTCGCACAACTCGAATCGAGACCAGGTGCGATAATCGTCCTGGTTTCCATTCAGCGGCAGACGCAGAGGCCGAAATCCAAATAATCGCCGGACGATCATCCGGGCCCGCGGCGAATGCGAAAGCATTTCGTGGAAGACGGACAAGTCCTCTTTGCGGACAGCCGAGAACTCTCCGGCAAACAACTCCCATTGCTCAACCCGCCATAAACCAGTTTCGTTGACGGGGCGGTATTCTACGACGGCCGACAATGCCGGCGGCTCGACCGGCGCGGGTTCGACAGGCCGAAGTTCGGTTTGAATCGGAGAAGGTGACTTCGATTTTCGACGCATCAGTTCTCCACGGCTTTTGCGTAGCGATCAAAATCGTGCAAAACCTGCTCCGTCGTTTCCGGGAGGCCCGGATGTCCCGCATGACTTTGCCGCTGCACGTACAACCACGAGCAAAACCGATTGATGGTATCTTCTGAGTATGCGCGGTCCGCCCGATAAGCATCTGCGACGAGGCCCGGGGAGAATTCTGAGTTCAATCGGGCGCGCCTTCCCAAATAACCGTCGAGCAATTTGATGAGCATGATCGCGCGATTGATTTCATCCGGGCTCATCGGATTGCCATCCGGTCGTTTAAACAAAGCTGGGTCCAATAATAAGCTCTGCTGCTGCGCGACGCCTTCAAGTGATCGACGCTTCATCACCACGCCGCGCGCTAGCCCGCCTTGTCGCTGGATCGGAACGAAGTTCGGAGACAAGGCCTTGTTATCGGCTGCAAACAATGGACAGAAATAGCCGTCCCCATCTGAAACCAGAAAACCATTCGGGGCAGTCAATAACGAGATGGGATTCTCCAAACCGAGAAAGGCGGTATCTTCCGCCAGAAGCGCCGCTTCATCGCGTGACAGCGAGCCTAACCTTCCATTCTCCGCCGCGTAGGCCACCGCCCGCCAGAGGTAAAGGAAAAGGACCGTCGCCGCGCCGGGCTTTTCAACTGCTCGTTCGAGCAACCGAAACTCCGTGCGACTGGCGAAGTCCACCGGAATCTGCAAACACTTCTTGTCCATCGCTCCTTGGTTCTCAGGAATTCATCCTGCCTTGGTGCGAACATACAATCAGAACTTCTCGCCATGCTTCAAGCAAAATGTGAACTCTGGCCAAAAGTGCAGATATCAGAGTGATCTGAGTTGCTCCATGCGCACTCAGTGCAATTAGCGGAGGCATTACGAGGCAGTTGATTTTCCCCCTCGCGCGCCTGAGACCGATGTGATAGAAACTCTGAGTAGTCGCTGAGGAAAATCGCGACCTGGGATTCCACCTCGAACGATGCAGAGAAGAACACGCAGCGTATGCCGGCGATTCCCCGAAATATTGCCTGTGCCATGACCTTCACCAACTTCTTCCAAGCTGCCGCGGAACACCTGCCTTACGACTATCAAATCCGCCTGGCGGGAGGCGATTCGGGCACAGAATGCCGCTCTCAACTCATCAACGTTCCAACTGGTCTTGGCAAAACTGCCGCCGTCGTGCTCGCTTGGCTTTGGAATCGTGTCGGCTCGCCGACTCTCGGCTCTCGACGAACGAGCTTCAACCAGAACTGGCCGCGCCGCCTTGTGTATTGCCTGCCGATGCGCACGCTGGTGGAGCAGACGCGGGTCAATGCCGCTCTTTGGTTAAAAAATCTCTCAGTCAGGGCCGCAGAGCTTGCGATCACTGGCTCGGCTCTCCAAGAACTCGAATGGCTTCGCGAGCATTCGCCCATCATCCTCATGGGCGGGGAAGAAGCCGACGGGGACTGGGACGTTTGGCCCGAAAAACCCGCCATCCTCATCGGCACGCAGGACATGCTTCTGAGCCGTGCGCTCAATCGCGGCTACGGCATGAGCCGCTACCGCTGGCCAATCCACTTTGGACTGCTCAATAACGATTGCCTGTGGGTGATGGACGAGACGCAATTGATGGGGCCGGGGCTTTGGACTTCGGGGCAGTTGGATTGGATGCGGCAGCATCGCTTTGGCGTGTTGAAGCCGTGCTTCACTTGGTGGATGAGCGCCACGCCCAGCCCTGTGTTTCTCGACACACCAGACCGGCGGAAAGATGACGCGACCATGATGCCCGTGGTCGAAGTAGGCGATGACCCAGCCGCGCTCTCACGACTCAACCCGACGAGGCCGCTGAGTTTTTGGAAGGACACCGCGCTAAAGGCGAAGGCGAAGAAGAAAGGCGCTCCGCCAGCGACTTTCAGCGACAGCTTGGCGACAGCGATTCGCGCCGAGCACAGAGACGGCACGCTCTCGCTCGTGGTGTGCAATTCCGTCAAAGCCGCACAGGAGCTTTACCGCACGCTTGGGCGCGAGAACGCCATCTTGCTGACCTCGCGCTTTCGTCGTGGCGACCGCGACGAACACACGAAGCGCCTGCTGGCCTTTGAAGATCAGCGCAAAGCGGTCGCAAAACAGAACCCGGAAGACAACACCGTTCCTGATTCGCCGGGACTCATCTGCATCTCCACCCAGGTCGTCGAGGCAGGCGTGGACATCTCCGCCCGCACACTGTGGATGGAGGCCGCGCCGTGGCCGTCTGCGCTGCAAAGACTCGGACGACTGAACCGCGATGGCCGCGCCGATGGCAAGGCCAGAGCCTTCGTCTTTGAATGGCCGCAGGTGGGGAAGCAAAGCAAAGGCCAATCCATCGGTCCCTACGAAGCGAAAGACATCGAAGACTCCAAGAAGCTCCTCACCAATCTCGCAGCCATCTACGAAGAGGAACCGAAGCTCGGGGCCAAAGACGCGATGGACAAACTCCGTGCGTCCAGTGGTGCCGAGATGGAAGCCGCACTCAAACCCAAGGACGAAGAGTTCCCGCGCGCGATGGATGTCCACGGCTTGTTTTCCACCGAGCCGGACGTGTTTGGCGGCTTCACCGATGTTAGCCCGTGGGTGCGGGGTGCGGACAAGAATGCCGACGTGACCGTGTTCTGGCGCGAATTCGAAGCAAAGAAAGGTCCCGGCAAAACCAAAGCCCTCACTGGCCCGGCCTTCGACGCATCGGAAGGCTGCGCCGTCGCCATCCATCGCGTCCGCGACTTTCTCGACAAAGGCCGCGTCCATGTCTGGGACGAACGCAACGAGCAATGGCAATCCCTGCGGCCCGACGACATCCGCCCCGGCATGGTTGTCATGCTGCCGCGCACCGAAGGCGGCTACTCCACGAGCCTCGGCTGGACGGGACAATCGGGCGACAGGCTCGATGAAGCCCCGCCGCCCGGACGTTTCAGCGACACCTTCGAGGAAGATGCTACAACCGAGCATGAGGCCGGGTGGGTTCGTCTCGATAAACACCTCGCCGATGTCAAAGCCGCCGCCACACGCATTACTGATGCGCTGCATCTTGACGCTTCCGTCCGGACCGCTGTCATCTCCGCAGCCGAGTGGCACGACATCGGCAAAGCTCACAATGTCTGGCAGAAAGCCCTGCCACGTTCCGAGGCTGAGATGAAGGCAGTCTGGGCAAAGGCTCCTTTCGTCTTCGCGCTGGAAGGGAAGAACTCCGCCGCGTTCCGCAATTCCACCGAGCGCCTCATCGGGTCAGCCGGATTCACGGCAAAGTTTCTCCGCGAAGAGCCGGGCAGAGACAAAGTCCCGCGCCAGCTTTGGACAGTTTCCGCAAAAATCTGCGATACCCGTTCCCGCCAGTTGCTCTCGGAAATCGAGGACCAAGCCAAGGGCCAGCTTGAAGGCTGGATGCGTCGCTTTCAGCCACGATTAGGAAAAACCTACATTCGCCACGAAGCCGCCTCCACCCTCGCCGCATGGTCGCATTACTTCAAAGACACCGCCGCATGGCCCGGCCTCACCCTGTTCCTCATCGCCTGCCACCACGGCAAAGTCCGCACCGTGCTCTACGCCCGTGGTGACGACGGCGAGGATGTCTGCGGCGTGCCAAGGCAACCCGACTCGCTGCCGTGGGCCAGTGGACTGCCAATGGAGTTTTCCTGCGCCGCCGTTGGCACCGGCGGTGAGTTCTCTGAAGACGGACTCACCTTCATTCCCGCCTCGCCGGGCTGGACAGGTTTGGTCTCCGACATCCTCGGCGGCTGGGAAAAGCGCCCCAGGGAAGCTTCGCCACCGTTGACCCTGCGCGATGCGGCCGAACCCCGCCTGCTCGGGCCGTTCAAGCTGGCCTATCTCGAATCGCTCATCTGCGCCGCCGACATTCACGCGAGCCAAGAGCCAAGTGACCTGCGCCATGTCTGACTCATCTCTCCAATCACCGAACCGGCTCACCGTGCTGCCTCTGCCCGGCCTGCATCTCGACAGCCTCGGCCTCTGCCTTTCCGCACTCGGTCTTTTGTCGCTCTGTTCGCGGCGCTGGGCTTCCGTGCGTGGCGGTTGGCGCGGCGCAGTCTTTTATATTGCGGGTGGCCCGACAACCGAAAGCGAACTCATCGAATTCCTCGCAGGTATCGGTGAGCGCGGCGAGTGGAGCAATTACCAGAAAGGTTGGGACGAACACCAGAAGGCCGACACTAAAGCCAAGAGCGCTACGAACACTGCACGTTGGCGGGCCCGCGAGGCGGAGGAAGAAATGCTGCCGCTACTCCAGTCGCACATCTCGCCCGCCGCTCGATTGAGTTTCAATCCGCTCTTCGGCACCGGTGGCAACGCGGGCAAACGCGACTTCGCCATCGGCTGGGGCAAGGCAACGACTGCCATCAAAAAGCCACCGAAAGGCTGGAAGCGTGAGACTTTGAATGCCGACCTCGCTGCATTTCTACGCGGTGGACCGGGCCTTTGCCTTGCCGACTACAACGCAGGTTGCTGGTTCGGCGCGGCGAACAAGGCATTCAACAGCGGCACGGCGCGGCCTTTTCGCGAAGGACAAGTTTCCCCGTGGGCGATGGCGCTCGCTTGCGAGGCATTTGGACTTTTCCAAGGCAGCACGTCGCGACAACTTGGCAGCGCGCGGCGGGGAACAGGCGCGTTTCCTTTCGTCACCAGCGGCGCGGCTCCGACGGCAGCGGGCGAAGCGGGAAAGAATCTCGGCGAACTATGGCTGCCCGTGTGGGAACAGCCGATGAGCCTGCCGGAAGTCGTCGCGCTTTTTCAGCGCGGCAGGGCGGAAGTGAACGGACGCGGTGCGACGACTTCACCCGCGTTTGCCGCCGCCATTCTTCAACGTGGCGTGGACGCGGGCATCCGCGAGTTCCGCCGCTTTCTGCTACTGCGAACGACGAGTGAAAACACCTTCGAGTCACGGCTGGGATCCGTCATCACCGTTTCGGGCAAAGCGGTGAGCGCCACTGCCGCTGCACTTACGCGGATGCTTGCATTGCGCGACTCGCTCCCCGCCGACCGCAAGAAAGGCCAACGCTGGATTTACGCTGGATTGCGCGGCCCGTTCGACGAGGCGCTCGTGGCCTTCGCAGAACAACCTACACCCGAGAGCGCCCGCGCAGCCGTGGATGCTATGATTGGC